>QIAP01000216.1 GCA_003225075.1 Acidobacteriota bacterium | reverse complement strand
ATCGCACTTGTGTAGCTGATGAAGAAAGAGAAGCCAGCGGTATCACGATATGCCTGAAACGGCGCACAATCAGATGCGGAGTACCTTGAGATGAGCCATAGAGCTTCGCGGACCAAGGCACCAGCGCCGCCGACCTCTTGCGTGATCGGTGCAGGCCCCAATGGTCTCGCAGCAGCCATCGTTCTCGCCCAAGCGGGGGTGCAAGTTGAAGTGTTCGAGGCCGAACTGCACCCAGGTGGCGCTGCACGCACACTCGAATTGACGATTCCTGGCTTTCTTCACGACTTCGGATCGGCCGTTCACCCGTTGGCCGTTGGATCACCGTTCTTTTCGTCACTGCCGTTGCGGGACCGTGGACTCGAGTGGATTCACTCGCCAGCCGCGCTGGCACACCCTCTGGACGACGGCACGGCGGTGATATTGGAACGCGATCTCCGCGATACAGAGTCTTCGCTGGGTCCCGATGGAAAGGCGTGGCGCAGGCTTATGGGGCCGTTCGCTGAGCACTGGACTGAACTGTCTTCCGAAGTGCTCCGTCCCATTCACTTGCTGTCCCGCCATCCCTGGTTGCTCGCACGCTTTGGACTAAACGCATTCCCCTCGGCAAAGGCACTTGTTCGTCGTTTATTTCGCGACGACCGTACCAAGGCGCTCTTTGCCGGCCTGGCTGCACATTCATTTCTCCGTCTCGATGAGCCCTTGAGCGCCGCGTTTGGCGTGCTGCTGGGGGCGGCCGCACATGCAGTAGGGTGGCCGATCCCGCGCGGAGGCGCGCAATCCATCACAAATGCCCTGTGCAGTCATCTTTCCAGAATCGGCGGCATCGTAACGACATCGAGGCGCGTTGAGAACCTGGCGGCGCTTCCTCATTATGACGTCGCTCTTTGCGATGTCACTCCTCGCCAGTTGCTTCGGTTGGCTCAGGACCGATTGTCAGAGGGATATAAACGTCAACTCGCGACTTACCGGTATGGTCCCGGCGTTTTCAAAGTCGATTACGCATTGGAGAGACCGATTCCCTGGAAAGCCCCCGACTGCCTCCGTGCGGCGACGGTCCACCTGGGCGGGAGTATCGAGGAGATCGCGGCCTCCGAAGAGGCCATGCGACATGGACGGCATGCGGAGCGTCCCTTCGTTCTGCTAGCTCAGCCGAGTCTGTTCGATCCCACACGTGCGCCGGAAGGCAGGCATACTGCCTGGGCTTACTGTCACGTCCCGAACGGCTCCGAGTTCGACATGCTGGGCAGACTTGAGGCCCAGATCGAGCGTTTCGCGCCTGGATTCCGCGGCTGCATCTTAGCGCGTCGAATTTTTTCTCCCGCGGCCATCGAAAAGATGGATGCCAATCTCGTAGGCGGAGACATTGGAGGTGGGGTGATGGATCTTCGGCAGTTCCTGTTTCGTCCTACGTGGCGGCATTATGCGACGTCGGCTAGGGACATATATATATGCTCGTCGTCCACTCCGCCGGGTGGCGGGGTGCACGGAATGTGTGGCTATCATGCAGCGAGATTGGCTTTGTCTCGATTAAGCGGCTAGGGTGTCACTGCGCGTTGCGCCAAGCATCCAAATCCCTTGATCAAGGAGTTCCGGCGAAAGGTCACTCCATCGGAATATCGAAACGGGACCTGAAAATCAAAAATGAGAACCGAAACGCAGCGCAACTGAGAACTGTTTTTCTGCGTTTCCTGTGCACAGATGTGGAAAACACACTGGCGAGTGTAACCGAATTTTTTCCCCTGTGAGGTTCCGCTCGTGAAGAATCGCCTCGAATCGCTTTCAGCAGAGTGTGTTAACAATTTTCTTCATCCACGCAGGTCCGCGAAATCTGCTGCCAAAAATTTTCTTCACTGCACCAAAGTTTTGGGATTGACCACAACCTACCTTGCGCGTAAATTCATCGCACCTTCGGCCCAAGAATTTCCAGCCAATAGCACCAACCGCGAATCGTAGAAATTAAATTCAACCATCTCCCTCCCCCAAGGGCGGATGCACGTGAGCAAAGCAGTAACTGAATGGAAAACTTATCGCACACGATTTCTGATTAAAGCGAAGCAACTAACCGAAACATCCTCGTTCGTGGACCCACTCGGTCGCGAGCATCAGGGCCGTCCAGGTGACTACCTGGTGGAATCGTCTGATGGCGTGCGCCGCATTGCTCCACGAGAAATCTTTGAAGACGTCTATGTGCCCATGGGGCTTGTCGATGGAGATTGTTCATCGCTGGCAAAGAGCGAAGTGTCATTGGAATCGGCGGTCCGGCGCTCGGTATCGCGGCGCGTGATGACGATTTAATCCGTCAAGCAGCTGAATCCTCGTGGAAAAAAGTAGCTCCGATAGCCATCCTCACGGTTAAGGCGATGATATACAATATATAGATATATTTTCTTGACTGGCCCAAGATACGGGAGTATTGTAACCAATCTAGTAGGGCGGACGCAGGTGCTCCGGGAAGACCCGGGTATACGAAACAGGAGCTCGCGGAATCAACCAATTGTCGGCCCGAATCTAAGTAGGAGAAAGAAAGAAATGCCCGACGTGCATGAAAAGACCAATACCGAGTCGGTGAGCAACAAGGTTGCTGAATATGCCGCCGGTGCGACGCAGACTAGGAAGAAGGCTCCCGGCCTGACCTTTAGCCGCTTTTTCACCAAGCCCGGTGTGTCGCCCTACGACGAAGTCGAATGGGAACGTCGTCTCGCTCAGATCACCGACGCCCATGGCAAAGTGATCTTCGAGCAGAAAGACGTCGAGATTCCGAAAGACTGGTCGATGACCGCCACCAACATCGTGGCCAGCAAATATCTGCACGGCACAATCGGTACGCCCGAGCGCGAAACCGGCGTCCGCCAGCTCGTCACGCGCGTCGCCGAGACCATCCGCGACTGGGGACTGGCACAAGGCTACTTCCGAACGCCAGAAGATGGCGCCACCTTCCACGATGAACTGGTGCACATTCTCATCCGCCAGTATGCCGCCTTCAATTCGCCGGTCTGGTTCAACGTGGGTTGCGACCGCATCGAGCCCAACTCCGACGCGCAGAACTGGCACTGGAACCCGCAGACCGGCCGCGTTGAATTCTCCGTCACCGGCTACAGCAAGCCGCAGTGCTCGGCCTGCTTCATCAATTCGGTGAAGGATTCACTCGACTCCATCCTCACTCTGGCCAAAACCGAAGGCATGCTCTTCAAGTGGGGATCCGGAACCGGCACCAATCTCTCTTCCTTGCGTTCCTCGACCGAAGGTCTGAGCGGAGGCGGCACTGCCAGCGGCCCACTCAGCTTCATGAAAGGTTTCGACGCCTTCGCCGGCGTCATCAAGAGCGGTGGCAAGACCCGCCGTGCCGCCAAGATGGTCATCCTCAACATTGACCATCCCGATGTCGTCGATTTCATCGAATGCAAGGCCAAAGAAGAGGCCAAGGCCCACGCGCTCGTTGCATCCGGCTACGACGGGTCTTCTCCCGATTCCGAAGCCTACTCGTCCATCTTCTTCCAGAACGCCAACAACTCCGTACGCGTGACTGACGATTTCATGTACGCCGTGATGCGCGACACCGATTTCTCCACGCGCGCCATTCGCGACGGCCGCCCCGTCGCCACTTACAAAGCCAAAGACTTGCTCCGCAAGATCGCTGAAGCCACCTGGCACTGCGGCGATCCCGGCATGCAGTTCGATACCACTGTCAACCGCTGGCACACTTCCAAGAACACCGCGCGCATCAACGCGTCCAACCCGTGCTCGGAGTACATGTTCCTCGACGACTCGGCCTGTAACCTGGCCAGTCTCAACCTGCTGAAGTTCGCACCCAACGGCACATTCGATGTCGAAGCATATCGCCACGCCGTCGATGTCGTGATCACGGCGCAGGAAATCATCGTCGATAACGCCGGCTATCCGACCGAGATGATCGCACGCAACTCACACGACTACCGTCCGCTCGGCCTGGGATACGCCAATCTCGGCGCGCTGCTCATGGCCGCCGGTCTCCCCTACGATTCCGAAGCCGGACGCGACTACGCCGCTTGCGTCACCGCCATCATGTGCGGCGAGGCGTATCTGCAGTCGTCGCGAATCGCCGAACTCTGCGAGCCGCTGGTGCCGGCCACCGACCCAACAAAGAAAGGCCTGGCTGAAACTAATCTCGGCTCCAATGTAGGCGCAAGCTCCAATGTAGGCGCGGGCGTCTCGCCCGTGCGCATGCCCGGAGCCGCCTGCCCCGGCTGGTACATCAACCGCGAGCCCTTCCTCGACGTCATCCGCATGCACCGGGCTTCTGTCAACAACATCGGCAATGGCCGTGTGGGGACGGGCGTCGTCCAGGCGGAGCGAACCTCCGCTCAACTACCCGAGTTCATCGCCGCCAGCCGTCAATGCTGGGACGAGGCTCTCGCCCACGGCGAAAAATTCGGCTATCGCAACTCGCAAGTCACCGTGCTCGCCCCCACCGGCACAATAGGCTTCATGATGGATTGCGACACAACTGGTGTGGAGCCGGATTTGGCGCTGGTGAAGTACAAGAAACTGGTTGGCGGGGGCATGATCAAGATCGTGAACAACACCGTGCCGACTGCGCTCTTCAAGCTCGGCTACACGCACGAGGAAGCTGACAAGATCGTCAGCTACATCGACGCGACGGGAACTATCGAAGGCGCTCCGGATATTAAAGACGAGCATCTTGCTGTGTTTGATTGCTCCTTCAAGCCGGCCAAGGGTACTCGATCGATTCACTACA
>QIAP01000215.1 GCA_003225075.1 Acidobacteriota bacterium | reverse complement strand
CTTTATAAATGGCATTGGGATTGTTCTCAAAAACCGCTTGCGCTATTTCCGAAGCCAGATCCCGCTTAGGACGGCCTCCTGGTTGCCGCTTACACCCTTCGGCTAGGGTTTCAGATTTTGGACACGTCCGACCATTGTTTCTCCACTGTTCTGAGTGGATCTTATCAATTCTGAAGGAGAAATCTAAGGAGAAAGTCTTAGGCTGTCCAGCACATGCAGTCCAACAAGCTGGATGATGTTTGCAAGGTCAGCATCACCACCATTCAACGGCTCTATGCCATGTTGAAAGGCGAAGAACTCGACCCCGCACTGGAAGAACAGTCCGGTGTTGTCTTGCAAAATCCGATGCGAGCAATAATTTCGAAGCCACCGCAAAGCTACAACCTGCATCTGAGTCGCCGGCTCTCTACGAGAGTCACAAATGGTTTCGGCCAGAGGTTCCGCGTTTGGTAACCGCTGCGACGTAATGGGCCCCAAGATACAAACGTTAATTAGTCGCCTTCCAAACAGATTTGACCTCCCGCGCCGGAAGTAGAAGCAACTGCTCTCCGCCCAACCGTGCCCATGCGCGCGACTTCCGCACAGACCTGTCCCGTCTGGCGATGAATTAGAGAGGATCATATGACACGATCCGTACTGGCACTCGCTGGTTGTTGTGTGCTCGCTTTCGCCAATCAAGTTCACTCCCAGAACACCACTTACACCGCAGAAACCAGCAACAATACAAGCACTGCAGCCACCTTTCCGGGCTGGCGGTACCCCACGCCCAGTGGGCCGTATTTCAACCTTCCACCTTCTAACATCAGCCACGTAGCTACTCGCACTCTCATGTATTCAGGTTCCACAACTAACATTTACGCTCACTTCATGGGGTGGTTCGGAGAAGCTAACCACAAGAACGTGGGCTACACCTCGAGTAGTCCGACACAGGTCGCAAGCCAGGTCACGGATGCCCTTGGACGCGGCATCAGCGGATTCATTCTGGACTGGTATGGGCCGAGCGAGACCATGGTGAATGACACCGCGTTCGCGCTTAAGGCCGAGGCACAGAACCGTAACGGTTCTTTCGTGTTCGCCATCGTCGAGGACAAGGGGGCATTGAAGAGCTGCACCGACAAGACCTCGTGTGAAACTAACGCGATCAATGATCTCAATTATGCTTACACGAATTTCGAGACTTCCACGGCTTATTTGAAAATCGGCGGTCGGCCGGTAGTGTTCTTTTTTGATCCTGACACGTACTGTATTTCGTGTGATTGGACACATATCAAGAGCAGTGTCTCAGGCAACCCTCTCTTCGTCTTCAACAACGAGGGCGGCTTTACCCACACCGGCAGTGACGGCGCCTACTCTTGGGTATTTGTTAACAACAGCAACCCCAACGATTGGGGACAGAGCGGGTTGGATTCGTTCTATAACAAGGCGCTCGCAAATCCCACGAAGCATGCTTACGGATCAACTAAAAAGGGCTTTAACGATTTCAACGCGAGTTGGTGCGGCGCCAACGGGCAGCCCTGCCCGCGCCTGATGAACCAGAATTGCGGCACTACCTGGTTGAATACCTATTCCGACATCGGCAACCACTACTCGTCTTCCAACCAGTTGGAGAACCTGCAGCTTGTCACCTGGAATGACTACGAAGAAGGTACCGCGCTCGAAACCGGGATTGACAACTGCGTTTCCAGCCTTTCTGCCTCCATCACCAATACCACAACCCTTAACTGGACCATTGCTTTCTCTAGCGGAGGAACCGAGAACACTGTTGATCATTACGTGCTGTACGATTCCGCCGACGGCGATAACCTGACCCAAGTCGATGTCTTCCCGCGCGGGGCGCGTTCAGTTAATCTGACCACCGAGCCTATCGGTTCAGGTACGCGCTATCTCTATATTCAAGCCGTCGGCGTACCTTCAATTACCAATCGGATCACTGCTTATAAATCCCTCACCTACAACAACAATTGCGCGCCCAACTGCGGCGTCCCGGGAGCAAGTCTTAGTCCCACCAGCTTGGACTTCGGCAATCAAACGGTGAACACCACGAGCACCGCCAAAGTAGTTACGCTCTCCAGCACCGGCACCGCGCCGCTAACGATTTCCAGCATCGCCACCTCGGGCAATTACGCGCAAACCAACAACTGCGGTTCTAGCCTGGCGGCAGGCGGGAACTGCGCTATTAACGTGACCTTCACTCCTACAGCTACCGGCACACGCACTGGGACC
>QIAP01000107.1 GCA_003225075.1 Acidobacteriota bacterium | reverse complement strand
CACCGGAGCCATGCAGTGGTTTTTGGAACTACTGGAAGAGTTGGGGATCCTGTGCGGGGTGGGTCATCCGGCGAAGATTCGGGCAGTCGAGACCCGGCAACAGAAGCATGATCGGCGGGATGCCCGGCTGATGTTGGACCTGCTGATGAGGGAGGATGGCTTTCCCGAGATCTGGATGCCCTCGAGCGAGCAGCGCGACTTACGAACCCTGCTGCGGGACCGTCATCAGTGGGTGAAGATACGAACGCGAGTCCAGAACACATTGCAAGCCATGGCGCTGAATCACGCATTGCGGCTAGGCCGAGGTCTGTGGACTGCGACTGGGCAGAAGGCACTGCAAGCCTTGTCTCTGCCCGGCTACACCGGTCAAAGGCGGGACGAACTGCTGCGCTTGTACGTGCAATTGCAGCAGCGGATCCAGGAGCTGGACGGGCAAGTAGAAAAACAAGTCCAGCAACGGCCCCAGGCGCTCCGCTTGTTGACGCATCCCGGTGTGGGACCCGTGACGGCATTGGCGACGGAGGTGTTCCTGGGAGACCCGAGCCGCTTCGCCAACAGTAACAAGGTCGCCAGCTACATCGGAATGATCCCGTGTGAACACACCAGCGGTAAGCGGCAGCGGCTGGGGAAACTGACCAAGGAGGGCAACTCGCTGCTGCGCTATCTGTGGACCGAAGCACGATCCATGCGGTCAGAAAAGATCCGCAGCTAACGCTTCTATCGTCGCAAGCTTATCCAGAAAGGGATGGGCAAGGCGAGGATTGCGGCGGCGCACAAACTGGGTATCCGCTTGTGGATCATGTTGCGCGACTAGATTGACTACAAAGAGTTCTGCCGCCGCGGACAGCAGCGGCAGTGCGGGGAAGCCCATGCGGGAATGCCAAATTACAACAGTGGTCCTGCATTGCAGTGACCGGGTAACTGAATAGGTACTCGCCTCCCCGAATGGGGGGAGTTCGAATAAGTCATCATGATCGAAGGTGACCGGAGAGATGTCTGGTGGGCAACGCCACCAAATCTGATGAAGTGAAAACGGGCCGAGCCATTTGGTTGGACACAAATCATCGACGCAAGATCGTTACTCTCTCGAAGGGAACCAGTACCTGTGCGCTGACGTGAAAAGTGTGAAAAACCACAAAGAACCGACTTGACTCCGACCGCAATAGAAGCAAAAGCACCCCTATGTCCCCGCCGATATGAATGAAATTTTCCGTGAGCTCAAGGGGCGCTAACCCACCCCTGTCGAAGGCAAGACCAGCCAACAGATACAGAGGAATCGCCGAGAAGCCCCACCGGTTAGCAAGCCGGGCAAGAACTGCAAGACCAACAACGACGAGACCTAACTCAATGAACACATGAGAGACATTGTGTGCCGGCATACGCGAACCGAGAGCTGAATACTAATTCTTTTCACGTCGGGTTTAAAACGGGTGTCGGATTATTCGTGCAGAAAGGTGCCGGGCGCATAACTCACTTCGTTGTTCGTCGCTTGCGAAGGTACGACAGTCCTCGTCTGAGATCAGTGGAGAGGTCGCCGGTGTTAGTTGCGATGTGAACAGGTTCAGAGACGCCTGATTCACGTGACAACCAGCGGTTCAGCTCCTCCGGCGAGGCATGCATGTTCCGACCCTTATGAGTAACTGGCATTCCTGATTTTGCCCAGCGTTGAGCGGTCGAGACCGGCTGGCCCAGGAACTTTGCTATCTGTTGCCAGCCTTTCAGCGTCTCAGGTTCTTTCGCTTTCTCGGTTCGGTTTTGTGTCCGTTTAGGCATGCGCTTCGTAAGATTCCGCGCAAGCTACGGCGCCGTGATGGCAACCGGGAGCCGGTTCCTTACGTCATTCACGTTCAAACAATTCCTCTCGGCCCTGCCTCTGCCAATATTCAGGATTTTTGCACGAAGCCGGGCTCCTTTTCTGACAATTCGTTGCGTCGGATATCCCGTGATTCGGGCATAATCTGGAGCGCTGCGGGGCCACTCAAACGAGAGGATTCCACCAAGCCGGAGCGATCAGGCAGCCTCCGTAAAGATGTACTCGTGCTGGCCATCACGGATAATCAGCACCCGCTTGCCGCCACGTTGACCCATCACGAATTCGAACCCGTCATCAGTGGGATCGATCGTGATGAACGAGATCGTCCCATCGTCATTCTTTCGCGATGCCACCGTGCTTTTCCACTCGCCGAAATCGAATGTGGTTACTCCATCCTGGTTCAGGACGGCAATTTCGCCCAGTTCCTTGCTGGAATACCGCTTTGCCAAACCAGCCACCAGCGTCGCTGCAGCAGGCACTACGAGCCGTTCACGGGCTTTGGCAAGCGCTGCTTTGTGCCTTACTGCCTGGGACGCAACGTCGCCGGCTGCCTCGAGCTTGCCGTCGAAGACGACCTCCAGCAAGCGGCGCTTGAATGGACCCAGAAGCATGCCCCCATTATCCGAATTGGTGAGCAGCACGGCGCCAATGCCGGAATCCGGCAGAAGGTAGAAGTTACTCCTGAAGCCCGCCATGCTGCCTCCGTGACTCACAACCGGAACGCCGTAGGTGCGGTCTACCACCAAGCCCATTCCATAGGTCGCGTCTTCGCCAAGGGAAATCTGGGGCGCACGGCGGGCCAGCAAATTTTCTGCCGAAACCAGCTGCTTGCCGTTGGGCAGCTTCCCCAGCGCCAGCTCGAGTTGCACGTAACGGATCAGATCGCCGGCCGACGTCCACACGCCGCCCGCGGGACGGGCCGGCACGATCGAGTAATCGAACGCCATGCTGGCCACGGTGGGCTTGCCATCCACATCGTCCCCGTGCGGGCTCGCATGGTTGCCTGCGAGAGCACGCGCATAATCGAATGTCGTCGACTTCATCCCCAGCGGATCGAAAATCTTCTGCTGCATCGCTTCGTCGTAGGCGGCCCCGAGCTCCCGGTTCGGATACACGAGGTGTGTGCCAATGTATCCCGCGGCCGCCGCCATCAGATTGCTGTACTGAAAGACTTCGCCAAACTTGCTGGTCGGTTGCATGGTCCCAAGCAGAGCCAGAGTGGATTCCGGCGTTGCATTCTTGAATTCGAATATCCATTCGAGATCCTGTCGCGGCAATCCGGTGCACGCGCAGATCAAGTTCTTGACGAGAACCTTTTTCGTGGTTTTCGCGTCGCCCAGTTTGAAGCTCGGATAGACCTCGATCACCGGCTGATCCCACTTCAACTTTCTCTCGTCAACGAGTTCTGAAAGCAACAGGGTCGTCATTCCTTTCGTGTTGGATGCCGCCATGAACAGCGTATTTTCGTCCACCCGCTCAGGCTTGCCGAGTTCGCGTACTCCAATCCCACCCTCATACACCACCTTGCCACCATCAATGAGCGCCATTGAGGCGCCGGGGATACCAAGTTCCTGCATGGAGGTTTCAACGAACGCTTTGATCTGAGCGATATGCGCAGCATCCAGCGGTTGCGGTTTACGGCCGGCAAACGACTCACGCTGGTAGCCCTTCGGACGCAAGCTTTCGAAGATCAGCCCAATCGGTGCGCTGCGCTTCTCCACCGTAGGTTCGCTTCCGTCCAGAATGACGGCGGTCCACTTGCTGCCGGCACGCAGCGCAAGAGCCTCTACGACTGCACGCTCGTTCGGAGAAGTCTCGTACTCAAACGCCTGCCGCTCGTCCCAGCCCTCGCGGGCAGGTCGCGGTGTGACCAGCTTAAGCGGCCGCTTGGCCTCGGGTTTGTAGGCCGCCCAGCCGGCAGCGACCGCGGCACTGGCGT
Source organism: Acidobacteriota bacterium (assembly GCA_003225075.1). Taxonomy (GTDB): domain Bacteria; phylum Acidobacteriota; class Terriglobia; order Terriglobales; family Acidobacteriaceae; genus Gp1-AA124. The sequence goes on along the minus strand of QIAP01000107.1, from coordinate 4,655 downwards.
CGGCTGCCTGCGAGTCGACAATGGCGATGTGCGTGTCGGTCTCGGGCGGCTCCAGGATGACCAGATTTTTCCCGGTCACGATCGACCAACCGGAAGGAACCATGAAAGTGGCTCCGCCCGGCGTTACGCGCGGCGTATCGGCCGCCACCCGCTCTGGTACTTCTGCCGCCTGCGGCGATGGTGGGAGATTGGAGGCAGACGTCGCTCTCTGGGGAAAGGTTGTAAATGCCAGGAAAGCTACCGCAGCGGTTCGATACATGGACATGTGAGTCACCTGGCTTGTGAAGATGCGAAAAATTGCGGGACTAACGATACACGCGGCGTGCCCGGCTTGTAAAACGTTGCGAGAAGACGGATCGTAAGCTGCTTCAGCGCGAGTGTTGAATCGAGCCCCCATCACGACACGCTATTTAGCCCCACTTGGGTGGTCGCGCCCTCGTGGGACATCAAGCCGGATAGATCCTGCCTGACGTATTTTCGGCGAATGTCGGCCACGCGGAAATTATCCCAGCGCCTTGCGGCTCCTCCTCTGAACTCGTGATTACTCGCCCACGTCGGCTCGTCGGAGCATTGATCGGAGCCCCAAAAACGTACTCGCAGCAAAGTTGAGAACGAAACGCAAGAGCGCCATTAATTCTGACGGGCTACTGACCGTCGGCTTTCCGTGGGCGCCGCATCCAGTCTAGCTGCAAGCGCGTCGAAAGTGGCTGTTGGACCTTTCCAGCGCAATTGGTCCACATCATCGAAGAGCGGGATGTCGGTTCGGAGTGTGGCAAGCGTTCGAAAAAGCACCGCGTCGTCCCGCTCGCGGCAAAGAGTATCTGCGAGGGCAAATGCGTTGGCGACGTTCACGCGCCACTCGCGGGAGTCCAGCGGGATGGCTTCGAGATGGAGAAACTTGGCAAGGACGGCAGCTGACGACTTCGCACCCCAGCCTTGCAAGCCGGGATAGCCATCCGCAGCATCACCCACTAGGGCGAGATAATCGGGGATCGATGACGGGGAGACGCCGAACTTCTTGACTACACCGGGCTCGTCTAAAGTGACGCGAGTCCGGCGATTCAGCTGAACGATGCGTGTGCCGCTCACACATTGGGCTAGATCCTTATCCGGGGTGCAGATGATCACGCGTTCGACCCGCACATCTCGAGCAGCCGCAAGCGCAGCGGCAGCCAGCGCATCGTCCGCCTCGAACTCCACCATCGGCCAGACGACAATGCCAGCCGCCGAGAGGACGTCTTCGAGCAGGGGGAATTGTGTCAACAGGTCGGGCTCGATGCCTTCGCTGGTCTTGTATCCTGCCCAAAGTCCGTTGCGAAAAGATTCGATGACGTGATCGGTCGCGACCGCGATGTGTGTGGCGCCGCCTTTGACCATACCCAGCACCGATGCAAGGACGCCGCGGACGGCGGCAATCTCCCGGCCATCCTCATCCCGTGCGGACGGCAGCGCGTAGTAGTGGCGAAACAATTCGTAAGTTCCGTCGACCAGATATACGTTCAAAGCGCAGCTCCAACGGAAATTGGCAATTCACCTGCTTATTTCGTCAGATCCACCACCGCGACCTTGTTCACCCCACTGCATGCCAGGTACAGCTTGCGATTGGGGGTGGCGACCATGTTACGCACCACACCACCGCCGGATGGGATCTGCTTTGTGCTGAAGCTGTCCGATTTGGGATCGAACCTAACCAAGGTATTGGGGTTCACGCCCGATTCGCTGTACCAGACCTCGCCATCGTTAGTGATCGCGATCCCATAGGGTTCCGAACCCGTTCCTCCTGGCGAAGCCCACTCTTTCAGCAACTTCCCGCTTGCCGGATCGAAGTGCCCGAGATATCCGCGCGCGAAATCGGTGTAATAAATGGTGCCATCAGGCCCCAGAGCGATTCGCCGCGGACGCGCGTTCGCCGCCGGCAACGTGTACTCGCGGATTTTCATCGTGTCCGGGTCAATACTAGCAAGCTTGTTCGTGCCGAATTCGCAGAAAAATGGCACGTTGTTCTGCGTGACGACTATGCCATAGGGGACAGCGCGTGGGGTAGGCGATTTCGTCAGGGTCATCTTGCCGGTCTTCGGGTCAAGGCGCCCGATATAGTTGGTCTCTTGGTTGGTGAACCACAGAATGCCATGGTGGTCGAACACGGGAGTGTGCGGATCGATCTCGGCGCCGTCGGATGGCCGAAACTCGGCGATGGCACCGGTCTTCGGGTCGAGCTTGCCGACATAACCCCCAGAGATCGCGGTGAACCAGATGTTGCCGCCTTTATCGGCGACCAGCCCGTGCGGACCAGAATTCGGGGTCTTCAGCGGATATTCCTTAAATTCTCCGGTCTTCGGATCGAGCCGGCCCAGCTTGTTCGCCGCCTGCCCCGTGTACCAGAGCGACCCGTCAGGCGCGAATGCCGGATCATGCGGCCGCGACTTCGGCGTCGGCACCGTGTATTCCTTGATATCTACGTTCAGCATCTCCACCGCCGCGAACCCTGCAAGCGTGGCGGCCAGAGCGAATAAGCACACTTTGCGCAGAGACATGGCTCCTCTCCTTCGATAAAAAATTGTAATCTTCAGTTCCAATGCTTTCCACAAGGTCTTTCCTGACCGGTTGCCGCGAGTATCCTTGCTCGAAGGAGATCTTCAATGGACGAAGACGTAGATAGATCAAGGCGTTCACTGTTGTGGGTTGGGCCAGTCGCCGGTTTTGCACTCGCGGTGCCTGCAGCATTGTTCGGCCAGAAGAAAAAAGAACACGAGGCGGAAGAGGTAACGCCAGCTGAGGACCTGATGCGTGAACACGGTCTATTGAAACGAACCCTGCTCATTTATGACGAGGTGAAAAGTCGTATTGCACAGCAGAAAGAATTTCCTCCCGATGCGGTTGCAAATTCTGCGAAGATCATCCGTTCATTCATCGAGCAGTATCACGAGAAGCTGGAGGAAGATTACCTCTTTCCGCGCTTCCGTAAACACAACCTGCTGGTGGATCTGGTGAATGTGCTTCAGCAACAGCACGAGGCCGGCAGGCGGGTTACCGACCAGATTCTGACCTTATCCGGAGGCGCTCTCAAGTCGAACGATGATAGACAGAAGCTCGCAGCGGCGTTGCATCAATTCGTCCGCATGTATGCTCCCCACGAAGCAAGGGAGGACACCGTTCTATTTCCGGCCTTGCATCAAGTCGTTTCTCGCCACGAAATCGATGCCCTCGGGGAGGACTTCGAGAAGCGAGAACACCAGCTGTTCGGCAACGAGGGTTTTGAAGGGATGGTGCCGCGAGTGGCGGACATAGAGAAGCAGCTTGGAATTTACGATCTCAGTCAGTTTACGCCGCGATGATCTTCTCGATATTCGTGCTCGTTGACGCACGGCGTCGGAAGTCTTCTGAAGCCGCCGCTTGCAACGTTATTGTAGACAGGTTCCGCATGCTTGGAGCACGCCTGACTCGGATAAAGCCACAAAACTGGATCTGCTGCCTGACCGACAGTCAGTCGGTCCGACAATCACGATCCGATTTCGGGGACAAGATCCGGACAAGCGATATCGCTACTCGGTACCGGGGTAACATTATTATTCGCCGGATCGATGAAACTTACCTGCCAGAGCAAGCCTTGCGGCTGGGGCGTCTTGTACGATCACCTTCGGATTCACGCCAACCGCAACTGGCAATCGGCAACTCTTTCCATCGTTGACGACGATTTGGGCAGCCCGCAGAACGTAGCACTCTCCGGTATCGGCAGCTAAACGAAAACGATCCCACCACGCTTTGCGGCACAATCGGAAGTTGTTTGGGAAGGGTTCATCACTGACCAGATTTGGTGGACTGCCCAATTTTGTGCCCGCTGGCCACTTTGATGCGTTGAGTTGCAAGTTAGGGCGAAATGCTGAGAGGCAGCATTTTTTACTAGCGAATCTGAACTCATCCAAACTGCGCTAAAGTGTTGAATCTTCGTTCCACAAGTACTCTTAATTACGAGTCTGCGTCAAGAGGGAATCTACGAGGATTGGCTCGCGAGGTACCACGCAACGGAGAGACGAATGAAATATTGCCGCACTGTTCCTTGCCGTAACACGGCTAGAAGGCACTCATAAATCCTCAATCCTTATCGCTTGGTTCCGATTGGCGGGTGTGCTCACCTTCCACCAGGACACCGGGCGTGGCATTAATGGCCTTGATCTCTTTCCCACGACCGACGATGACAATGTTCCAAGTACCATCGGAAAATGTCGCGGACGCGGTGCAATCCGACTTCACGGTATAGGGTCCGGAATCGCTGCTCCCAGGAAAAATTTGTCCGCCGAAACTCAAGGTGAAAGAGCGGAAGGCATTTCCATGCCCATCAAAGGAGAAAGTCCCCGCCACAGCAAGTGGAAAAAAAGCGCCAATGCGTTGTGGTTGCCCTTTGAAGGAGCCGCTCACCAAACATTTCCGTGAAGTACGATGCAGCTCACTTGCCATAGCGGCGTACTCTGATTACCATCCGCATCGAAAGCGTAAACACTGTCGTGTTCGGTAGCCACGAACACCACATTGTGGGTAATGCCTGCGATGCTGAGGTTGGCAACGTACAAGGGTTGGGCGTGCACATCGCCGTCGAGATCGTAATCGAACAGTTTGCCGAACTGGGAGGAATTGACGTTCTGGGGTTCCCGTCCATA
>QIAP01000106.1 GCA_003225075.1 Acidobacteriota bacterium | reverse complement strand
ATTCTTTCACTTTCCAATCCTCAATTACCATTCAACTGAGGCCACACCCAGCAAGGATGCTTGTTCCACTTAGTTTCTCTGCTGGAAATGGATTTTGTTTTTCCTATACATTAAAGACAAGTGCAGCCGCTATTTGCGCGACACATTCCGGAACTGTAACCGCGACACATTCCGGAACTGTAACGAAGATCATGAACTTCTGTTTCAGAAGTTGCGGGGATCGCCCACTAATTTCGTCATCCGAGTTTTTCTATGTGGATGACAAGGCCCGATGTTTACTCTTGACTCCGAGTTTCTCTAGAGGCACAATTCGCGTGCTTCGCCTCTCCGAGGAGCAGTTTCCAACCGTGGGAAGTGCAGCACCCCCTTGAGGCACCGTTCGGTGTCTTGCTGAAAGGAGTTCCACTGTGCACGGACGAAACCTATTTCCCCCGACAGCCTCTGTGAGCTCCCGAGTCAGCGGGATGACTTCCAGCGCCAGCCTAATGCGCGCAGCCTTTGGGGTATTGCTCACCGTTCTACTTTGGGGAAGGTGTGCACGCGCCCAAGATGCAGCGGTGAAAGATTTACAGTTTCTCGCCACGTATGTGCAGTCGGGCCACCGCGCACCCTTTCACCGGGATGGCGCTCTGCTCCCCCGAGGCACAGCGCAGAACCTCCTGCGGAGCTGGTCTCAGGCGTCCAACACCGCGTCTGTAGATCATGGTGAAAACGTCAGAGTGAATCGGGACCACAACCCGTGGCCGAAGGTCGGAATTGCGGCTGCAATTGATCCTGCAAATGGGAACAATTACGTGGTGATGTCCAATGACTTCCGCGAGAACTTTGACCACATGTTCTTCCATGTCTCAAAGACGGGTGGCGCAACCTGGACGGATGATTCTATGGTCGGGGGAGCTGATTTTATTACCGGGTTCGCTCCTTTAACGTTCCAGAATGATCCCGGCGTGGCTTTCGACGGAGCAGGGCACAGCTTTTTATCTACGCTCTCGAGCAATGTGATTTTTGACGTTTTCAATGGCTACATCAACAATGACACTGAGATTGAGGTGGTTCAGGGCTTTGCCCATGGCGCCTACGTCTCCGTAATACCCACCGCGATTGACGATCAGCAGTGTGATGGCCCATTCCCCAATCCCTTCTGCCCTGCAGTACTCGACAAGCCTCTGATCACAGTGGACAATGTGGCCAGCAGCCCCAGCAATGGCGCCATCTACGTGTATTACACCTTATTCTGTAACGGCGCCGGAGCAAGGGGGCATGCACCTTGCGAGGACGGGAGTGCCAAAGTTCCGGCATTGTCGTCAGCCATCCTGGAATCGCATTCCCCAGGCGCAGGAAAGCCTTTCACGGCTCCGGCATTGGTCAGTGGCTCGCTGAAAAATGCGCAGTTCTCGAGCATGGTCATTGACAGCCATGGAACGCCACACATCTTCTTCGATGACTTTTCGAACCCCTCGTTTGTGAATATGCACGAGTCTACATTGACCGGCGGCAATTGGGCGGTCGCCACGAAACCAGTGGCAACCTTTGCATTCCATGGACTGAGCAATAGCCATTGGTCGTTCCGGGACGCGGGGGCGCAGGCTCCGGGGTGCGGCATCCATCTTGACACCGCGTATTGTGCTTTCTCGGCAAACCAGATTGCCGACGGCGAAATGGAGAGCACCCCGAGCGTCTATCTTGCGATCGTAGGCACGGGCACTGCCACATCATCGATTCATCGGGTCAACGATGATCCCTTCAATCATGGCAAGCACCACTTTTTCGCATGGGCAACGGCCACTTCCGATGGCGCAGTGTATGTCGGGTGGTATGACGACCGTCATGATCCGTCCGAGATCAACGTGGAATATTTTGCGGGACGATCCGACGATGGTGGCACGAC
>QIAP01000222.1 GCA_003225075.1 Acidobacteriota bacterium | reverse complement strand
TTACATTCAGTGCGCGGTCGCCGAGGAGCGTGCCATTCAGGGCGGCGATGGCTTTGTTGCCATCTACCGAGCTCGCCATCTCCACGAAGCCGAACCCGCGCGGTTGGTCGGTATCCCGATCCCTGACAATGGTCACTCGGTCCACCCGTCCGTAAGCTGCAAACAGCTGTCGGACGGCCTCTTCGCTTGTGTTGAAGTCGAGGTTTCCGACGCAAATGTTCTTCATGGGAGTTGCCCTCTACATTTGAGCTCCCCAGAGCAGCTTGCGCCCTGATGCCCTTCCCGCTTGTGATCCAGTATGGCGTCAAGGCAGGAAAACTCACGAGCCGCCCATCCCAAAGAATCTATATCCAGGCTACCTGCCCTGATCTGAATAAAATCCCATTCCAGTTGTTCCAACTCTTCGCAGACCATAAAACGAACTCCTACGTTACGAATCGCACTTTAATGCCAAAAAGAAGCAAACTAGGACAAGCCCAGATTTTGGTAGTTGCTTCGTAAAGCGTGCAAAGCGTACATCACGTCGTCCAGAGCCTCTGTCTCTTCGCCGTTATCGCCGGCAGCGCGAAACAACTCCCGTGCTCGTAGCACAACCGCCTTCTCGGCTTCTGCAATGCGCTCCGGTAGTTTGCTCTTGTCAATCTCAGAGATTGCAGCTTTGTAAAGCTGCCTCCAATATCTGCTGTCCGGAGATTGGGAAATAGCAGTAGTCATGGTTTCGTCTCCTCTTTTCGCAGTCGGGTGAGGTGTTGGGTTCGACAATTCCCGAGAAATGGCTGCCTGCGGATCCAGTGCGATGACGCCTGATGTGTACCGTCACCGTTCCCCAACACTGGGGCAAAAACGGTTTTCCTTATAAGGACAACAATCGCATACAGGATCAGGAGCGCGATTACCATCCAAATGACGATTACACTCTTGTTCCCGTGCATCTTTTCACCCCAGGTACACGGCAGGAAGCGGCTTGCCACACTCTAGGCAAAATGCTTTTGAGCGTGACGTGATCAACCCGCAAGACGGGCACATCCTTTGGGATCCGAAGCCAGCGATCTGTGGTGTCAGCCCAATAAAGCGCACCGATGCCTTGAAGTTCCTTAATGAACGAGCGACAAACCTCGGCAGCCTACGAAAACGAGAACAGAACGGACGGAAAATGGGTTCCATTGACGAACCCCCGCAAGACGGGCACATCCTTTGGGATCCGAAGCCAGCGATCTGTGGTGTCAGCCCAATAAAGCGCACCGATGCCTTGAAGTTCCTTAATGAACGAGCGACAAACCTCGGCAGCCTACGAAAACGAGAACAGAACGGACGGAAAATGGGTTCCATTGACGAACCCTCTTTCTATCAGTTGCGCAGAGGACCGTCGCGGAAGGCGTGAACGTCTAAAGAGCGACAGAGTGATGCGTAAGGGACTCCTTAAGTCTAGGCTCCTGCGGTACAAAAGCAATGAAATTCGCATGAATGGGCTGTCGTGGATCGGGTGCTTCAAGAGTTAGATCAAAAACAAACAAAATCGAAAAAGAAAGACAATCCTTTAAAAGTAATTATTAAAAACAATTCTAAGCAACTTCGTCATGTCCACTCTTGAATAGATATTTACCTCCCGAGCTCAAAATGTTCCGAGGTAGATCTGGCGCGCATTAAAAATGATCGTCTATGGCTATTTAACCCGACTTGCCTGAGACCGCTGCGAAAAGAAATGCTTCTGGGACCAAACAGGTTTTTTAAGTAGCAGACCCGCGACTAGAAATCCTGTGCGCATTTGATATCATTTTTGTTATATCGCGCATGATAAGATCCCTATTGTTCGCAAGCCCGTAGGAAGAGTTGTGAGCAGAACGACTAAAAGGAGTTCCGAGGCCGCGCAACGGATTCGTGCCTTGCGTGGAAAGATGAAGTTGAACCAACTACACTTTGGTCGAAGAGTCCATTCGTCCGCAATGTCTGTCTCCCGCTGGGAACGCGGACTTCTAGAACCATCCGCCGAAACCTATATTCAGCTCGGCTACTTAGCCGGTGATCCGGATTGCTGGGACTTTTGGAGACACGCTGGCCTCAGAAGTGAAGACCTGATGCGAGTGGTACCTGCCATTCGCGAACAGCTTTCAGATAACCGCCTTACCAAAGTGCAAGTTGTCGTAGCGGATAAGAGAGTGTCTAAGAAGCAAATTTCAAATCTGGTAGCCATCCCGCTGCTTCCCGTCGTCGCGGCCGCTCCGGGCGAAGAAGGCAGCCATCATACTGATTTATATCAAGTCCGACCCGACGCAGTTTTTGCAGCGCCCGGTCCGTGGTGTCCTCATCCGGAGTTCACAACGTGTTTGAGAGTCAAGGGCAGCGCCATGGTGCCCTTACTTCAGAGCGGCTACATCATCGTCGTGGACACGTCGCAAGTCAACGCTTCCGAAATTGAAAGTGGTGACATTGTTGTGGTTTCCCACGAGAGCAACGGCTTAGTTGTTGCAAGGCTGATGCACTACGACAGTGTGGAAGTGTTAGTCCCTGAGAATCGGGAGTACGAATCCATAATCTTATCCTCCAGTGCCTGGCGTGTTGTTGGGAAAGTTTTGTGGTGGATTGGGCAGCCCGTCCGGGCTGATTGAGAGTGTCACCCCAAGGACAAGGCCCCGGATCTGAAGGGATTCAGCTTGGCTCTTAACGATATTAAGGATGCCAGAAACAACAAGGGCTATCTCACCTGTGAGGAGGTGAATGACCTCATTCCCCACGGCGTCCATTCCCCAGATGACCTAGACGACCTGCTCACCACCATCGGCACGCAGGGCATTGACGTGATTGAGGGCCAGCCCAAGCTACCTTTCTCGGCCCTCGAAAAAAAGTTGAAGGAAGTGGAGGTTGGCCAGGGCGTCCCGCTCGACCTCACCGCAGGCGCTCTTGAAACGGTCAAGGATCCGGCGCGCATCTACCTGCGCGAAATGGGCATGGTGCCTCTGCTCACGCGCGAAGGAGAAGTGGACATTGCCAAGCGCATCGAGCGCGGACAGCTGCACGCGCTGAAGGCGCTTTCACGCTCGCCTATTGCGATCCGCCAGATTCTAGCCATTGGCGATGATTTGAAGCGCGGCATTCGCTCGATCAAGGAAATTGTCGTTTTCGATGAGGAAGAGGTCACCGAGGAGATTCTGCAGAACCGCGTCAAGGACATCACGCGCCGCATCGACGAGTTGCAGAAGCATTACAAACGAGCCAGCCAGCTGGCCGGGCGGCTACCGACCAGCCCGGCAAAAAGGAAAGCACGCCAATACCGCCGCTCCCGATGTAGCCTGGGCCGCGAGATCGTTAGGATTTCGCTCATCATCCGCAGCTTTCGTTTTACCAACTTCGAGCGCAGACGCCTCATCGATCACGTGAATAAAACCGTGGACATCATGCGTTCGCTCGAACAAGGGGTCAGCAATCTGGAAGGGAAGATTGAGAGCACGCATAGCGAAGAACTGAAGAAAGATTACCGCAAGATCCAGCGGCAGCGTCGCGGCGATTTGAAAGGGCTGGAAAGCGATGCCGACGTGAGGTGCCAAGAGCTGTACCGCACGCAGCGCGAAATCATCCAGGGCGAGATGGATGCGGAGCAGGCCAAGCACGAGCTCATCGAAGCCAACCTGCGCCTTGTGGTTTCCATCGCTAAGAAGTATGCCAACCGCGGGCTGCACTTCCTCGACCTGATCCAGGAGGGCAACCTCGGCATCATGAAGGCCGTGGATAAGTTCGACTACCGCCGCGGCTACAAGTTTTCCACCTACGCGACATGGTGGGTTCGCCAGGCAGTGACCCGCGCCATAGCCGACCAGGCACGCACTATCCGCCTGCCGGTGCACATGATCGAGGTCGTCAACAAACTGATTCGCACCTCGCGGCAATTGGTCCAGGAGTTGGGCCGAGAACCCACGTCGGCAGAGATTGCTAAGCGCATGGACATTCCCGCGGCCAAGGTGCGCAAAGTGCTCAAGATCATGCGGGCACCGATCTCATTGGAGACGCCGATTGGCAAGGAGGGAGATTCCCACCTCAGCGATCTCATTGAAGACCGCACCGTGGTCTCGCCGGCCGAGGCCATCATTAACCTGAACCTGAAGGAACAGACCCAGCAGGTGCTGCGCACCCTGACCCCGCGCGAAGAGAAGATCATGAAAATGCGCTTTGGTCTGGAGGACGGCTCGGAGCACACGCTGGAGGAGGTTGGTCAGTGGTTCGCCCTCACCCGCGAGCGCATTCGCCAGATTGAGGCCAGGGCCCTGCGCAAGCTGCGCCGCCCCGCGCGCTCCAGCAAGCTCAAGGCATTTCTCGACCACGTAAATGGATGACGACAGAATTCGCACAAGCAGACCGAATTATTGCGTGCATTGCGTGCAAAACATGTGGTTTTCGCACGCATTAATGCGGCTGCGCCAATCGCAATACTGCAATGACTTAGCGCAGCGGAATCCGACAGTCTTTTGGCACAGGGGGCAGGTAGCTCGTCATAAGGACTGTTTACAACAATTACCGTCACCCACTCTTCCGGCACGACCGTCATAAGGCCACTTAAGCGACAGTCTCCTAAGCGTCCTGCCACTTTCATCGATGGCGACACCATTACGGAAGTATCGTCGCCCACTCTTACACAGGTCGTGTGCGGTTCGGCCGCCAATACGGATAGTAGTGCAATAGGTTGCTTTGCAATGATAATTTATCGAACACATGACACTTGATCATGCGAACGCGAAAGAACTAATCGGCGGCCTGCTGAAGGAAATCTCATCAAATGGTGGGCAGGCGCTCACTGAGAGCTTTTCAAGCCTGAGAGCGGTAGATGCCAAGGTTCGAGAAGCGAAAATGGTTCTCGGCGACGCGGGCGCTAACGCGCTCGTCGAAGAAATGGAGCGCGATTCAGATTTTGAGACCAACAGCCGCCGCGTTCGACTTGAAGCTCTCGCAAACTATTGCCGAACCGCGTTGAAGTTCTTTGACACTGGGGCGCTGAAGCAGAAGAAGCAGCTCTTTAAGGGCCCCGATCTGACGAAGATTACCCAAGTCATGCCGGATCTCGAACCCATCATTCAGGCGCGTTGGCTTGAAGCTCAGCGATGCCAGCACTCGAGTGCATCTCTCGCGGCAGTAATCATCATGGGTAGCATTCTGGAGGCATTGCTTCTTGCCCGGTGCTCCATGAGTCCGTCGGATGCTTACCAATCATCTGCTGCTCCCAAGGACAGGAGCTCTGGCAAGGCGATAGCACTCCACGAGTGGTCGCTCAGCGTCCTCATCGACGTGTCCGTATCTAAGGCATGGCTCAAAACAGATCGCGGTGGGTTTTCTCATGCATTGAGGCAGTCGCGAAACATCGTTCACCCATACGAACAAGCTCGCAGCGGAGCGAATTTCGACGAGGCGACCTGCAAAGTGTGCTGGCAGGTGTTGAACGCATCCGTGGACGATCTTTTGGCGAGTATCTAACCTTCTGACCTCATCAAGCGATTGGAACTGATGGCTCCTCCGGGCCTTGCGGCCTGCTTTAGCTGGCGTAAAATCCCCTTCTCACTATCTAACTCTGGGACGAGTGCCAAAAACCCTGCCCGCGCCGATCGCATTAAGTTGTATTGTGTCAACTGGCGAGAGCGGGCGAAAGCGCTTGCGGA
>QIAP01000064.1 GCA_003225075.1 Acidobacteriota bacterium | reverse complement strand
GCGTTGAAGGGTGTGTAGACAGCCATGAGCTCCAGCATTCCCTATAGTGCGACGCAGGATGACCTCTTCTATCCCAGCAAGCGCGGCAATTTCTTTCCCGGTGGCCGTCCGAAGTCAGAAGCGGCGCTGTGTGCGGAGATGTCACGTCTTGCCTATTTAAGACAGGAATCCAATTTTGCCTTCGATCAAGTCGGGGTTCGAGATGTTCTGAGGCGAATCGAATTTTCAGATTGCGAGTTTTTCGAGAGCAAGGGAAAACCGGACGAAGAAGGGATTCACTGCTTCCTGGCGCAACACCTGGACTCACCAAAGGATGAGAGGCTGGCTGTCTTGGCTTTTCGCGGCACTGATAAAGATGATCCCAGCGACGTCGCTTATGACGAGAACTTCAAGCTGGAGCCATGGCAGAAGGGCGGCAAAGTGCATAGCGGATTCGCTCACGCCTTTGCAGAGATCTGGAAGGATCTCGATCCTCCTCTGCGGCGGGTCGACTGCAAAGTCCTATTCACAGGACATAGCTTAGGAGCAGCGGTAGCGACACTCGCGGCCAGCCTGAGACGCCCGAATACGCTTTATACGTTCGGATCACCCGAGTGGGCAACGCCGATTTCAAAGCTGCTTGTAGAGATGTTAACAGCCAGCACTATGTAGATTGCTGCGATATCGTGACCCGCATACCACTGCGCGAGATGGGATATGAGATGTTGGGAAGGCGTATTACATCGACCGCAAGCGCAGAGTAACCTTCGATCGGAATGCTCTGTGGAGCGGTTTAGACCGGATTGGGGCGGCCAAAGAGTATTTACTGAAGTACGCATGGAAACTCGGCAATCTGGCGGCGCGCGAACTTGCCGATCACGCGCCAATCAATTACGTTTGGGCAGTCAGCGCTGACCAGCCATAAGTTCTATGTTCAAGATCAGTTATTGCGGGTTGGCGACCGCCCCTGTGAACGGCATCTAATGATGAGAGAACAGCTACGACGAGCGGTTGTGCTTCTAAGCGGGGGAATGGATTCCTCCGTATGTGCTGCCCTCGCCGTGCGGGACTACGACACCGCGGCGCTACATGTGAGCTACGGACAGCGCACGGAAGAGCGCGAACGGCAGTCGTTTCTAGGAATTTGCGACCGTCTGGGAATTCGGCAGCGCTTGGTTGTACGGAACCAAGCACTGAGTGCAATTGGCGGCTCAGCATTAACCGACCACGCCATTGCCGTGCCCGAATCTACCAACGATGAGCCCCAGACTCGACGTCTCTTGAACTTAGGGAAGAGGAACCAGGAGATTCCGGTTACCTACGTGCCTTTTCGCAACGCTCACTTTCTCTCCGTCGCCGTGAGCTGGGCTGAAGTGCTGGGCGCCCAAAAGGTTTTTATCGGGGCAGTTGAGCAGGACAGTTCGGGATATCCCGATTGCCGTCCGCAATACTACCGGGCGTTTAATGAAGTTGTAAAAGTGGGTACTAAGGAAGGACTTATTGAGATTCTGACCCCATTGATTGCCCTGCGAAAGGCTGAAATCATACGTCTTGGCCTTGAACTGGGCGCACCCTTCGATTTAACTTGGTCCTGTTACAGTCGCGAAGACCGTGCCTGCGGAGTGTGCGATAGTTGCGTCCTACGTTTGCGGGCATTCCAGGAAGTGGGGGATGTGGATCCGATCCCGTATATGGAACCCGTAGGGCAGAAGTAGCGGTACACAAATTCAATTTCCAGTTGCCCATTGCAACATTTTGAAATCGCCAATGAAATCGCAATTCGGTTTTGAAGCCGGGAGGCCAAAATGAAGCAACATTTCGCAGTAATTGTGCTCGCTATCCTGATCGCTGGACTGTGTGTGTCTCCGGTCTTTTCGCAGGCAACGGGCAGCGTAAAGGGCATAGCCAAAGATACGGATGGCAACCCTATTACCGGTGCCACCGTGGAGTGGCTGAGCAGCGACACCGGACGCAAGTACACGCTCAAAACCAACAACAAGGGCGAGTATTTCTCGCTGGGCCTTACACCGGGTAAATACAACGTCAAACTGAGCAAAGACGGAAAAGAGCTTTGGCATTTTAACAATGTCACAGTAACCCTCGACGAACTGACCCTCGACTTTGATTTGAAGAAAGAGCAGGCCACCGCTGGACAGAAACAGGGGATGAGCGCGGAACAGGTCAAGCAACTTCAGGAGCAGCAAGCCAAAGCACAAAAAGAGCAGATGACGGTGAAGGCCTTGAATGAGAAGCTGGCGGCTTCTACCCAGGCCGCTCAGGCCGGAGACTACGAGCAGGCAATCAACGTCCTAAAAGAAGCCACGCAGATGGACCCGTCGCGTGACCTGCTGTGGTTCAAACTCGGGGATTACTATCGCATGTCTGCTACCAAACAGACGGATCCAGCCGAAAAGACCAAGCGCATCGAGGAGGCGATTGATGCTTACAACAAAGCTATCGCCATCAAACCGACCGGCCCCTATTACAACAACCTTGCCGAGGCCTATGCCAAGTCCGGCAAGATCGATGATGCGGTGAAAGCTTACGGCCAGGCCGCTCAGGCAGATCCTGCCAATGCGGCACAGTACAACTTCAATACCGGCGCGGTGCTCACCAATGCCGGCAAGGTGGACGACGCCATCCAGGCATTCGACAAGGTTATTGCCGCCGACCCGACAAAAGCAGAAGCGTACTACTGGAAGGGTGTGAATATGATTGGCAAGGCCACGCTGAAGGGCGACAAAATGGTTGCTCCAGACGGCACTGCCGAAGCCTTCCAGAAGTATCTCGAACTGCAGCCCAGCGGCCAATTCGCAGATCCAGCCAAGCAGATGCTGGCCAGCATTGGCGGAACTGTGGAAACGAATTTTGGGAAGAAAAAGGGAGCCAAGAAGTAAAGAAGCGATTAGCCGTCAACTTGCAACTTGGACCTCTTCCACCACCCAAAGAACATCGGGACACCAACATACGGGCGGCCTAGAGCCGCCCTTTTTTCTCTTGTGGAATCGATACCTTGGCTTCGCCACCACTCCTCTGACCCTCTGATCTACTAACGAACTTATCCTGTTACCAAGGTCTACGTACTTACAGAGCTTCGCCGAAGTCAGTACTCGCGCTACATTAGGAGTTTGGACCGGCCTGAAATTCTCTCCCTTCTGGTTGGTGAAATCCCTGTACTGAGGAGTTTGATGGCTGCACCGGGCAATGCTCCAATTTCGGTCGAACTCGAGGGTCTCTCCGGCTCCGGCGCCGTGGATACACATTCTTTACTGGGAGCAATGCTGCGTGCTTCAGAACGGGTGAGTGATCTTATTTTTTCGCCTGGTCGTCCGCCTCAAATCGAAGTGCACGAACAACTGTTTGCCGTGCAGGTTCCTGGGCTGCAATTGCTTACTGCGGACGACACACGCCGCATCGCAGCCGACTTGATTGGCAGCAATAAGCAGGCCATCACCACGCTTCGCGAACAGGGATCTTGCGATGTATCGTACAGCCTACGGGGACTCGCCCGCTTCCGGGTGAATGTCTTTATCCAGCGTGGGAGTTGCGCAGTGGTGATGCGAGTCATTCCCACGGTTCTACCCGACTTTGCCTCTCTGCACCTGCCTCCTCAAATCGCCGATGCGGCGCATGTGCGCAGCGGCATCGTGCTGGTGACCGGTCCTACGGCTGGAGGCAAATCCTCAACTCTGGCCGCCCTGTTGGACCGAATTAACAGCGATCATTGCTATCACATCATTACCGTCGAAGATCCTATCGAGTTTCTGCACAACCACAAGAAATCGACTATCCACCAACGGGAATTGCACAGCGACGCTCCGAACTTTGCCTTGGCCTTGCGGGCCGCGTTACGCCAGGCTCCCAAGGTAATCGTAGTCGGCGAAATTCGCGATCGTGAGACCATGGAAATTGTGCTCGAAGCAGCTGAAACTGGCCATCTTGTGCTTTCCACTTTGAATACCATCGATGTATGTAAGACGGTGGACCGGATTGTGGGCTCTTTCGCTGCCGCAGATCAACAGTCGATGCGTGAGCGACTCGCCAAGACTTTTCGCTACATAATTTCCCAAAGGCTTATCCCTATGAAGGATGGCGGTGGCCGCATCCCGGCGGTGGAAATCCTAAAATCCAATGCGCGAACTCGTGAATGTATGGAACATGGGGAGCAATCCGGGAAAACTCTTCTTGAAGCGATAAAAGCCGGTGAAGGCGAGGGCATGCAGCGTTTCGACAGCGAAATCGCAAAGCTGGTACACGCCGGGACAGTAGACCTCGAAACAGGATTGTTGTACGCCAGCAATCCGAGCGTACTGGGTCAAGAACTGGCGAGCAATAGTTGAGGCCCACCGGCTCATCTTTAACCTGACAAGTCATCACAGAGAAAATTCGAAATTTTCTCCCCTTGCTCGTATCATCTGCGGCATGGCTGCAATGCCTGAAAGTCCGAAAATCCCCAGCTTTGAAGAAGCACGACACCTGGTGGAGCAGCATGCCGCCGGCTTGCGTGCGGTGAGCACTCCGCCCAGGACCACAGAAACCGTGGATCTATTGCATGCTTCGGGTCGTGTGCTGGCTGAACCTATACGCGCCGACCGCGATTTTCCGCCATTTCCCCGAGCCACGCGCGATGGTTATGCCGTGCGAAGCGCGGATTTAAGAGGATTGCCCACGACGCTCGACGTTATCGGAGAGATCAAGGCAGGAGCCATGCCGGAGGATCTTCCGGCGAAACTTCAGTCCGGCCAGGCGGTTGCCATCATGACGGGCGCACCTGCACCATCCGGCGCAGATGCCATTGTGATGGTCGAGTACACCTCGCGTCACGGTAATCGAGTCGAGATAACGAAGACCGTTGCCGCGGGCGACAACATTGTGCCCACGGCAGCAGAGGCGCGCCGCCAGGATCTTTTGATCGAGGCTGGCACTCTCCTGGACGAAGCCGCAATTGCAGTTGCCGCGTCGGTCGGCAAATCAGAGTTGCGGGTTTATACGCGACCGCGAGTGGCGGTGCTTTCGACCGGCGATGAGGTGGTCAACGTCAACAGGCAGCCCGGGCCCAATCAGATTCGTAATTCCAATAGTTACTCGCTGGCTGCACAGATTCTGAACACAGGTGGAGAGCCCGTTCTATTACCGATTGCCCCAGATGAAACCAGACGCTTGAAGGAGTTGATTGAAGAAGGTCTCAAAAGCGACCTGCTGCTTTTGACCGGTGGCGTCTCCATGGGGAAGTACGACCTGGTGGAGCCGGTATTAGTTGAATCGAAAGCAGAATTTTTATTTTTGGGGGCTCAGATCCAGCCGGGACGCCCAGTCGTATTTGGGCGCGTGAAGGGTAAATATTTCTTTGGTCTGCCCGGCAACCCCGTTTCTACGATGGTGACGTTCGAGCTTTTTGCCCGGCCATTGCTCGAAGCCTTGGGAGGCATGAAGCCCCGCCCCCTGGTGTTCTTGCACGCCCGCTTGAAGACCGAGATCAAAACTAAAACTGGACTCAAGCGATTTCTGCCGGCTGTCCTATCCGGCGAGTTCGAACGCAGCGAAGTCGAACTGGCACGGTGGCAGGGCTCGGGAGACATCGCCGCCACAGCACGAGCCAATTGTTACATCGTGGTCCCTCCCGATCGTGAGCGGATCGCAGCCGGAGAATGGGTCCCAGTGTTGCTGCGATAGAAGCTATTAGGAGCGTTTCGCTGCCACTGTGGTCGGTTTGTCCGATTTCGAGCGACTCTGCTTCGGCTTGTTCTTTTCTAACAGCACCACCACGTGCGCAATCGCCGCATTTTCGGTTCCCATACCTTCCGGAGTTTTGGCCTTTATTCCGATGACGTCTGTTGAAACTTTCAGTAACTCGGCGATGCGAGCTCGAATTGCGGCGGCGTGAGGCCCAATCTTAGGCCTGGCCAGGATCAACGTGCAGTCCAAATTGACCAGGCTGTAGCCGACATTGCCGACCCGCTTAAGAGCTTCCTGCAAAAAGATCATCGAATCGGCGCCCTTCCATTTCGGCTCCGAGGGAGAGAAAAGAGATCCAATATCAGGAGCAGCAATGGCGCCAAGCAAAGCATCGGTAATGGCGTGCAGGAGCACGTCTCCATCAGAATGCCCGCCCAAGCCTTTGTTGTGCGGTAAGATGACGCCGCCAATCTTAAGCGGGATGCCGGACTTAAACTCGTGCGAGTCCCAGCCGTAGCCAATTCTCACTGTAACTCCGTTCGGAAAGATAGGAGTCACTGCGCTTGACGCGAAGTGATTCCGCGCAAAACTCACTTAAATCAAACTTGCCTACCCCTTTAAATAGAACTCCGCCAGTTCCATATCCGCGGGCGTGGTGATCTTGATATTGCGCGGCGAGCCCATCACGACGGCAACCTGGTGCCCGGAGCGCTCTACCAGCGATGCTTCATCAGTGCCGACGAATCCGTCAGCAGTCGCTTCGTCAAAGGCCTTCTTGATCACGCTGTAGCGGAAACCCTGGGGGGTCTGCGCCATTACTACGCGCTCACGAGGCACCGTGGCGGTAATGACCGCACCCTCGGCTGTGCGCTCGACCTGTTTGACCGTGTCCACCGCCGGCATCCCTGCGATCGCAGCGCCATATTTTTCTGCCGCTTTGACGACGTTCTCGATGATCTCCTGGTCCACGAACGGTCGCACCGCGTCGTGTACCAGTATCACGTCCTTCGGTGTTGCAGTGACCGCAGCAAGCGCATTCGCGACCGACTGCTGCCGGTGCTCGCCACCGGTCACGAATTGGATGTTCTTTTGGTCAATCTTCCGGCCTTCCTTCTCCAGTCGGGCCCGGAAGCTGCTGATTTCGTTTTCCCGCAGGGCCACATAAATTTCCGAAACCTGGGGGCTGGCGGCGAACTTGCGCAAGGTATGGATGAGGATCGGTACGCCGTCAAGCTCGGTAAATTGCTTGGATGGAGCGGACTTTTTTCCTTTGGAGCTGGGTGCGGAAGCCATCCGCGTCCCCAGACCGGCCGCGGGGATGATGACTACAACCTTCATAGAGGGCGATCAGTATACGGCTGCGTCCGTAGCAGTTCAAATTGGAGGCTTACTTGGGCGGTTCCCAAAGTTCAACGCGGTTCCCCTCTGGGTCCATGATCCAGGCAAAGCGGCCGTAGTCGTAATTTTCGCGATAAGGATCGATTTCGACGCCTTCTTTCCTCAACGTCTCGAGGAGGGCATCGAGATCGTCGACCCGGTAGTTGATCATGAAGCCGCTGCGGCTGGGATCGAAATATTTCGTGTCACGCCGAAATACTGCCCATATGGTCATTCCCTTCCGTTGACTGTCGTCTGCCTCCCGCCACTCAAACATCGCACCGGAGCCGTCGGGTGCACGCTTAATGCCCAGGTACTTTTCGTACCAGTTATAGAGTTTCTCCGCGTTGTCTGCCTTGAAAAAAATGCCGCCTATTCCGGTTACGCGCTTCATAAAAAAGACCTCAACCTCAGAATGCCAGAGAAAGCAAGATAGGGATTTGCGCGCCCTCACCGGCGGCCGCTAGTACTCACGATGTTGAAAATTCTTCGCGTCCGGGTTTCGGAGGCGCCTTGGCGCTAAATCCCTATCTACCTCGCGTCGTGCAATTGCTTCCTAGCCAACAGCCCGAGCAACGGTGCCATCATACAAGGCAGCTCGCAAACGACGCTAAGGCTTGAAGTTAAGCGGACGTCGAAAGATTAAGTTGGCCCATGACTTGCAATACTAAGGCTTGCCTTGGCGGGAACAGGCTAAGTACAGGAGACACAAATGCCGCGAAATCGCCTCTGGTTAGAAATTGTCATGTTATGTGCCACCGCCGCGGTGCTACTTGCCCTCGGACTTGCCACCGTCGGGGCCAGCGCTGCTCTCGCCTCGGCCAATGACCAGACCTCTCAAACCGTTGCGGTGGACAAGTATCAAGCAGGTGCTGCTCAGAAATTTTCTGGCGTAGTAACCGACTCCATGTGCACCGCCAAACATGACACCTCCATGAACCAGAGCGCCGCGGGCTGCACCCTAGTTTGCCTCAAAAAAGGTGCGAAGTTTGCACTCGTGGATGGCGACAAGATTTACTTTCTGAGCGGCGGTGACGGTTATTTAAACAAGCTCGCGGGAGAAAGAGTGGTTGTGTCAGGAACCTTGGAGGGCGACACCATCAAGGTCAGTTCGGTAGATCAGCCTCGTCCATAGCTCTACGCCTCTAAGCAATTGATGCTACCTTGTTTCATCCAAGGGTCGGTCCAACATCATCGGCGGTGCCTTCTTGACTTCAGGAGGCAAGGAGCTGTTGGATAGCGCATTGCTCGTCACTACGGTGTTAGCTAGCCGGGTCGGCTCCTGGCGCATCGCGTTGCGCTCGTCCCATTTCCCGAAAATCATCTTACCCGCGGTGGTTTGCAAGACAGAGGTTACCGAGATATCAATGGTCTTGCCGATCATCTTGCGTGCATTGTCCACTACTACCATGGTGCCGTCGTCCAGATAGGCCACGCCCTGGTTGTATTCCTTGCCTTCCTTCAGGATGAAAACCTTCATGCTCTCGCCGGGAAGCACGATCGGCTTCAGCGAGTTTGCAAGTTCATTGATGTTCAGCACGGCCACACCTTGCAGTTGAGCGACTTTATTGAGGTTGAAATCGTTGGTAATGATTTTGCCTTCGTAAAGTTTGGCCAACTCAATAAGTTTCAAATCCACTTCGCGGACCGTCGGGAAGTCGTCCTCCACGATCTGGATCTGTAGAGAAGCGACTTTCTGAAGCCGTTGCAGGATGTCAAGACCTCTCCGCCCCCGGTTGCGCTTGAGGGAATCGGCTGAGTCCGCCACCAGTTGCAGCTCGCGCAACACGAATTGTGGAGTGACGATTATGCCGTCAAGAAAACCGGTCTCGGCAATGTCGGCAATGCGGCCGTCAATGATGACGCTGGTGTCCAGAATCTTGTAGCTTTTTTTCCCCTGCTTTTCGCCGCCAAAAACCCCGCCCAGCGCCGCCAGGTTGAGCAGGTCACCCTTGTTGGCGCCCACGATTAATCCCACGTATGCCATCAGTAGCATGACCATGATCTGAAGGAAACTTTGCGTGTGACCGTCGGGAATGCTGGTACGGATGACCAGCGCAAAAAGATAAGCTCCAAGGATCCCCAGGATGCTGCCAATGGCTGCCCCGATGAGGCGCTTGAGGCTAATTAGACGCAGACGCCATTCGAACAGAATGACAGCCAAGCCGATCAGGACACCTACCCCGGCGTCGATCCTGGCGCTCAGACCGAAGGGTTCAATCAGGTAGCATGCAACCGCAACGATTAAAACAAATAAAAGGCGGATCAAAACTAAGTCCACAAAACCACCTCCATCGGAGAAGCGAGATGACACCCAAGCGGCATCAACTCTCAACCCCGTGCTGACCGCACACTTGCCGAATAATCGGCAGTCAGCAACGTCAAAAAGCGGAGCCTATGAATAAATGAATCGGCGCCCCGCTCCCGGTTCCAACTAGCCCCCGGGGCAACAGCAGCATGTACTCACGAAGTATATACCCGCAATCAAATCCCACGCTGTCGAAAACTGCTCGCTGAGCATTGCATCAACGGCGCGGTTGCTCACTGTTCTCACCAACGATATAGGTCGGGCCGACTGTTACACTCGCCATCATGAAGGCGCTCGTTATCAGCCGCTTAGGCGGTCCGGAAGTTCTCGAGATACGGCAGGTTCCGGAGCCCTCAGCCGAAGCCGGTCAGGTCTTGGTGAAGGTCGAAGCCGCGGGCCTGAATTTTGCCGATATCATGACCGCGCAAGGCGGATATCCCAGCACGCCCAAGCCGCCGCTGGTAGCCGGCCGCGAGTTCGCCGGGGTCGCGAAAAGTACCGGCAAACGAGTGATGGGCTACATCCAGTGGGGGGCGTTCGCAGAGCAAGTAGCGGCCCGTCCTGAACTCTTATGGCCTGTGCCCGACGAGTGGACTGCCGAAGAGGCCTCGGCTTTCCCAGTCAACTACTTCACTGCTTACTTTGCGTACTGGAAAGCGGGGCTGGTAGGGAAATCGGGTGGCGGCTCGCGCGTGCTGATCCATGCGGTCGCCGGCGGAGTCGGCACCGCGGCGGTCGAGATCGGGAAAATTCTTGGGATGGAAATGTATGGCACCTCCTCCTCCGATGAAAAGCTGGCGCGCGTGAAAGAACTCGGCCTTCAGCATGGCATCAATTACAAGCGCCTTGACTACGAGGGTGCGATCAAAGACATAACCCACGGCGAGGGTGTGGACGCAGTATTCGAAATGCTGGGAGGCGAGCACACGGCAAAGAGCACGCGTTGCTTGCGAGATTTCGGACGCGTCATCATTTATGGTTCGGCTACCGGCAAACAGGCCCAACTCGATACCCATGCGCTTTATGCGAAAGGAACCAGCATCCACGGACTCTGGCTTACCTACCTGTCGGCAAAACGTGACTTGATGGCGGAAGCATGGAAGCAACTTTCCCAGTGGATCAAGCAAGGTAAGTTGCATCCTATCGTTGGACACGTACTTCCGCTGGAGCGCGCTGCCGAAGCCTACAGATTGCTGCTCGAGCGCAAGAATTTTGGGAAAGTGGTTCTGAAAATCTGACTGAAGGATTGGTAGTTCTGTTTTTCCTGCCGCGCTCTAGAGAAGTGTGGGACTCTCACCACTTATTTGGCTCCGACAACTGGATGGCCCAATAACCAAAAACACCTACGCTGTTTTCGTGGAAAGGGAGGAAAAAGGATCCCGCGTCGCCGATGCAGTCTTTGTCATCTCTTTGCAGAGATAAATCATCTGGCCGACGTGATGATAAGCATGGGACGCGCATCGCAGCAGAATCGAAAACCGGTCCTTCGACTCGGGTTCGCGCTCTGCAGAATAAGCTGATGACCAATCTTCGGCAGACTGCTTCCCTATATTCGCAATTACCATGGCGATGGCGCGATCGAAGTCGGCCAGGACCTTTTCCTTCGCCCTCTGTTCCGCCTCGGTGAACTCACGATCGCGATCTCGAACGTATCCGGTGGCGGCGATCCGTGCACCGATGTAGTAATTCAGATTACCTGTCAGGTGTAGGAGTAAGTGCCCCACGCTATTTCCGTACGAATATGGGCGACGCCACAGTTGCTCCGTAGAAAGTGGCTCGACCAGTTCGTGTACCTTGCTTCGGATCATTTCGTAATGGTCCGCTAGTGCGGAAGCGACGGTAGAAGAAAGATCGCTCATATAAACATTCCTTTCGGCCGGTGTCGCTGGGTTCGTTTAGAACGATTAGCACAATGCTGTGCTACCCGGTCTCGCCTTGTACGCTTTCAAACGCGCCCGTCCCAATCGTGAACAGGCTTATCCGTTTTCCAACGTCATCGCTTGTTTCCGATCCACGCCTTGCGTCCGGTGCTGAAGGAACCAGAACTGCTGCGTTCTGCAAGCAAAGATACATGAGAGGTCGAGAAAGGTTCATTATTGGTTCGAGCTAATCAAACATTCGAACTCACAAAACAGATGACTGTTGTGCGCTTCTGCTGGTGATTGCAGATTTTGCTAACAACCGAGTGCCGGCAGCGTCCAATGTTTTAATCGCGATCAGGAATTAAGTGGAACTTATCGGCGGAGTAAGCCGTATCTTGACGCGAGTGCAACAACAGGCGGGATAAAAATTCAAACGGATTTTCTAAAGCTAAAAAAGATGCGGGGTTAAGGGACTGTCTCACGCTCGGTTTGGCGGCCCAGGTGAGAACAATCCCTGAGAAGAGAGCACAAGGTCTTGCGGCCCGGCTCGTCTGCTTAACCCCGACGCGCAACATTGTAGGCCTTTCACGGCAGAACGCAAACTACTTCCGCGACTGGCGAGGAGCACGGCCGCCCAGAACCGGTTCCCGACGCATTTTCGGGAAAGAATAAGGAGACTGTATGAAGTTATCAGTAATTTCCAAGGGCCTGCTGCTGGGCATGGCTTTGCTACTCGCGACCAGTGCATTCGCGTCCAACAAAGGCTCCATGAACGTTCAAGAAAACCTTACCGTGAGCGGAAAACAACTTTCTGCCGGCGACTATCAGTTGCAATGGGAGGGCAGCGGCCCCAACGTCGAAGTAAATATTTTGCGAGGTAAGAAAGTTGTCGCTACCGTGCCGGCACGTCTAGTGGACATTAACCAGTCGCCGTCTTCCAACGCTTCTATCGTGAGAAAGAACGCGGATGGAAGCAGGACGCTTACAGAAGTCCGCTTCTCCGGCAAGAAGTACGCGCTTGCCATTGGCGAAGATACCGCCAAGGCGGAAACAAGCGGGAGCACCCAGTAGGTAAACGAGGTTTAATGAAGCGGTGATGAGGGGAGCACTAGGTGCTCCCCTTCTTTGTGCGCGAGGGTTCTGGATAGCAAGCGAGGACAACGCCGTCCGGTTGTACGGACCATGCCAAATCCCTTTTAACGGATTGGTTCCGGGTCATTGGGTGATGGTCTTTACGGCGTCTCCTACCTTGAATCCCGCACCGGAAACTGCCGTAGCGATCGCTGATTCGTCATCCACGTCGGTAACGCGAACCACCCCCACCGCCGAACTCATCCTTCGAATTACCTTGCCCGTTCCCGGGTCCTTGATTTCTCGCGAGACGCGCTCGACGTTGAGCTGATCGCCTACTTTTACGCCGGCTTTCGTCCCCACATTCAGAACGATCTGGCCATTGTCCACCGCGGCCACCAAACCCTGGACCATCACCTGGCGCATCTGGAGTTTGTCTTTGTTGGCGATTATCCCGGAAGTCATCTGTTCCGTTGCGGCTTTCACAGCTTCTCCGATGATCGTATTCTGAAAGTCGCTGCTGCCGAAGTTCACTCCGCCCGCGCCGAACCCGCTCCAGTGTCCCCCGCCTCCTAGTAGTGAAGTGCTTTCGCGCGAGGATTCGCCCTTGCCCTCGGCGACGCCCATGATTTCACCAGTGTCGATGTCTACCAGCCGCGCATTCAAGGCAACGATGGCTTTGGATTTCTTGTGTCCGAAGCCGCCCACTCCGAATCCACCCAGGGCGCCGCCCGCGCCGCCGACGTTGGTATTCTTGGTCTCGTTGCCGAACTGTGTAATGCTGCCGACAATGATCGCATCCACGCCCAGCATTTTTCCGATCCTCGCAGCCGAAGTTGGATTGGCACGGTCGCTATTGGAGAAGTTCTGCTCAGCCAGGATCTTGTCCAGGGCCTTGCGTTCAATCACCGAGTAGCCGCCGTCTTTGACCAGGTAATTCACCAGAAGATCAGAAATACCTTTACCCACGTCCACGTCTTGTCCGAAGATGGCTGCGACTCCGCTATGCACTGTTCCATAATCAAAATCGAATACCGCTACGCGCTTCTTGCGGCCTGCTGCCGGCGCCGGAGCTGACGATTGTGGCGCGGTCTGCGCGATCGCTACCGCCGCAAACAAAAGTGACAACAACACTCCAAGAAGTTTTTTCATAACCTTTGAGGACCTCCGGCCACAGAACGATTTGGATGTTAGGGGAGTGGACCCAAGAACCACGCAATTATCCTCTTGGCAGTACCGATGTCAATTTAAATCTGCGCCCACGGCTACAGCGTAGCCGGACATAAAAAAGGGAGCGCACCCGTCGCTCCCTTCTGAGAACTGCCAATGAGATCCGCCATCAATACTTCGGCATCTTTGGATCCACGCGGTCTGCCCACGCCAGAATGCCTCCTGCCAGGTTTCGCACTTTGCGGAAGCCCGTCTGGCGTAGGAAGTCCACGGCTTTCGCGCTGCGCACCCCGGAGCGGCAATGGGCGACGATCTCACGGCTGGAATCGAGTTCGTGGACGCGCTTCGGCAGATCGCCCAACGGAATCAGATGGCCGCCAATGTTGCAGATCTGATATTCGTGTGGCTCGCGCACATCCAGGACGAAGATATCTTCGCCTGCGTCCAGTTTCTGCTTGAGCTCTTCCACCTGCATCTCTGGCACATTGGATGTCACTGGCGCTTCCTCCCCGCGTATTCCGCAAAACTGGTTGTAGTCTATGAGGCGCGTGACCGTCGGGTGCGTGCCGCAGACCGGGCAGTCCGGATTTTTACGCAGCTTTAGCTCACGAAACTTCATCGCCAAGGCGTCGATCAGCAGCAGGCGCCCGATGAGGGGTTCGCCTTGTCCCAGGATTAATTTGATAACTTCCGTAGCCTGCATCACGCCGACCAGTCCCGGCAAAATGCCGAGCACGCCCCCTTCCGCGCAGGAGGGCACAAGCCCTGGTGGTGGCGGCTCGGGATACAGGCAGCGATAGCACGGGCCTTCTTTAGTGGCGAACACGCTGGCCTGTCCTTCAAAGCGGAAAATCGATCCGTAGACATTCGGCTTGCCGGTCAGCACGCATGCATCGTTCACCAAGTAGCGGGTGGGGAAATTGTCGGTGCCGTCGGCGATGATATCGAAGTCCGCGAAAATCTCGAGCGCATTCTCGCTGCTCAGCCTGGTCTCAAACGGCCGGATGTTCAAAAACGGATTGATGGCTTTCAATTTATCTGCGGCGGAATCGAGTTTCTTTCGGCCCACGTCGGCAGTGGTATGAATAATCTGTCGCTGCAAGTTCGTGTAATCCACCACATCGAAATCGACGAGTCCGAGCGTGCCCACCCCGGCTGCGCCAAGATAAAGCGCCAGTGGGGATCCCAGGCCACCCGCGCCGATACAGAGCACACGCGCCGCTTTCAGCTTCTGCTGGCCCTCCATGCCCACCTCGGGCATGATCAGGTGGCGCGAGTAGCGCAGGATTTCATCGTTGGAGAGGGTTGCAGTTTCGCGCTTTACTTCCGTGATGGTGGCCATAAAAACCTCAGGGACAATCGGCAACGATTTATGAATAGATCGAGCTAAAGACGACAGAGCAGGCAACAGCAAGCGCACGCCGTGTGGCAAACCGTCGGGGCCAGTTTATCGGTCACTGTTGCAGTCATATCGGCTACTGGCGCGCGCCTCCGGCGATCGAGGGCACAATAGAAATGTTATCACTGTCCTTAATGGTAGTGGCTTCCTTCTGCAGGTAACGGATGTCCTCATCGTTGAGGTAAACATTCACGAAGGCGCGCAGTTTGCCGTCCTCGGTGTAGAGATGGCGGCGCAGGTCGGGATGTTTGGCGAGAAGGCCACTCAGCGCATCACCGACGGTAGACGCTTTGATCTCAATGCTTTCCCGCTTGTTGGTGTATTGCCGTAAGGGAGTAGGAATCTGGATTTTTGCCATATTCATTTCCAACTATGATGCCCGTCCCTGCGGCTTAGATTCAAGCTCGCCGATTTCGATCTTCTCGTCCACAAACTTCTTGTCCGCTTCGTCACTGCCGGAGAGTTCAAACGAATTCGTCACTTCAGCTTTCCCCTTCGCCACGCTGGTGATCACGTAAGAGCAACTAAACCAATGGGCCTCCGCGAGGTCAGTCGGCGACCACCGGGCGGGATGGTCAGGATGCGAGTGATAGAAGCCGACAATGTCCTCTCCGCGCTCACGACCTTCGCGCTGGATACGCACGAGCTCGCGCGGATCGATGTGATAGCGGTTGTGCGGCGAATCATCGCGAGTGTTGCCGCAGCGCGCGGTGGAAGTCACAATACGCTGCTCGCCGTTCATAGTGCCAAGCAGAACGCCGCAGCACTCGTACGGATAAGTCTCTTCCCCGTGACAGCGGAGGGCTTCGTAGTGGGATTTATCAATCTTAAGCATTCTTTGGATTGAATCATTGAGTCATTGAGCGATTGAATCATTGATTCCTCAAACAAAATGACTCAATGACTCAATCGCTCAATGATTCAATGTCTCACTCGTCCCAGAATCTCTCGCTCAGGTATTTGTCGCCGGAATCGCAGAGCATCGTGACAATTACGGCCGACTGGCCCTTGGATAAGTGCTGTGCCACTTTCAAGCTGCCCACGACCGCGGCGGCAGCCGAGATTCCGACCAATAGCCCTTCCTTCCGTGCCAAGTGCCGGACCATAGAATACGAGTCTTCGGTCGCGATGAAAAGATTTTCGTCCGCCAGTTGGGCATCGTAAATTTTCGGAACAATGGCGCTGGCCATGTGCTTAGCGCCTTCGATCCCATGGAATGCAGAGTCCGGCTGCAACGAGATGCAACGAATCTTGGGATTCAGTTCTTTCAGCCGGCGCGCGGTCCCCATAAAAGTTCCACTCGTACCGAGCATGGAGACGAAGTGCGTGACCTTGCCTTTGGTTTGCTCCCAAATTTCGTTTGCAGTTCCAAGATAGTGCGCCCGCCAGTTGGCATCGTTGGAATATTGGTCGGCGTAAAAGTATTTCTCCGGCTCGGCAGCAGCTAATTCGCGCGCCTTTCGAATGGCGCCATCGGAGCCTTCCCCCGGATCGGTGTAAACGATGTTCGCTCCATAAGCTTTTAGAATGCGTTTTCGTTCGACGGAAACATTCGTCGGCATACACAAGGTGACTGGAAAACCCTGTGCCGCACCGATCATTGCGTAGGCGATCCCTGTATTGCCGCTGGTAGAATCAAGCAGAATTTTTCCTGCGCCAAATTTGCCACTACTGCGGCCTTCAGCGACGATGTTGGCGGCAGCCCGGTCTTTCACCGAGCCTCCGGGATTGACCCACTCTGCTTTTCCAAGCAGCTCAATTTCAGGCATCTCGCGGGTGAGTCGACTGAAGCGCAGCAGCGGGGTATTCCCGATGCGATCCAGAGCGCTTTGGCCGAGCCTGCTGGAGGCGGCGTCGGTCTCTGCTGCGCCTGCATCCCGCGACTGCGGCGCGACTGGCGCGATTCTGGATGAAACCTTCGGCATACAGTAAAAAAGAGCCGTGACTAAGGTAATGTGCCTGAATCGAGAAAAAGGCGTATCTAATACGTGAACTTAGATGATAGAGGAAGTTCGCGAGATCCCGAGCAAGTTTTGTCAATCTACGTCCTTTATCTGGAAGCTGCATCTAACCCGGGTAACAAAGAGAAGCAGGGGAAATGACCACAAAAGTAGAAGAACGCAGTTATGAGGACGCGGTAACCTGGTTGCGCGATCATGGGTTCGACCTGATCGAAGCCCCAGGAACGCAGAACCGCGTGTTCTTGAAGAAGTATTGTTGTTCGGCCGCGATCCAGAAAAATGAGGATGATGGTGTAAAGATCTTCGCCTATCCCGGATACCTGGTCGGCAGCGAAATTTCCAAGCTGGTGAACAAGGGCTATCAGCAGTTTCTGAAAACTGCGAAGGCTGAGGTACCCGCCACCGCCGATCACCTGAAGGCCCTTCACCAGTTCACGGAAGAACTGAAGGAAGCTCTATGTCTTCCTAGCCTGTATAACGAATCATTGGGAACAGTGAGTGAGTCATATCAATACGACCGCATCGAAGACCGCGATAAACCGCAACCCAGCCGTCCCAAGCGCCCGTGGCAGGCAAAAGTTGTTAGGCGCGTGAAGAAGAGCGAAGCGTAGACATCTTCGCGATAGTCCCAGGCACATGTTTGAGTAAGCATTCCTTAAGTGGATGTTCTCCTCCACTCAACTCCTCCTCCACTCAACTCCTTCCCGTAATGTTCCTGATTGCAATATGCGACACTAGAGCACCTTGGAGGTGGCGAGAATGCCCCTGAAGCGCGTAGTCGCGGTCCTATTTCTCATGCTGCTACCGGTGATCGGAGCAGCCGGGAAAGACTCGGAGGCAGCCGTCAACAGCGCCGTGGAAAAGACCCTTCGGCAACAAGAAAGTGCGTGGAACCGACATGACCTCGATGGGTTCATGACAGGATATTGGAACTCGTCAGACCTGACTTTTTTCTCGGGAGCGCAGGTCACCCCAGGCTGGCAGTCCACTCTGGAGCGCTATCGTAAGGCTTACCAGAGCGAAGGCCGCGAGATGGGGAAGCTGGAATTCTCCGATCTTCGAATCGAGCCCCTCGGATCAGACGCCGCCTTTGTCCGGGGAACATGGCATTTGACCATGCCAGATGGCAAAATGCCGCATGGGCTATTCACGCTGATCTTCAAGAGGTTTTCAGACGGCTGGAAAATTGTGCACGACCATACATCGGCAGCAGAGTAATCGCCTTCACCGTTAATGTAGGCTCTGACTAACTCTTCACCCGTACCTGCACACGAGTTTCTTCGGGCAGTTCGGCATCCAGCAGTTTGATCACTCCATTCCGCACCACGCCTTCGTATTCTGGTTGCTGGGGGACCGCGAGTGAAACCGGTGCCAACATACGACGTCCCATGCCCTTATCCATCGCGGCATTTGCCAGGCGATCGGCTTCGCGATTCTTTTCACGCAGAACGTGCTCTATGGAGAACCATTCGAGCTTACCGATTAGTTCTTTTGCGCGACGATAAAGTTCCTGCAAGCCGGGACTCTTGACTCTGTACACTCCCTTAATCTGGCGAACCAGGAGTTCGGAATCGCTGATTACTTTGAGGGCCTTGTGTCCATGTTCCAACGCGTATTGCAGAGCCGCGAGCAACCCGCTGTATTCGGCGTAATTATTGGTCTGATGCCCGAGATATTCGCTGAGCATCGCGAGGCTATGACCGGCCTGATCAGTGACGACCACGCCGAAAGCTGCGGGCCCCGGATTCCCCCGTGCACCGCCATCTACGTGCGCAATCAGGTATGAGCCTGCCAAATTCTCGGGTGGCGCGGCGAATCGGTTATCCGCGGCGGCAGGACGGTGCTTGCGTGGAGTATAGGGAGGCACTGAGAAAGTTTACAACGCGGCCGGTGCGGATGCGCGGCCTCGCACCGCACCTCCTGGATCGAAAACGCCCAGGCTGCTGCTCCATAACATCACCTTCCCGCAGCCAGACGGGTTGCCAGTCTCTGTGGAAGCTGCGCAGCAAGAATACGTTCCTGGGCGGTCTTCAGGTCGTAAGGAGTCCGATGGAAACTCACCAGTTGCGCCTCAGAATCAAAAATAGCGAAAGCGGCGCGCCAGTCTCCGTCGCGAGGCTGCCCCACTGAACCCGGATTGATCAGGTAATGCAGACCTGGTTTGAGCTGCCAGTCAGTGGATTCTGCCTGCCCCACGGTTTTATATGGGGGGCGAAAAGCATCATTGCTGGTTGCATTGGCGGAAAATCCACCCTGCAGGTGGGTGTGCCCGAAAAAGGTCAGAGGCACAGAAAAAGCCAGGAGCGGCTCGAGTGCATCCCGGGCCGTGACCACGTAGTCGTCTTCATCAATCGGCGAACCGTGCACGAATTGCGACTCAGGCAAATCTTCCATGTGGACCGGGCCCTGAGGCAAGTTCCGCAGCCAGTCCAGATTTTCCGGTGTCAACTGATCGCGCGTCCACAGCGCCGCCAACCCTGCGATAGGATTGAAATCCGTGAGTTCCATGAGTCCGGAAGCGGCCTTGTCGTGATTGCCTCTGACGAAGATACCTCCTAGAGAGCGCGACCGTTGGATGACTTCATTCGGACTACCTCCGTAACCCACGATGTCGCCCAGATTCACCACCCGGTCATAGGCTGGCGCGGCGGCCAGGCTGGCCTCAAGCGCCTCGAGGTTGCTATGGATGTCGCTGAGCAGAAGTAAGCGCACGTCGCACCGGACAAACTGGCGATTATAGACCCGGCGGTAGGAGTAGGAGTGTATTTCTCGTCCAAGGCCAATGCTTTCCTAAGTATCCAACGTCAGCGCGGATTCACAACCGGGCATCTCGCCCAGTGACCAGGAGCGACTTCCACAAGCGCAGGAAGAAAGCGCGCGCATTCGGGGACGCGGTAATCGCAGCGCGGTTCGAACGGGCACCCTATAGAAACAGCTTGTAAAGATGGCACGGTTCCGGCGATCGTTTGCAGCGGTTGCGCGCGATCGGTTTTGAGCGTCGGTACGGCTCGCAGAAGTCCTCGCGTGTAGGGGTGGGCAGGCGAATTAAAAATGTCACCCTTGGTTCCAATCTCGACCAGATTGCCGGCATACATGACCGCAACCTGGTCCGCAATCTGAGAGACCACTGCGAGGTCGTGGGAGATAAAAAGCATGGCAAGGTCAAACTTGTCCTTCAGTTGGGCGAGCAACTCCAGAATCTGCGCCTGGATGCTAACGTCGAGCGCGGTTGTGGGTTCATCCGCGATGAGGAGTTGCGGACGATTGGCGATGGCCATTGCGATCATGACGCGTTGCCGCATTCCGCCGGAAAGCTGGTGCGGATAATCGCGGGCGCGACGCTCGGGATCCGAAATGGCCACATCTTTCATGGCGTCCACTGCGCGTTGCCATGCTTCGGGCTTCTTGAATTCATTAGAAATGCCGTGGGCAAGAATCGCTTCGGCGATCTGGTCGCCAACCCGCATGACGGGATTTAGTGCCGTCATGGGTTCCTGAAAAATCATGGCAAGGCGCGATCCCCGGAGATGTCGCATCTCTGCGTTCGACAGTTGAAGGAGATTGCGGGCACCACTGTTTCCGTTGGTGAACAGGATCTCTCCAGAGAGACGAGCCTGGGAGGCGAGCAGGCGCATGAGTGCAAGGGACGCAACCGATTTTCCGGAGCCCGATTCACCCACCAGAGCTAACACTTTGCGGGGAGCAATCGTGAAAGAGACATCGCGTACGGCGACCAGAGTTGGTCGGATGGGATTGCGACTGGCTAGCGTCAGTCCAACTTGCGGGCCGGATCCGACGGCGCCTGGATGGTTTTTCTGG
This sequence comes from Acidobacteriota bacterium, assembly GCA_003225075.1. Taxonomy (GTDB): domain Bacteria; phylum Acidobacteriota; class Terriglobia; order Terriglobales; family Acidobacteriaceae; genus Gp1-AA124. Next base: position 13,704 of record QIAP01000064.1, on the reverse strand, counting down.
AACGGTTCAACGTTTTGGACCGTCGCGCGCGCCACGGCATCCTGCGTGGGAAATTCGACCGTCAAATGGCGCACGTCGAGGAGCGCGGGCACAGAAATATCCTAGCAGCAACGGTCGAGGGGATGGAGACGGTCCCGTTGTTGCAATCGACCGGCTGGGAAAATTTCTATTGTCCCAAAATCAGCGGCAGCCCATTCTTGCTGTTTCCGATCACAACCACTTTCGAATTGACACTCTTAGCCAGGTTCTCGGTGGCCTCGATTCCCTTCCACTCAAGCAGTTGTGGACTGATGCCCTGAGCCACGATCTGCTGGAAATCACGAATGCCGCCGGCTTCAATTCGCTTGCGTTCCGCTTCCTGCTTTTCCTTTTGCAGCCGGAAGTTCATGGCAAGCGCTTCCTGTTCCGCCTGCTGCTTGGATTCGATGGATGCTTTGAGTGTCGCCGGCAATTGGATGTCACGCAGCAGCACATTCTCCACCAACAAACCACGCTGGCCCAATTGAGTAGTGAGTTGATCATAGATCTGCTTGCCTACCATTTCACGCTCCCCGGTATACAGGGCGTTGGCAGAATGGGATGCCGTGGCCTCGCGAATGGCGGCCCGCAGCATGGGCTCGATGACGACGCTCTCATAGTTAGCACCGATCTTCTGGAAAACATCCGCCGACTTCTCAGGGTTGAGTTTGTATATCAGCGACGTATCAAGATTCATCATCAGGCCTTCGCTGGAAGGCACATTGGCGGATTCCTTGATGGTCTGCGTTTGGATGGACATCTCATTGTTGGTCTTCAACGGGTTAATTACGTGTATCCCCTCAGGCAGTACCTCTCCCGTGACGCGCCCGAAAAGCGTCAGCACTCCCACGTGGCCCGTACTCACACGGGTCACTGCTGAGAACAACAGGATCACGATAATGAATGCGGCGATTCCTAACCCGACCAAGCGGAAAAGCGGGCGTCCACCGGTGTCGATGATCTTGCCCCGAGAATCACCATAGATTGTCATGAACAATTCCTCCCCAGCGAGATTCTAGGCCGATGCGTCTGCCGCAGTAAGTGACTTTCCGGAGCACACCCGGCGCTGCTGCATCGGAGGGATACCCCATCAGGCCACAGAAAACGAAAGCTCGCCTTTTTGGTTTCTCAATCTGTGGGGGGCCTTGTTCAATTGTGTGAGGCCCGCATGGCAGCCCAGCGTGCCCGAGATTTCCACATTCGAAAAAAGTTTGCCAAGACAAGTCTGCAACGACATGATCAGCAAAGGTGCGCCATGACTGCGCGAAAAAAGGGCGTCCCACGCGGTCTTGTGCGCTGCCTTCAGCGCGGGCTGCACCAAATCTGGTCATGGGCTTGTGGACGGGCTGCACTCGATTGCAGGGCAAGGAGATAGAGGAGGTGATTTTTGATTGACTATAACTGGGAGAGGAGTAAAACCATAATCGTTCTTTGACACGTTCTGAGGTTTACCCGGTTGGTGCGGCGTCCGGGGCTCGAGTGAGGTCACTCTGCCACACTGCAAAGTGAGGTAGAGAGGGCCAGCGAGGGTCTATAGCTAAGCGCTGGTTGAGGCGAACAGTAGGAACTACCGGTCAAAGGCAGGATAGAGTTCCGAGACGTTGAGTTGGTTTATCCGGTTGGTTGGTAAGCCCGGAGCCCGAGCAACGATCGCGCGCCGCGACCCCGCAAGGGAAGCAGCGATGGCAGGTCGGTAAGGGTCTAAAGCGAGCTACTGGCTGAGACGAATGAACTCAACATCATCTCGGAACTCTTAATTTTTTTAGTGTGCTGCCAGATCTCAGGCGCAGCCACTGAACCTCTGGCTGATAATTCCGTAGCACTCGCAAGCTGCTTCTTCCAGGTTCTTTCGCTTCAAAATCCTCACAATGCCGCGAGCGTATTCGATGATCCCGGCTTTTTGCAAAATGCCCGCCGCCAGGCTGACCGTCGGACGCCCACTACCCAGCATCTGAGCCAGAAAGTCGTGGGTGATGGGCAAAACATCGGACTCGATTCGGTCTTGAGTCATGAGCAGCCATCGTGCGAGCCGCGGCCCAATCTCATGCAACCGGTTGCAGGCCGCCAGTTGCGCCACTTGCATCCCCAGTATCTGGGTGCAACGGTTCAGCATGGCTCTCAGGTTAGAAGACCCACCAAAACTTCGCTCTAGCACTTCCGCCCTGACTCTGTGCCCATCCCCTGGCACCTGCATCACCACTCGATAAGGGCTTCTATGCAACCCCACCGCCAATGGGCCGCCTATAAATCCTTCCTTGCCAACGACCCCTATCTCCACACTGCGGCCGTCGCTCGTGGCGATCACCAGAGAAGTCATTCCACTGTTCAGGAAAAACGCATACTCGATTCCCTCCCCAGCCTCGTACAAGACTTTATGCACCGGCAATTCCACGAATTCGAGGTGAGGACGAAGTATCTTGAATTCCTCATCCGGAATCGCCAGCAAAACGCCATTGCTCGTGGCTCTACCATTCGAGTCCGTTCGACTGGCCGGCGAGACTATGCCATTCTTCTTGGCCTCTGCACCGTTAACGACTTGAACGTCTTGAGTGCCCACGTTGATCCCTTCCGTTGCGTACATGGTTGGGAGGGCCAAAGTGGCAATGTAGGTTGTACGTTTACGGTATGCACCCCAGTAGTCCTACAGGGTCTATGTCGCGGTCCTAATGCCTCGGTAGAGTGCCGAAAGAGAAGGGCTACGAAAGCTGTAAGGCTGTGGAAAAAAGTTGGGCCGGGCATCCATCGAAACCACCTGCGAACCCCTACGGTCCCGCGTTCACCTGTAGCCCTGAAGATGTCTGCAAACGCTGCCGATAAATTGCATTCTTGGACAAAACCTCAGCGACCGCATCAACATGCACCACGTAGGCGCCTTGAGGAACCGTCGAGCTGAAATCAATCTCCAAGGGCGGTGCGTTCGCCTTCAGGTTCAGGTGTTCATACCTCAAAGCAAACGCTTTTCCGATCTCGTTCACTGCTACCACAATCACTGTGAGATCAAAATCCGCAGTCGTGCCATTGGTGACCATTACCGCTCCCTCAATGTTGTTGCCGTTCACCAGCGGGGGACGTGTCCATTGCAGGAGCAGCGGCATGGCCACATGTAACGTGAATTGTTTGCTCGCACGTTGGGCGGGACTGCCCGAGTCGCTGACCTCCACCGTAAAATCAAAATCTCCGGCGCTCGTGGGCGCCCCGGAGATCACACCGCTCGCCGCCTCCAGACTCATCCCCAACGGAAATTCGCCGCTGGCCACCGACCAGTGTAGCGGCGACGTCCCCCCAATTGCCTCCAATTGAAAGTGATAATCCTGGTGGGCGGTACCTGCGGGCAAAGACTCAGTCTTGATGGCCAAACCACGCGTTGCGGACCCCTGCTGTGCCAGACTGTGAGTATGCAAGATCGCACACTCCAGGACGATCAGCGCCACTATCACCGCCACGTCGCCAATTCGACGTCCTGTTCTGAGTCTCATAAAAGCTCTGATCCATTACGTAGATGCGCTTCGGGTCAGGGTTGAAGATGGCTGAGCAATACGATGTCGGCATCGCCCTTGCCGACCGCGGCATAGATCGAGTGCCCGTCCGACGACCATGACACCCGTCTCGCAATAAACGTCGCTTGATTACCGAAATCCGTAATCTGACGCAGGGCGCCCCCCGCCGTCGGCTGCGCCCAGATATTGGTTGTGGGCCCATCGGTCAACAGCATTGCCAGCCATTTCCCATCCGGAGAGAGGACGGGTTGCATGAGCACATAGGGCGGCAGGCGTGAGCCTGGAATGTGTGCAAGCGGACGGCTTGGCGCAGTCTCCGGATTCGCCTGCAGAATCTCCAGATCCGAAACGCCCTTCAAGTTCGCGTTCTGAACTGTATAGAATACAGTTCCGCTGGAGGAAATTGCCGGTCTCTCGCCTTCTTCCCGAACCGTGACTCTGTGGCCATCATCCACTGACGCTTTGATCAGTCGGTAGCCACCCTCGCTCTTGGGTTCAGCAAAATAAAGCCAGCGGCTGTCAGGGGACCAGTTTGCCCAGCCGCCGCCTTCCGAAAATTTTCGAGCGTCGGTTCCGTCCGGGTGCACTACCCATTGATCAACGTTCCATACTGTGCGGCTTCGTGTCACGTACGCAATGTGTTCTCCGTCGGGCGCCCACACTGGCACACCCAACGCTATGCGTGGATCCTGCTCAAACGTAATCTGACGGCTGCGGCCGTCCTGCAAGTTCAGAATCCACACATTGCCATGCCCCCCGCTATCGCTCAGATACACCAATTCCTTGTCCCCAGGTCCGGCGGAAGGCGTTTGCACTGCGCCCGTCTGGTGAGTAATTTGCACCCCGCGTTCGACGTTCTCCTTGGGAGTGCCACCTACGGGGTACTTCCAAATATCAAACTGCATGCGCGATCGGCTTGCAACCAGGTTCCCCTTACTATCCAAGTCCGGTGAGGTATAGGAGGTCTCTCCGAAAGTAAGCTGTCGTGGTTCTGTCCCGCCGACGCGGGCTGACCACAAGTTCATGGTCGGGAGATAGAGAACCGTATCTCCTCGGGCCGAACTGTATATCACTCCGGAACTGTCGGGCAGCCAGGCAAAACCGCCAAGAATGTTGTTGTCGCGTGTGATCGGTTTTGGGTCGCCGCCGTTAGCCGGCACATAGAAGATGTCATAGCTGAAAACTCTGCCTTGCTGAAATCCCAGCATGCGGTCGTCGGGGGACCAGCGCAAATAGGAATATGTGAAACTGTTGTTGAGCTTCGTCACCGAGTTGGGGTTCGAACCGTCGCGATCCGCAATTGTCAGCTCAACCCCGTCCGCCTGCGCACGGAAATACGCAATATGTTTACCGTCATGGCTGATATCACCACCTCCCAGGCTAGCCACCAGCGGGCGGTTCGGGCCTCCCAGGGCGGGGACGTCCCATAGATTTCCCTGACCGTCCGGCTCCTTGGAGGGAGAGAAATACATCAGCGATGATGAATCTGACGCCCAGCGCGGCGACTGGTGGTCAGCATCATCGTGAGTGATTTGTAACGGCGTGCCGCCCGCTAGCAGACGGACCCACACCTGCCGTCTCCCACCCACGTCGGCGGTGAAGGCTGCCGACTTGCCGTCTGGCGATAGCGCGGGAAACTCCTCCATGCCCACAAAGTCCGTTAGCCGCCGCAAAACCACGGGAGCCGACTTGCCAGTTGAAGGCCGCAGCCAGCGTGATAACACCAAACCCGCAATCGCAGCCAGCAACAAGGCAAGGGCGGCAACCACCGGAACATGCCATTTCAGGCGGGACTTTGGTGCAACTGCTGCTGCAACGCCGCTGCTGTGGGTTTCATGCGTCAGCAAATCCAGATAGAACGCCAGGTCGCGCGCCGACTGGAAGCGCTCGGCTGCATCTTTTTCCAGACAGCGATCAACAATCCGCGCCAGCGCGGGCGGGAGCTCACGCATGGAGGACGTAAATTCCGGCGGATCGTCTTTGAGAATCGCGCTCATGGTGTCTGCTGGAGTCGCCCCCTGGAAAGCGCGTCTGCCGGATAGCATCTCGTACACAATGGCGCCCAGAGCGAAAATGTCGGAACGCGCATCCACGGCCTGCCCGCGCACTTGCTCTGGCGACATGTATCCCGCGGTCCCCATAACCAGGCCGGGGTCTGTCGCCGACATGGCATTCCTGGTCTCGGTGTTGTCCGGTTCTGGATGAGTCAGTTTTGCCAGACCGAAGTCGAGAATCTTGATCTGGCCATCACGCGTCAGAAAAATATTCTCCGGCTTGAGGTCGCGATGCACGATGCCGCGATCGTGCGCCGCTGCCAGCCCGCGTGCGATTTGTAACGCGTACTCGATTGTCTTGCGCACCGCAACCGGCCCTGTCTTCAGCCGTTCCCGCAATGTCTGTCCTTGAAGAAGCTCAGTTACGAGATAAGGCGTGCCCTGCTCCTCGGTGCCAAAGCGGTATACCACCACAATGTTGGGATGGTTCAGTGCGGCCGCTGCCCGCGCCTCCTGTTCAAAGCGGTGCAACCGGCCCGGATCCGAAGCCAGTTCCCCCGGCAGCAGCTTAATCGCAACTTCGCGGCCCAGGCTGTGATCGCGCGCGCGATACACCTCTCCCATGCCCCCTGCGCCCAGCGGCCCCAGGATCTCGCAGTCTCCAAAACGCGTGCCCGTCGGAACAGACATAAGTCAGGAATTATAGTGCGGGACCGCCATCACTGTATGCGGTGCTGATCGATGGCACGCCGTTCAAACATCGTTGGATGATCGTAGCGTTGGGGATAAGCTGTGACGGCCGCAAAACAGTCCAGTCTTCCTGGCACTCCTGGCCTACGCCGTTTTCAAGAAGGCGGTTTCCGGTGGAATTGCGGTTGCTGAGGCACTAGAGAACATCACTTGACAGGTGGTTTCAGCGGGTGTAAGAAGGCGGTGTAAAATGGGGTCCCTACTCTTTCGTCTCGGAGGGCAGGCATGCCGTCTCAACGCATGCCCTTGGGATCTTCCTTAGGCTACACAACCCGCACAAGCCCGTCTGTTGCTCCCCGCCGAGAGCGTTCATTTCCCAATTTGGCCTTCACAATGTCGCAGAGAGGAGGGTAATTCCGTGCGGCAAAAGAAATTTTGGTTCAGGATGAGCGGAATTCTGGCGGTGCTGGCGACGGCTCTGCTGCTGCCGACCGGCGCCGCGGCGGCCAGCACGTTCAAGGTGCTGCATGAGCTTACGGGTAAAGATGGAGCAAATCCCGATGCCGGCCTTATCTTCGACGCAGCAGGGAATCTTTACGGCACGACAAGCGCAGGTGGCGCTTTTGGTAAAGGCACGGTTTTCAAGCTGACGCCTAACTCGAACGGAAGTTGGACGGAGAGCGTGTTGCACAGCTTCTGTGTCCTCACGAACTGCGCCGATGGATTTAATCCCCTTGCCCGGCCTCATCTTTGACGGAGCGGGAAATCTTTATGGCACCACCCCGCTTGGCCCTGGCGGCGGTAGCGGTGTGGTCTTCAAGCTCAAGCCGAACGCCGACGGCACCTGGACGGAGATTGTGTTGCACAGCTTTACTGGGTCCCCCGACCGGACTCGAGCCTCTTGCAGGTCTCATCTTCGACGCAGCGGGAAAGCTCTACGGCACGACCGCCTTTGGGGGGCCTCCTCCTGTTCCAACGCCGGCTGCGGCGTCGTCTTCAAGCTAACACCGAACTCGGATGGGAGCTGGACCGAGAGCGTGCTGTATAGCTTCTGCTCCCTTACGAACTGCGCCGACGGGCAGAACCCCGTTGCCGGCCTCACCCTTGGACGCAGCAGGGAATCTTTAACGGCACGACATCGGTTGGTGGCGCCTCGAACGGCGGTGTGGCTTTCAAACTGGCACCGCAGTCGGACGGAGGCTGGATGGAGAGCGTGATCCGTAACTTCTTCGGCGCCGCCGGAGACCTCCCTGAGGCTAACCTCAACTTCGATGTGGCCGGGAATCTCTATGGCACGAACCTCCTTGGTGGCAGCACCACATGTATCAGCAGCGGTGCCGGCTGCGGGGTTGTCTTTAAGCTGAAGCCGAAGTCGGATGGGAGCTAGGCGGAGAGCGTGCTATATACCCTCGAGGACCATCCAGCAGCCAATCCCCACGCCGCGGTCCACGCCGCGGTGATCTTCGATGCAGCCGGGAACCTCTACGGCACCACTGCAAACGACGACGCCCCTCTCGGCCTCGGCGCGGTCTTCGAATTAGCGCCTAAGTCGGGCGGAGGCTGGGCATACAATGTCCTCCACGCCTTCCAGGGCAAACCCGCCATACGGCCGTTCGGCAGCCTGGTCCTCGACAAAGCCGGTAATCTTTACGGTACGACCTCTGACTGTGCCAGCGGTACCGGCTGTCATGGTGTCGTCTTTGAGATCACCCCGTAGCTTTAAGCTTCTTGGCCGCTCGTGGCGAGAGTGCCGAGTAGCGTCTGAACAATTAAGCTGCTTTGTCCTTAGGCTTCTCGTCTGGAGGCAAGGCCGCCTCGCCTAATTCAATCCAGCGGTACACGTGTGCTTTTTCCCGATCGCTCTCCCGCCTCGAGTACGGCAACTGGGGCTTATCGGGATTGTCCCCGGTCAGGGGGACTGCACTTCTACGGCGTCGTTCTTTAGGGGGACGCTTGCGCGACATGATCTTATCCGCGCTTATTATTCTCTTTGTCCTGGGGAATGTTCGATACCATACGCAGGGTAGGCGATTAGGTTTTTTCGGGTATGCTCCTTAAGGTCAATGATTTGGCGCGCTACCGGAAGGCTTTCTTCGAAGAGACTACCCGGCGACCCCTCTCAGCATCTCAAATGTTCGATTCAGGACTTTATTGTTTCCAGAAGGTATGAGGGAGTATGGGCTGGGTAGCGGATCATCTGAAGAATCGCGCGCGCGCAGGAAGACGAAACGGCTCCGGACGCACAGCGCCTCAGAACTCATTTGAGGTCCTGGCAGTACGGAAGTGGAGTGAGCTCCTCGTTGAGCTCGAACGTGATGTCGAAGAATTCCGCCGCCTTGACGGATACGCCGACTTCAAAAAGATATCTGATTTTCAGGCCCGCATTTCTAATCCGCCAACCGGTGTGGCGGTCGTACTCACGGCCGACATGGCTGCCCGCACTATTCAATACAATTTCGAACCTGAACACAAAAATACTGCTGTCCCGGACGGCGGCTTCCTTGCCTTGCGATCCACCAGCAACTCCGCGGTGGAGCTTTATTCAGCCGACCAGCAGCTTACCGCTGAACTCGCCCGCCAGTTAATTCTGGAACCTTTGTTATTTCCCGCTACGCCCATGCCAATGCGGCTTGAGGAAACCGGCAACTAGCCTCAGCAGGGATCAATCTGCCGCCCTCACTCTTTCATAATACCGTCGCGCTTTATCGCGATTGCCGCAGTTCTTCATCTCGCACCAGCGACGGCTCTGGTTCTTGCTGCGATCCATGAACAACCAGCCACAGTCTTCAGCCGAACACTTGTGCACTCGGGATAATTCATCCGAGGTGAGTAACTCCGCCGCATCCTGCGCGACCGGCCACAAAATCGATTCCAGGTGCCCGGCTGGCGCATTCCATTTCCATGTGAAGCGATCTTTCCCGGCGGCCAGTATTCTTTGTCCTCCTGCATCGCGCAACGTGCGGTTCAAAAAGTGAACCGGCATCTCCGGCCACGGTTCCCGATTGACCGCTGCCGAAACGATTTCATAAATTGCTTCCCGCAGTGTTAGCGCATGGCGCAAGGCAGTCTCAGCCCTCATCCCGTTCTTCGCAGCCTGCTTCATTTTTCGAGCGTCAGCTTCGCTGACGATTCCCGCCTGCTCGGCCCAGGCGATCACGTCCTCGTATGTATTCAATTGATCCAATTCCTGTGGGGAATTGCGATAGTCCACTGTGTTTGCGAAATCCAGACACAAGCGGCCCGCAACGAACTGGAAATCGGATTTGGGAGCAGCGTCAGTCATTTTCTAATTAAGTCCTTGCGTCGCCTCACTTAAGAGCTTTTGAGTCGACTGGGTAAGTCTTGGAATCTGTGATCCGTAGTCCGACAAAAAATACCTTTCTAACCATCATAAACGTCTTGACAGGTTAGAATAATAACTTGTATAACCACCATAGCACGTTTTGATGGTTAGGTGCCATGATGACCGACCAGAATTCGACGATACGCTCCTTGCTTCGCAGCGGCCAAGTGCTTGAAATTGGAGCCCAAACCCACGTTCGCCACAAGATTAGCTCGTCTTCCCGCGGAGCGGGACCTCGCCTGATCCTGGCGTTTGCTGCCATCTATCTGATCTGGGGCTCCACCTACCTGGCCATTCGCTTTGCTGTGGAAAGCATTCCGCCACTCCTGATGATGGGAGTGCGGCATCTCGTTGCTGGTAGTTTGCTTTACGCCTGGGTTCGACTGCGCGGCACTCCGGCGCCGCGACTCGGTCAGTGGATCTCTGCCGCAATCGCCGGCGCACTTCTGTTCCTTGGGGCCCACGGAAGTATTGCCTGGGCCGAGCAGCGCGTGCCCTCCGGATTGGCGGCACTGCTTTCGGCGACTCTTCCACTTTGGGTTGTGTTGCTGGCGCGTTTCAAAGGTCGCGACCGCCATCTGGGTTGGCGCGCCGTCCTGGGACTAATCGTGGGCTTCGCCGGGGTAGCGATTCTGATCGGGCCGGATGGACTTCATTCCAATTCTCAGGTCAGCCTCCTGGGCGCGGCTGCGGTGCTGTTCGGCGCGTTCATGTGGGGACTGGGAACGATCTATGCGCAGGACGCGAAGCTGCCATCGTCTTCCATGCTTTCCGCTGCCATGCAGATGGCCACAGGTGGAATCTCTTTGTGCTGCGCTGGTTTGTTGACTGGCGAGGCCACTCGACTTCACCTCGCCACAGTCACGGCAAAGTCCGCGTTGTCACTGGCATATCTGATCGTCTTCGGATCCATTATTGCGTTCACCGCCTTCACCTGGCTCAACACCGCGAGTTCACCGACGCGGGTTTCTACTTTCGCTTATGTCAATCCCTTGGTAGCGGTGCTGCTGGGTTGGGCACTGGCCGATGAAGCCATCGGCGTGCGCACAGTGATTGCGACCGCGGTGATCCTGGCCAGCGTCGCCTTGGTGAACCGGCGCGCCCATGAACCACCAAAATTAAAGAGTCGAGTCGAGCATGAGGAACTGGAAGCAGTAGGCGACTGAGGGTCGATGTACCTCATGCGCCGGATATGAAAGCAGTGAAGTAGTTTCTAAATCCGGGTTCTATTCCCGATCCAACAAAAAAGCCCTCGGACCCTATCGAGGGCTTTCGTGCAAGCCATTCTTGGGCAGGGTGCTTTAGCGACACAATCCCCTAGGAAGCGCGCCGTTTCCCCTGATCCGATTCATCCTGTTGCCCTTGGCCTTGGTCGCCGCCGGGGTTCTTGCGGGTTTGCTCTTCCTGCTGCTTTCTCCGCTGCTCCTCCTGTTGCCGTCTCTGCTGCTCACTCTGGTTTCCCTGCTGACCACCTTGCTGCTGGCCACCCTGTTGTTGGTTCCGCTGTTGCTCGTTTGGATTCCCCGACTGCTTATTTTTTTCAAAGTCCTGGGCCATAGTTAGCTCCTATAAACTGCGTTAATCGGTGCACCATGCAAACTTGTGCACTCGTCCGTACTTAGTTGCGGATTCAACTGCTCGGGTAGCCCGCGCAAAACTCCGAGCAGGCGCCAAGGAGCTAGGCAGTCCTTGCACCGCGAACAAAATGCAGGACAAGGGAGATTACCGCCACGATCAGGAGAAGGTGAATCAGTCCCCCGGCCACATGAAACGCCGCAAATCCTAAAAGCCAGGCAATCAGCATCACCATAAACAGCACCATGAAAATGCTCATCGTGTCCTCCTTCCGACTGCGCCTTTGACGTGTGCTGAGCTTATCTGGTTGTATGCTGTTCTCGCCGTTCAAATTAGCGGTTCGTTAGCGCGCGGTTTTTCGACGCGTCCTAATTTATAGTTCCGTACGTGCCTGAGGCTGAACTCGACCTGCGCACAGCGCCGACGAGAGGCCAGTTGTCCCCCAGCAGCATTGCCGGCCGTGAATGGCCGCTCGCTGTTTTCAGTGGGTAACGCCCTATAGACTACCGTTCCCGACTGACCAGAAATCTCGCGCAAGTGGTACTTACCTCCCGCGTTCCAAAGAAGATAGGCTGAACCGGGCTCCTTAAAGAGCCTAACTCCTCGCCCGGGAGGACCCGTGATTCGCCGATTTGTATGCCTGATTGCTCTTTGCACCGTCTCGCTGGCTGTTGATGATCCTTCTCAACCCTCGCTCACGATCTATAACCAGAACTTTGCTGTTGTCCGCCAGGAGCTGCCGTTAGAACTGAAGTCCGGCGTGAATAGTATCCGTGTCACGGACATTACCATGCATCTGGAACCGGACTCCGTGATCTTGCGCGACCCGTCCGGTAAACAATTTGTTCAGGTTCTGGAGCAAAACTATCGTGCCGATCCGGTGTCAGAGTCGCTCCTGCTTTCACTGTCTGAAGGCAAAACGATTGACTTCCTGGTGCAGCGTGAAAATAAACAAGAAATCGTCCCCGGAAAGATCATCCGCAGCGGCTATGTGCCTCACGACCTCATGGCGATGCGCCAGTTCGGCGCTGAGTATTACCAGGCGCAGATGGCGCAGCGTGGGGCGGAGCAGCCCATCGTTGAAGTCGAAGGCAAGCTTCGCTTTGGGTTGCCGGGAACGCCATTATTCCCTGCCCTCGGCAACGACACGGTGCTCAAGCCCACGCTGCAATGGCTGCTGTCCACACGGACCCCTGGACCATTGCGGGCTGAATTTTCATATGTAACCGGCGGCCTGACCTGGGCAGCCGATTACAACATTGTCGCGCCGGAAAAAGGGAACGCAGTCGACATTGTCGGCTGGGTCACCATGGACAATCAGAGCGGCAAGCGTTTTCAGAATGCCCGTATCAAGCTGATGGCGGGTGACGTAAACAAGATTCAGCCAGAACAAATGTACGACCGAGCGCAGGCGTTGGGGATTGGCGGCGGAATAGGCGGCGGCGTAATGACCCCACCAGTCACCGAAAGAACCTTCGACGAATACCACCTGTACACCCTGGCTCATTCCGCCACTCTGGACGACCGCGAAACCAAACAAGTGGAGTTCATCAGAGCTGGCAACGTTTCCACCGCACAAATCTAGGTCTATGACGGGCTGAAACTTGACCCCAATCGCTATAACGGATGGAACTGGGAGAACATTCGCAACGATTTCTCCTATGGTACGGAATCGAATCCTAAGATATGGGTGATGCGAGAGTTCACCAACTCGGAAGCCAACCACTTGGGTATGCCGCTCCCCAAAGGGCGTGTGCGGTTCTACAGACGCAATGACGATGGACAAATTGAGTTCACCGGGGAGAACGTGATCGATCACACTCCGCGCGATGAAAAGGTGCGTGTCTATACGGGAAATGCTTTTGACCTAACTGGCGAGCGCCGCCGTACTGACTACCGCCTCGACACCAATCGGCAGACGATTGATGAATCCTTCGAAATCAAGGTCCGCAATCACAAGAAAGAGCCGGTAGAGGTTCGTGTGGTAGAGCATCTCTACCGTTGGATTACCTGGGATATCTCGGCAAAGTCCGATCCGTACCGAAAGACGGATAGCAGGACCATCGAGTTTCCAATGACGATCCCGTCCGATGGAGAGAAGGCGATTACCTATACGGCGCATTACACCTGGTGAAGAGGCGCCGCCCAGAAGCGAGGCGTAGATCCTGAGTTAGTCTCCAGGTGGCGGGTCAAGTCTTTACTCACTTCACATTACGATTTCGTCCTCGGCTGCGTATCTAACGAGCGGGCTTTTTGCCGCTGCGGCGACTGCCTAACCTGGATTATTCAGCAAGGCTCTAGCCAAAAAAGAAAAGATGCTCTAAAAGGAATGATGAACACTGGGTTTGCAGACCCAGCATTCCCTTTCGGAGCATCCATCACTTGATACACACACCAACGACCTGCTGTGCCAGCAGTTCATCCGTTGTGTGTGGCGACCAGGTCCGCCAGCGTGGCGAGATTCTGCTCGACATCGACTCCACCGACGATCCCACTCATGGCCAGCAACAACTCAGCTTCTTCAACGGTGGTTATGGCCAGCACATGTATCACCCCATGCTGATCTTCGAGCGTCACACCGGATGTC
>QIAP01000221.1 GCA_003225075.1 Acidobacteriota bacterium | reverse complement strand
ATGTGGAGTGGCAGCAAACCCTGTGACATCGTTCATACCTTGCTCGACTCACTCCTTCGCATGCTCGATCTGGACTTCGTGTATGTGAGCTTGACAAACCTAGTCGACGCGACGCCCTCTGAGACGGTTAGGGTCGCTCAATCGCAAGAACAGATGTTCCGACCGCAAGAGCTCTGCGCGTTCCTTGATCGCTGGTTGGGAGATGACCCACAAAAACGTTATCTCCAGGAACGCAGTCACATTGGAGGCGAAGAGGTTTCGCTCGTGTCCTGGCCTCTCGGGGTTCAGCGTGAAATCGGAGTAATCGTAGCTGGGTCTGGTCGAGCAGATTTCCCACGGGATACCGAGGCACTTCTTCTTGGCATAGCGGCTAACCAGGCGTTGACCGGGCTACAACAGGCACGACTGTTGACCGAACAGAAGCGCGTTGCCGACGAACTCGATCAACGCGTCGCGCAACGGACCGCAGAACTTGCTGCAGCCAACGAAGTGCTGAGAAAGGAAGTCGCCGAACGCAGGCGCGCCGAGGAAGCCCTGGCGGCCAGTGAGGAAAGTTTACGCTTAATTGTCGACAGCATCCCAGGCTTGGTGGCACTCTTGACGTCGGCTGGCGAAGTAGAACTCGTCAATCCCCAACTCGTGGAGTACACCGGCAGGACGCTGGAGGAATTGAAGCTCTGGGGGACAAGCGACACGGTTCATCCTGAGGACCTTCCTCGCGTCGT
>QIAP01000220.1 GCA_003225075.1 Acidobacteriota bacterium | reverse complement strand
TGACATTGGATCCACCGAACGTCGACGGTGCGCGTGAAACGGCCCGGCGAACCATTCGCGATGCCAACCGTGCGTCTGATGTGATCACGCGATTGCGCGCACTCTTCAGCAAGAAACATACCCTTGCTGAGCAGGTGCATCTGAATGACGCTACGAGAGAGGTGATTGCTTTGTCATTGAGTGAGCTTCAAAGAAACCGGGTGATTTTGCGATCTGAGCTTGCCAACGACCTCCCGCTTGTCACAGGTGACCGCGTGCAGCTGCAGCAGGTAATTCTGAACCTCCTCCGGAATGCTTCGGATGCGATGAATACCGTCCATGATCGCCCCAGGGAGTTGTTGATCAAGACCGAACGAGACGAGGGTGATCGGGTGCTCCTCAGCGTGAAAGATGCGGGGATCGGTTTCGATCCTCAGACTGCCGACAGGCTCTTCGAAACGTTCTACACAACTAAGAATGACGGTATGGGAGTCGGACTAGCCGTCAGTCGCTCCATTATCGAGAGTCATCAGGGTCGTCTATGGGCAACGCTGAACGATGGCCCGGGAGCTACGTTTTCATTTTCTATTCCGCGGGGACCCGACGGCGCGACCGGCGCCGACAGTAATCGTGACACGCGGAGGCCTGCCGTAGCCGATACGGATGCTGCATGAGAAATTATGAGAGTCACACTTTCAAGAGATCGCGATCATCTTCATCTGCCGCGCTGGTGCTGATATCGGCGCCGAAGCAATACCAAAGCACAATAGCGCTCTCCGCTGGAGTAGCGCATCCTTGGGACATGGACTGCCGCCAAGTCGCGTTTTCGTTCGCCATTTCTCGCGGACCCGAGGGTTTAATGGGCGCCGAGAACAGTCGCGGTATTCGGAGACGCCACCCGCGACGGATGCGGCAAGAAATCTATGAAAGTTACACGTTCACTTGTGTCAGTAGTCGACGACGATGAGTCCGTGCGTGAGTCGCTACCCGACTTGCTGAAGGAGTTCGGGTTTGCGGCCCGCGCGTTCTCGTCGCCGGAAGAGTTCCTCGCCTCCGATTGCGTCGGCCAAACCAGATGCCTGATCCTCGACATTGCCATGCCCGGAATGACCGGACCCGGCCTTCAGCAGGAAT
>QIAP01000219.1 GCA_003225075.1 Acidobacteriota bacterium | reverse complement strand
TACTCGCCCCTGCGGACCGCTTTCCAGACTGAGGTAAAGGCAGCCAGTTAACTGTGAAATGAAGTCTGCAGTCGTCTGCGTGCCATCTTGCTTCTAAACGCACACCCCGTTAAAAGTCGTCAAGTCGCACGCATCGATTTTGCGTGTATGCCGGATTGCGGCGCATACCCGCGCGAGCAGTTCTCGCGGACTGAAGGGCTTAGCTACATAATCGTCAGCTCCGAGCTCGAGTAGCATGACCTTGTCGAGTACATCCGTTGCGGCAGTGAGGACAACGATCGGCAGAGTTGATGATTGTCGTCTGATCTCCCGACAAACATCCTGCCCCGAGACAATAGGCAATCGCAGGTCGAGGATGATGGCTGTTGGGGCAACAGTGCGGAATGCCTCCAGTGCGGACTTGCCGTCACCGCGGATTTCAACTCCATATCCCTCAGTTCAAAGAGGCGCTTAAGTGCTTTCTAAACATATCGATCATCCTCGACGATCAAAATAGGATCCATAACCGTCGGTTTCTTGGAAGCTCGGACTTGCTGATCATGGAGATTGACTGATCGCACCTAAACCAAAGAAGGGGCGAGTTTCCAAGATTTGGAACACCCCCTTTTTCGCGGTACCGATTCGTTCGAATGGCTTATCGCCCCCGTCTCGCTTCATCCGCATCTTCGGCCAGATCGCGCAACAGCTCAAAGAACGCCGGCGGCTGGCCGATGAACAGTCCCATGGCCGTCAGGAAATTGACCACGCCCATGGCAATACCCTTCGTCTCAGTGGGACGAATGATCGAACATGGTGGGAGCTTTCGGCTGAGGAATGGGCAAGGTTCAGGCATGATCAGGTTGGTTTGAAAGTCTTCGCCACCAAAGGGCGGAGAATTCAGGTCTGGAAAGGTCACGGATACGCCCGTCACCGGATCCACCGCGGTCAAAGGAGGAGCATTGCCCGCCTTGTCCGACCAGGTTTGAAAGTGCATCGTCTCGGTAGGGCCGATGCTGATAAGGATTCGCAAGACTTCCACGTGAGTGGCCCGCTGCGCCATCGATGGATACAGGCTGTTGCCACCTTGCTCGATCGTCGGAAAGTGAAATCCCGCGGTATTCGCGATCGCCTGGAGGAAGTTGGTATCCTTTGTGTCATCATCGGTTCTGGGAATTGCCGTATGCTGCCCAACCGCCAAAGTTGGTACGGCTTGCGGGAATTTGAAATTCGGATCGAGGTCAGGATTATGGGTGCTGCTGCGGTAGCGAGTCCACCAACTGGTGTCTAGCGTGAGCTGCGTGAGATTTGTAAGCCGCAACTTTCCGCTTGATCCGGTCGCCGAACTACCCGGCAGAGTGCGAAACTGCTCGAGGTTTACTGTGTCTGCTCCCTTGGAGGCGAGGTACGCGTTGAGGAAGTTCTGGTGGGTGAACTCATCGTCGGTGTTGTCGTGGATGTACTGGGCCATGTCGGAGTCCAGCACCTCAAGAGCGGCGGTGTAGGCTGGATTGCCGCTTCCGCCTGGGACTTCGCTGTCTTGGACTCCTCCCAGCTCGTTGTACTGCACCCAGAAGTCGGTTTCGAGGATTTCCGCGGCGGCCGCGAACCTGAGCAGGGCCGCGTCTCCGGGAGTGAGACGGCCGCTATGTTCTTCCGGACCTCGCTCGGCGAAAACGGATGAGCTATGGGCCAACAGCCCTGCCCCCATAGTCGCCGCCCCGGCCGCCGTCAATCCGTTCCTCATGAATGAACGGCGGTTGATTGAGTTCTTTAAGCCATTCAGTAATTTCTTCATTGGAGATCTCTTTCTTGAGCTCGACCCTGAACATCGAGCGGCTGGTACCTACCGTAGAAAGCTTGCTGGCCAGGGTGGTTTCGACGATTCACACCCTGATTGGAAATGCGAGCAGCATACTTCGAGTGCCGACCGGCATTTGTCAGGGATTTGTCAGAGTTTTGTAATTTACTCGTTCTCTGGGAGGAGCGACGGTCGGGATGCTGCGCCAGTTCCGACATCGCGGATTAGAGCGAGTCGGCTGGGTGTTCAGTTTGGCCGCCGCGACGTACAACTTAATGCAAACAAGCGGAGATTGATGCGAAGTGTGCCTTAAGGCAGGCAGCCGGAAGTACACCCGCTTTCGATTCTAAAGCCTCGTCCTTAGGGGTCCCCGGGATGCTAGCAGTGCACTCCACGTCCTTCCCGCCCCTCCTGACCCTCCGTGGCACAAGATCCATTTCCAGGTCGGCGAGTTGCAGTCGAAGGGCAACTTGCTGAGTTCGCCCACGTCTCAGAAGTGCTCGAACGCGCGCTAACAGTTCCGGAAATGCGAAGGGCTTCACAAGGTAGTCGTCTGCGCCTTTGTCCAGACCCTGCACCCTGTCCTCGATAGCATCACGGGCGGTCAGTATGAGGACCGGAGTGACGAGCCCGCGCTTCCGAAGCGTTCCCAACACCTGAAGGCCATCGCGACCCGGGAGCATGAGATCCAGGATCACGAGGTCAAATTCCTCCGCACTGACCAAATAGAAACCTTCCTCTCCGGTTCCGGCAACGACAACCTCGTATTGCTGGCGTTCTAAGCCCTCCTGCAGGGCGCGCGCGACTTTTGTTTCATCCTCTACGACGAGAATACGCAAGGATTCACCCCTCAAATAGTATCGATCAGCCTTGTGGGTCACCACTGAAGTTTTAATGAACAAATCTTCAGGTAACAACGAACAGAGATGGTTTAGTGTTAGCGTCTGCCAGCGATTCAGCGGAGCCAGTGCGGTCCGGGGCAAGAGAAAAGGATGAAGACACGTGTGACCAGATGTTTGGCTCTGGCAATCGGCCTTCTGGCCGCCGTTCAGGTCTTTGCGCAGGTCGGGAGTCGCACTCTGTCGGGTACGATTACGTCTCCAGACGGGTCCCGAATTACAACTTCGCGTCTTTCCATCAAGAATATTGCGAACGGCGACACAAAGTCTGTAAGCGCGAAGCACGATGGTTCCTACGTGATACGCAACCTGCTGCCAGGAAGCTACGAGATCACTGTCTCGGCTGTTCGCGGGGTCACGAACTCCAACCGGGTAAGTGACCTGCCGCTGAACGGCCGGTCCGCATCCGACGTCGCGGCCCTTGAGCCGGGCGTGGCGAGGGCTCGCACTCAGAGTTCGGGCGAGGCCCAGCGCGGTTTTGGAACTCAAATGACCATAGCTGGAGGCCGTCCTCGACAAAACGACTCTCGCCTTGACGGCATCAGCGTTAACGACTACGCGAACGGCCCACCTGGAAGCGCGCTCGGGGTCAATCTGGGCGTAGATGCAGTCGAGCAATTCTCAGTCCTGACGAGCAACTACCCCGCGCAGCATGGCCGGTCTTCCGGCGGCATCATTAGTGCCTCGACGCGTTCGGGCACCAACCAGTTCCATGGAGACGTTTACGAGTTCTTTCGCAACAGCGCATTGGACACGCGGAATTATTTCGACACCAAGAAGCCGCCCTTCCGTCGCAATCAATTTGGAGTATCGCTCGGCGGCCCGATTCAGAAGGACCGCACGTTCATCTTCGGTGACTACGAAGGATTACGGCAATCGTTGGGCCTAACGCAGGTGGATACCGTGCCCTCGCCGGCTGCGCGGTCGGGCAACGTGTCGTCCGGGCAGATCACAGTCGACCCCAATGTCTTGTCTTTCCTGAATGCTTTCTACCCTTTGCCCAATGGTTCCCTCCTGGCGTCGGGCGATACCGGGATTTTCACTTTTTCGGGCCAGCAAGTCACTCCAGAGAACTACTTCACCACCAAAGTTGACCACAACTTTTCCGAACAGGACACTCTCAACGGCACTTACATGTTCGATGTCGGGACCGTTAGGCAGCCCGACGAACTGAATGACAAGCGGACAGGATATGATTCGCGGCGCCAATTCTTCACCCTGAACCACGCGCACAGCTTCACTCCTGGTTTTCTCAATTCTTTTCGTTTCGGGATCAACCGCGTGGTGGCCACAACAGGTCTTACCTTCCCGAGCGGTAATCCACTCGCGTCTGATCCATCGTTCGGCACGGTGCCTGGCCAGAATGCCGCGGGCGTGATGGTTACGGGACTTACCGGGTTCACTGGTGGATTAGGAGCGCGGTCTAACTTCCATTTTCACTGGACGTCAATCCAGGCTTATGAAGATATTTCCCTAACCAAAGCAAAACACTCTTTGAAGTTCGGCTTTGGTGTTGAGCGGATTCGAGACAACATCTTGGGTGTTTCAGATCCCGGTGGCGTTTTCTCCTTCAACTCATTGTCCGATTTTTTAACCAACCTGCCCTTCTCGTTGAGTGCGGCGATCCCCACCACGATTACAGAGCGCGGCTTTCGTCAGACCATCGTGGAAACATATATACAGGACGACTGGCGCTTGCTACCGAACCTAACCCTTAACCTTGGTCTTCGCTACGAAATGGCCAC
>QIAP01000218.1 GCA_003225075.1 Acidobacteriota bacterium | reverse complement strand
AAGTATTGGTCGGATCAAACGCCTTCAGTTGAAGCAGCAAGCATTCGCGCAAATCTCTCGCGCCTACGCCGATCGGATCGAAATCCTGCACCACGGCCAGCGCGTCATCCAGATCGTCCTGCGTGTACTTTTCGCCCTGCAGCAACTCTTCGTTCGAAGCCGTCAGATAGCCATTCTCGTCCAGATTGCCGATAATATTGTCGGCAATTTCGCGCACAGCATCGGAGCAAATCGTGACGCTCAGTTGCCAGTTCAAATGTTCGGAAAGTCCGGCAGGCGATGACAAAAATTTTTCAAACGACGGCCGCTCTGAAATTTCCCGCTCCTGCGATTGCCCGCCATCTCCACCTGTGTCCAGATACTGGTTGAAATAACTTCCCACGTCTAATTCATCAAAAGGATTTGCGGCTTGCTTTTCCGGTACCTTCTCGGTCTCGTTCTTCAGGAATGTCTCGTCGCTGTAGTTATCGGTGGCAGTGGCCTCTTCGCTCAATTCCTCGAGCACGGGATTCGCAACCATCTCCGTGTTGATCATCTCCTTCAACTCAAGCCGGTTCAGCGCCAGCACGCTGACCATTTGCACCAGGCCAGGCGTCAGGATCTGCTTCTGCGCCACCTTTAGGTTGAGTTTGAGCCCTTGCCACGCCATGTTTTCGAAAAACTGTCCTTCCCGTTACTGCTCTCAGATATTTCAGTTCAGGCGGAAATGGTCGCCCAAATACACCCGCCGCACTTCGGGATCATTGCTCAGATCCTCAGGGCGACCCTTACGAAAAATCTTGCCACTTTTTAGGATGTACGCTCGATCCGTTACCGTCAAGGTCTCTCGCACATTGTGGTCCGTGATCAGCACGCCGATGCCGGACTGCGCCAGGTTCCGAATGATCTCCTGCAGGTCCTTTACCGTCAGCGGATCGATGCCCGAAAACGGCTCGTCGAGCAATATGAAGGACGGTTCGAGCGTCAGCGACCGCGCAATTTCCAGGCGGCGCCGCTCCCCGCCCGACAACATGTACGCCTTGCTTGGCCGCACGGTTTCGAGCCCCATCTGCACCAATAACTCCTCCAAACGGTCGCGCTGTTGTTCTGGAGTGAGCGGCAGTGTCTCCAGCACGGCCAGCAGATTCTCTTCGCAGGTCAGCTGACGAAAAACCGAGGGTTCCTGAGGTAAATAGCTGATCCCGCTTCGCGCACGGAGGTACATCGGAAGGTCGGTGATTTCCTCACCGTTCAAGATCACGCGACCGGAGTCAGGGCGGGCGAGACCGACTAAGATATAGAAAGTAGTTGTCTTACCGGCACCGTTGGGCCCCAGCAACCCAACGACCTCACCCTGTCCGATCTCCAGCTCAACGTCGTCTACGACCTTGCGGCCCCGGTACGACTTATTTAACTCGACTGCCTGGAGCTTCAGCATTCCTCGTCACATGTGACCCGCAAACGGGTCACGTTTTCAATGATCGTCGCAAGCGGTCAATTGAATGATGACCGCGAGGCGGTCACTTCAGGTCTGACCGCGAAGCGGTCACTATTTTTCGACTCGGTGCTTCGTCAGTGTGCGCGATCCATTTTCAGAATCGACGATGATCGTAGCATCCGCTAAAAAGAAGGTCAATTGACGCCCCGTGGTCGTGCCTTCTGTGGCGTCAAAAATCGTTGGCGTTCCGCCCGACATAACGAATTTTCCGTCTGTCGCGGTGTATTCGCCCCGCTCCGCTGTGGCACGCCGACCTCCTTGCTGCACGGACACGGCACCGGTCGCTACCGCCCGGCCGATCTGCTGTGCGCCAGTCACACCAGCAGCCCCATCCGGCGCAGTGCCTTGGGCTCCCCCGCCGCTCTTGCCGGCATTTCCCCGCGTGAAGTACAGATCCAGCGCATTACTATTAATTTTTTCATCGGCGGATTGTACGACCACGTTCTGCTCCAGCCGCGCGCGATTTTCTTGATCCCAATACGTCATCTTCGCACACTGCGTGTGCCACATAGCCGCCGGCCTTGGCGGAGTGGCTCGCGCGGAGGAAGCGGAGCTGTTGTTTCTCGGCGCTTGCGGAAAAACCGCCCGCACGTTCCCCACGGCGTTCATCATACGTGCGGTCTTCAGCAACTCGATTGAGTCTGCTTCCATCACCGAATCGCCCTGCCACAATCGCGCGTGACCTGTATACAAGGCGCGCCCACTCTTGGAATTTCCGCTCAGCTGATCGGCACTGATGTTTGCTGCCACGGGCGCAAGATGAACTGCGCTTCCGCGCGCCGACAAATCCGATGAGCGCACTCCGCCCTCACCGCGTATCTCACCTGTCGATTGCCACAGCGTCAACTTTTTCGCGGTAGTCAGGCTCGCCGCATCTCTCACCGCCGCGCGGCCCGTCAATGTCACTGTCTGTTCCGCGCGCGCAAACTCGGCATGATCCGCCTGCGCCGCGCGCGTCCCTTCGTTCAGCCGCACCTCATCGCTCAGATCTATCCGCGACCACCCGCCCTGCGGTTGTAG
>QIAP01000169.1 GCA_003225075.1 Acidobacteriota bacterium | reverse complement strand
CGCCGAGTCCCGCTACCGGGTGAAGAATGGGGGATGGGATGACGACTGCTATACCCGTGACGAAATCGATTTCCTCGTGGCCTATATTGTCCCCGAGAACTTGTGGTACGTGGTCCCCATTGCAGCGTTCGTGTCACGAAAGAATTTGCGCTTCTATCCCCACGGCGGACGCAAAGCGCGATATGAAAAATATCGCGAAGCCTGGTGCCTCATGGCCACCCCCACCCCACAACCAAAACGAAACAAGCTCGCCCGAAAAAAGGTCGCCCGAAAAAAGCCCCCAGCATCCTGCCACGCCGCCGACCTCTCCGTCCGCTGTGCCATCTGCCCGTTACGTAAATAGACCGATGTAGGCGCGGGCGTCCCGCCCGTGCACTTCGCAAATCGAGAATTCAAAATTACTAAATTACTAAATTACTCAATTCTTTTGAGCCGGGACAGCCGCCATTGCAAAGCCGTAATCGGTCACCAACAAAATCCGGCTTGCGCTGAAGACTGTCCCGAATTGCCCGCAGCGAGAGATGAGTCTGCAAGGCAAACTTAGGAAAGGCTGATTCCGGAAATTTGGGTGACTAACAACGCAGAACGGACGAGGCTGGAACCAGTGGCGAACTGTGGCTTACCAAATCGTGAACTGGCGCCACGCCAGATCGCGCGAACAGTAGAGACAAAAGCAGGCATTGACAGGTGATCGTGATCGACGACGTGGCGCTCTGTACCAACGCCAGCAGCAGCGCCAGCCCCAACCGCATGGCTCGTAGCGCCGTAACCGGACCATGCGTCGCCGGATACGGTCCGCTCGCCACCGGAAACAACAGCACAGCCAGCGTGCCGACAATCGTCAGCAAGGCCAATGCGGATGCAACCCGGTGGGCGCTCATAGAAAAGGATTATGCCACCCTCCAAGTCATCAAACCAGCCTCGGAGCGCCAACAGTTATTACGAAAGTTTGGCTAAATAGCCTCGGCACGTGTGGCGCGTGCGCCTCGCCCGCGAAATGCCGCCATCTGCATTGCTGCCGCAGGGAACTGGTCCGTTCGCGGAGAAACAAAAATTACAAATTACAAATTACAAATTACTCAGTTCCCCGATTCCCCAATGACTCAATCCCCCGATCGCTCAATGACTCAATTCCTACTTCGCCTTCGTCTCCTGCACATGCAGCACCTTCCAATCCTTGCCCCGTCTCACCCAGACTTCGCCCACCGCATCTTTCTCGCTGACCGGCTGCCCCGCAACCTTCCCGCTGTACTCTGCCATGTATGTAACCAGCGCGCCATCCGAGCCAATCGGCCTCACCTTAAAGTCTGTGAGGGTGTATTTGTCCAGATCGAATTGATCGATCTCGGCAACTTCGGCCTTCGCGTCCCGAAAACCGTTCCCATCCTCTTCCGCCTCGGTGAACCCGTCGGCAAGAATAGCTGCAAACGCATCCTTGTTCTTGGTCTTGAAATCCTCCCAAGCCTTCCGCACTTTGGCTTCAAGTTCCTTAGCCGGCGGTCCAGCATGTGACGCGTGCTTTGGTGCCTGCGCCGAAGCGCACGCAACTAGAATCATGCATACCACAGTGATCGAACGCGCCAGGGATCAACGTCGCTCTCATACCTCTTCCTCGCAGGAATTGCATTTTGCCTCCAGGGCAGGGCGGCATTATACCTGTCCGTGTGGGTCGGACACTCTTGTCCGACGCCTTTGACTTGCACTTTGCCTTGCCCTGATAGCCACAGCATTGTGTGGCGCGGGCGCCTCGCCCGCGAACGCCTCCATCTGCATCGCTGCCGCGGGGAACGGGTCCGTTCAAAAGAACAAAAATTACCAATTACAAATTACTAAATTACAAATTACCAATTCCCCAATCCCCAATTACTCAATTATTCATTTCCCCCGCCTCGCGTTATACTTGCCTCGTATATGTCGGCCGAGCCCCAAAAGACTTTCTACCTCGAAACTTTCGGCTGCCAGATGAACGTGCACGACTCCGAAAAAGTTATCGGCACGCTCATTTCCCAGGGCTACCGTCAGGTCTCGACTGTCGAAGATGCCGGCCTGATCCTCTACAACACCTGCTCCATCCGCGACAAAGCCGAGCAGAAAGTTTTCCATCGCCTCGCTGACTACAAAAAACTGCATGCCCAGGGAAAAAAGTTTGGCGTGCTGGGCTGCGTGGCCCAACAGGAAGGCGAAAAGATTTTCGAACGCGCACCCTATGTTTCGATGGTCTGCGGTTCGGCTTCGTACCGCAACTTGCCGCAGATGCTGATACAAGTCGAGGCAGGGAAGCAGCGCGTCACCGGACTCGACGATCGCGAGACCGACGAGTGCTTCGAGACCGAATTCACCGCCCGCACCAACCCGCATCGTGGTTACATCACCATCATCGAAGGTTGCGACAAATTCTGCGCCTACTGCGTCGTTCCCTTTACCCGCGGCAAAGAGCGCAGTCGCACCTCAGACTCCGTCCTCGCCGAGGCCCGCCAGATGGCCAATCTCGGCTACAGCGAAATTCAACTCCTTGGCCAGAACGTAAACTCCTATAAAGATTCATCCGGCAAGAGATCTTTCGCCGAATTGCTGGCCGCCGTCTCCGAAACCCCGGGAATCAAGCGGGTCCGCTTCACCACCTCGCATCCCCGCGATTTCGGACGCGACATCGTGCAGGCCATCGAATCCGCCCCCACACTTTGTAACCACGTGCATCTGCCGGTGCAGAGCGGTTCCACCCGGATCCTGGATGCCATGCAGCGTCTCTACAATCGCGACCAATATCTCGAACGTATCTCCTGGATGAAGGCCGCAAAACGCGAGATCAGCATCACCACCGACGTCATAGTAGGCTTCCCAGGCGAAACCGAAGCCGACTTTGACGAAACGCTCAGCTTGCTGGATGAAGTCGGATACGACTCCATCTTCGCCTTCAAATACTCGCCGCGCCCGAACACCCCGGCAGTACATCTTGCCGATCCCATCTCCGATCAGGAAAAATCGCGCCGTCTTGCCGTCCTCCAGGACAAACAAAAACAGATTCAGACGCATCTTAACCACCGGCATCTCGGCCAAACCCTTGAAGTAATGGTTGAAGGGAAGAATGAGACCCGAAAACAGTGGATCGGACGCACCTCGCAAAACAAAGTCTTGAACTTCACCACCAATTCCGATCCCGCCGTTGGCAGCTACGTGCAGGTAAAAGCAACGATCATTTTTCCCAACAGCCTCGCAGGCGAAATGGTGGTATAACGACCGGAAGCACCCTAGATTGGCAGACCTTGCCGGGGGACCCAATGGAAGTAGAAATGAAAATCCGTGGCCTAATGATGGATCCGGTAACGAATATGCCGATTGTGATCCTCAAGGATTCGGGGAGTGATACGGTGTTGCCGATCTGGGTGGGGATATACGAGGCCAATGCGATTGCGCTGGAAATTGAGAAGGTGACTACGCCGCGGCCGATGACTCATGATTTGATCAAGAATGTTCTGACCGGGCTGGATACGCAGGTGCACAAAGTTGTCGTGACCGAGCTGCGGGAGGACACTTTTTATGCGGTGATCTGGCTGGAGCGTGAAGGGCGGATCATCAGCATTGATTCGCGTCCGTCGGATGCGCTGGCGCTGGCGTTGCGGGTGGATTGTCCGATTTTTGTTGAGGACGATGTGCTGAAGAATTCCAAACTTGCGTCGAACGTTTCCGACCGCGTGACCAGCGAAGAGTTGCGCAAGTGGCTGGAAGGGCTGAATGACGAGGATCTTGGGCGATATAAAATGTAGAAGAATTGAGTAATTGGGTAATTGGGGAATTTAGTAATTGAACGACCCTGCCGAACAGCTGCAACGTATTTATCTGGCTGGATTTGAACTTCAGACTTTTGATCGTTTCCCGAAATGCGTGGGGGTGGTGCGCGACAACTGCATCGCCTTACTGGTCCCGGGTGCGGACGGTATGCAGATGCTGGGCACTCCGGGATGGCGGATGGGCGAGGTCATGGGGGTCTTGACCGAATACGGAGGACGCCCGGTGTTCCAGGCCAAGCAAGAGATGGTTGAGGCGACTGGGGAGCGTCTGGAGACGCTGCGCCGCTTTCGTCAGGACCTTGAGGAACTGTTGAAGAATTGAGTAATTGGGTAATTGGGTAATTCGTAATTTAGTAATTTGTAATTTGGTAATTTTTGCTACCCCGTGTGAGCAATGCAGATGGAGGCGTTGGCGGACAAGAGTGTCCGCCCCACACGTTTTGTGGTGACTGCGCACGTGCGGGGACGCCCGCGCCTACATCGTTCTAAGGGCGTAAGGGGCAGATGGCCAGCGGGGCTGCTGTTCCAGCTTACTTTACATAATACTTGTTATCGGACATTGCCAAACTTCCGGTATCCTGCCCCCTTGACACCCTGCGCTGGCGACGGGCAGTATCCCCTACCATGACCTCAACATGGCAGAACTCGGCATGGCGTGTGTTGATTGCGGCGTTCTTGTTGCTTTGCAGCGCGGTGGCCCAAGATCAGTTCACGACCGCCGGTGGGCCGGTGGCCCGTCCTAAGATCGTTCGTCCAAAGATCGTGGGGGTCGCACATATTGGACTGAATACCGATAATATGGCGGCCGCGCGGCAGTTTTACACCGGCGTCCTGGGATTCCAGGAACCTTTCAGCCTGGATAAGCCTCCGGGCGAAGGCACCGGCCTGCTGCTGACCTATTTCAAGGTCAACGACCATCAATACATTGAAGTGTTTCCTGAACTTAAAGACCCAAAGCAGGACCGGCTGTCCCACATCTCATTCGAGACCACCGATGCCGAGCAACTGCGGGCTTACCTTGGCAGCCGCGGGGTAAGAGTCCCGGACAAGCTCGAGCCCATGCTCGATGGCAACCGGGGTTTTGACGTCAACGATCCTGACGGGCACGATGTGGAGTTCGTCCAATTCATGCCGGGCTCGCTGCACAGCCGTAATTTCGGAAAGTTTCTTGCTGACAAGCGCATCTCGCAACGCATCATCCACCTGGGAGTGGTGGTGAAGGACCGCGCGGCCGCCGACCATTTCTACAAAGATATCCTGGGTTTCCATGAGATCTGGCACGGCGGCATGACGGACAAAGATATTGACTGGGTGGACATGCGCGTTCCGGATGGCACCGACTGGCTGGAGTACATGCTCAACGTACAGAACCCTGACCCCAAGGAATTAGGAGTCATGCACCATTTCGCTCTGGGTGTGCCGAGCGTCCAGGCTGGTTATGAGGTCGCGCTCAAACGAGGATACAAACCGGCGGAAAAACCGGAAATAGGCCGCGACGGCAAATGGCAATTCAATCTTTATGATCCGAATTACACACGGGTGGAATTGATGGAACCGAAGCCGGTGCAAAAGCCCTGCTGCGCGCCGATGCTGCAATGAGATCGTCGGCGATTACTGTGCCGCTCCCTCCTGCGATGGCGTAAGTGTCATCAAGGGGTACTTGCTGACGGGAGATAGAGACGACAAGGACGGCTTCGATAAGGATGATTTTAAGACGCTAGAAACCCCGGGCCATCTTGGGTAGGCGACCAAAACAAAATCGTGTTGCAAAAAACGCAAGGCTGGGGCAACCTCAGCATCGTGAGGGGTGTGCCAGCCTGCCTGGGGGCAGATCGCAAGGCGAATCGAATTGGTGACAACAAGCCGGAAAGGAAGTGACGCCATGAGTGGGCAGCAAATCAACCGGGTCAGCGGCAGAGTCGTAATAGTCCTGTCGTTTACAGCGTTGGTTGCGGTGCTTAGCGGGTACACTCAGCCGCCCCAAGCGGACGAAGGCGCGGTGGCACATATCTTTCAGCTTTCAATCGTGGCGCTGGTGCCGATGATCCTGCTTTTCCTGGCAACGGCGGATTGGAGGCAGCCTTGGCGAAGCGCGCGACCATTGGCATTTTCAGCCGCCGCCTTAGTTCTCGCCTTTGGAGCGTTGTATTACCTTGAGCACTACCGATAAATTGCGCTACAACCGTGGATCAAGCAACCCACTATCTGTATTTTGGCCGACAACTATGCTGCCGTAACTGAGCATCCTAGCGCCGCCGGGAAATACGCTATGACAACTATGGCGTCGAAGGCGTGGGACATGATGCGGTTGCTGCGCCGGGGCGGGCCTGCGCTCTGCAATGTGGCCGTCACCAACGCCTGCAACGCTACCTGCGATTTCTGCAACTTCGCGAATGGAAAAGTTCCGCACCACGCCTTGCGCTGGATCAACGCAGACGAGTTCGGTCGAGCTCTCGACATTCTGTACCAGCGCGATGTTCGCTACATCAGCTTTTTCGGAGGTGAGACGCTTTTGCATCCGCGTCTGCCGGAGATGATCGCGGCGGCGGTGGCAAGGGGCATGGGCCCGGCGGTCATTACTAATGGATGGCTGCTTCCGACGCGGCTCAATCAGCTTGCCGAAGCGGGCCTGAAGACGGTGTACATCTCGATCGATGCAGCGGCCATGGCCGAGCACGAGGCCAACCGCGGTTTGAAGGGTCTGGGGGAGCGCATCCGCTCGGCTACCTCGCGCATGCCAAGCCTGGGCATGACAGCGTTGGCACAGGTTACGATGAGCAAACTGATTCGTGACTACCGCGCGCTGGCGCCGCGTTTGCGTGATCTTGGATTCGCTGCCGTCAGCTTCTCCTATCCGCAGAGAGGGCGGCTGGGATCCTCTTCCCTCGCCTGGTCGAATGACTCGAGACTGGTCAAGTTCACGGACACGGAACTGATCGCCGCGTTTGACGCGGTGGACGATCTTCGCAGCGCGTTTCCGGTGAACAATCCGCGTGCTTCGGTCGCGGACATGAAGCGCCACTTGCGCGGGCAGCGGGAGCGTTTTGTCTGCTATGGCGGCTACAAAAGTTTCTACATGGATTGGAACTTCGATATGTGGCGTTGTGATGCCTGGGACGAGCGCCTGTGCTCAGTCTGGGATTTTGCGGAGAAAGCACTGGTCCGCGATGGATGCACCGCGTGCATTGCCGATTGCTATCGCGATTCGAGCGTCATGCTCCACTTCGCGGTCTCGCTCGGGGACGCCCTCGATAGCTTAGGAGAGGGACGTGTGCTGGCCGCGCTTAAATCTTTGGCGAGTACGCGCAATCTCACTTCGCTAGGCGCGGTAGCGGGAAACGCCCGGGTGCTATCGCAGTTGGCCAAGGTGGGGTAAGGCGCGCCTGCGGCTTAGTGAGAACGATGTTCCGATATCTTTTCGTAAGGACCGCCTCGGAACAGTGTGATGAATAGCCCAATTTGCAAAAAGCGCAACGGTGGGGCAACTTCAGCATCGGGAGGGTGGATCAGCCTGCCAAGCACTATCTGTTTCTCTTACCTCGTCTGCCGGTCAACCAATTGTTTGTCGAAATCCCCCGCCAGCACGATCTTGGCATGGAACAGGGTTCCGGCAACCCGGGTAGCAATCGCGATCAGTTCCCTCTGTCCGTAAAAAACTTTCACTAGGCGGGCTTGCGACATTTCCGGCAGATTTACGGTGCGTCCGGCGCGAATGCGGGCGGCGCTTTCCTCATCCGCGGTCACGGCGGGCAAGTGCGGCAACAGACTGCGGGGATGGACGAATAAATCTTCCACTCGTCCTTCTCGCGCGGCAGCATCGACCTCTTCCAGTCTGTGAGCATCGCGAAGATCAAATTCTGCGACGCTGGTGCGGCGCAGCGATTCAAGGTGAGCGCCGCAACCGAGTAACTGGCCCATGTCGTGAGCCACCGACCGCATATAAGTTCCGGAGGCCACACGGGCCCGGAAACGGGCGCGAGTTCCCTGCTGGGTGATTTTTTCGGAGGAATCGGCGGGCAAGCTTTTTTTATCGGCTACGTCTTCTTCTGCTACATCCGACAAGCCCAATATTTCAAATTCCTTGATTTCCACTTGCACCGGCGTGAGCGGCACCTCTTTGTGCTTGCGTGCAAGTTTGTAGGCGGGAACTCCGCGGATCTTTTTGGCGGAAAACGGCGGCGGCATCTGCTGGATGACGCCACGAAACCTTGCCGCCAGCTCGCGCACTTCTTCAAGTGATACTTTAACTGTTAGTGCGGCTCCGATCGGCTCACCGTCGGCATCATAGGTGTCGGTGGCGAAACCGAAGCGGATCACGCCCTCGTAAATCTTCTCTGAGTCGGTGTAGAACTGGGCCAGTCGCGTCAGGTTGCCGATTACCAAGGGCAGCACGCCCGTAGCCAGCGGATCGAGCGTTCCCAAATGCCCCACTGAGCGCTGTTGAAGGATGCGGCGGACGCGGTTCACTACGTCGTGCGAGGTGAGCGAGGGCGGCTTGTTGATGAGCAGGACGGAGTTCATGGGAATTTAGTAATTGAGCAATTTAGTAATTGAGTAATTTAAAGGCAACACCCACGAAAACATTTAGTAATTTAGTAATTTGTAATTTAGTAATTTAAATGCAACCAGGATCAAATTCACTTTGCTGCCGCTCTCAGATTACAATTACCAAATTACTAGATTACTCAATTACTAAATTCTCCTCATGATTCCCCTTCGTGATGACCAGCCTTGTTTCTCCACGCCGTTCGTCAATTATTTTCTCATCGCACTCAATGTGCTGGTATTCATGTTTGAGCTTTCGACCGCGTTTCAAACCCGGGGCCAGCTGAATGCGTTCTTATATGAATTCGGAGTTGTTCCCAGTTATGAAATATCCTTGCTAACCGGCACGCCAGGGTTCAGTCTCCTTGGAGCATTTTTTCCCATACTTACTTCGATGTTCCTGCATGCGTCGGTGGCGCACGTTCTGGGAAACATGTGGGTGCTCTGGCTATTCGGCGACAACATCGAGGATTATCTCGGCCACTTCCGTTATCTGGTCTTCTATTTACTAAGTGGTGTGGCCGCGACTATGACTCATATTGTGCTGAATCCCAGTTCGCGAATCCCCAGCGTCGGCGCCAGTGGCGCGATCGCAGGCGTGATGGGAGCCTATTTCATTCTCTACCCGCGAGCCCGCGTTTTGACCTGGTTCCCGCCAATTTTTTTGTTTCATGTGCCCGCCTGGCTGGTGCTCGGCTACTGGTTCCTCACGCAGTTCATGAGCGGCGCCGTAACCTCGATTGCGGAAACCAGTCAGACCACGGGAGGCATTGCCTTCTGGGCACACGTGGGAGGGTTCGTGACGGGAATCGTGTTGATTAAACTATTTCCCGAGCGACCACAGCGCTATCGCTACGGGACGTGGTAGAGGTGAAGCGTGTCGGATTTCGGCGTCACAAAAGCAAAACAATTAACCCTGTCGCTTTTTGACAAGTCGGTAATCTGCTGTGTGATGCGAGTCGTTATCGCAGGGGGCCGCGTTCGCGATAAATCCAACCGCCCACCAGCGCGCCGACGACCATTGGCACCACTCCATAAACTGACCAGAGCATCACAAACTGCACGCTGAAAAAGTTCATGGGAAGCAGGCCGAGCAGCGCCACTGGGATGACCAAAAACCATCCCGCCAGCCCAGCCAGTACCGCGGTCTTTGGGCCGGGACCGAATCGTGGCCGGATGCCGGCGTAAATCCATATCACGGCCAGACCTTTAAGCAAATCGTAGGGAAGAAAATACGCGGGGCTGTGCAAGTCCTGCTGCGTTTGCGGCCCCAGTATGGCCGCCCATTGCTGCTTCAGCAGAACGCCGTGTACCAGGCCATCGCCAAAAAAATAGACGATGCCAGCGAGCAGACCTCCCAAGATAACTCGGTTGATATTCATCGCGTCGTCCTCCGATCATTCGATCATTGGCATCGGACAGAAGCTACCGTCGCCGTTTTACTTGGTGGCTTTGACGGGAGCAGCATACGCGACGCAGCGGCGTACATGCAATTCAAGTTATGTTGCTCGTCTTGTCTCGCGGGCGCACATGCTATGCTGAATTTCCGGGTCCACAGCCTTGTCCGAGAGCCGACCGCCAATTAATCCGCGGCCGCCGCTGGATGTGCCGGCGGCGCTTACCGGGATTCCTTTTGCAGATCACGAGAGTGCGAAACAGAATTTTTCTCGCGTGGTCGAGCGGCTGTCTCCTGCTCTCGGTAGCGCTCTTCCCGGACTCCTGGTTGAATCTCCCGACCCGGATTCTGCGCTGATTCTGTTGGAGCGCCTCATCAG
This sequence comes from Acidobacteriota bacterium, assembly GCA_003225075.1. Taxonomy (GTDB): domain Bacteria; phylum Acidobacteriota; class Terriglobia; order Terriglobales; family Acidobacteriaceae; genus Gp1-AA124. The sequence goes on along the minus strand of QIAP01000169.1, from coordinate 706 downwards.
TGAACCTACCGGCGAAATCTCAGGTTTGCTCAATCGGCACAATTTTCTCGCACACTACGCCATCGTGGTTTTCGGTCACAGCCGCTTCCTGGGCGAGACCCTGATCCAGAATAATGATCTGCTGCAATCGTTTTTACGGGAACGAAATCTTGATCGCAGCTTCTCACGCGAGGAATTCCACGAAGCTTTGGCGCGCTTCCGCTCGCGGTCGTTTGAGAGGGATGTTTCCCTGCTTCTGGCACGCTTCAAACGGCGGGAGTATGTGCGCATCATGCTGCGAGACGTGCTGAAGATCGCACCATTGGCAGAAACCACCGCCGAGATTTCCGCGCTGGCCGATGTGCTGATTGAAGATGCTCTGCGCGAGTCTGAAAGCAGAATGCAGCAGCGCTACGGCATTCCGCAACGGCTCGATGCCGAAGGCAGGGCGGTGCATACACCGTTTGCAGTTTTATCTCTCGGCAAGTTGGGTGGAAACGAGCTCAACTACAGCTCAGACGTGGACCTGATGTACGTCTTTGGCGACGGAGAAGCGCCCGCGGATGCGGCAATTTCAAATCGCGAATATTTCATCCGGCTGGCACAGCAGGTCACCGAGGTGCTGTCGAGTGTCACTCGGGAAGGCCCGGTTTTCCGCATTGATATGCGTTTGCGCCCGCAGGGTGCGGAGGGTGAGCTGGCCATCAGCCTGGATCATGCGTTGCGA
>QIAP01000168.1 GCA_003225075.1 Acidobacteriota bacterium | reverse complement strand
AGTGGCAGGTCTGCTGGTCGTGATCGGACTGCCAATTGCTTACTGGATTACATACTCGAGATGGCGTTGGAAATTTCTAGCAGAAGCAGTGGTCGCGTTACCGATTGTCTTACCGCCGACAGTGCTGGGTTTCTATGTGCTGGTTGCCCTTGGCGCGCGCAGTCCTCTGGGGCGCGAATGGCAAGCTCTGACCGGCCATACCCTCGCATTTACCTTTGAGGGCCTGGTGATCGGCTCTCTTCTATATAGCCTGCCATTTGCGGTGCAGCCTTTTGCCGCATCGTTTGCGGCGGTTGATCCCAAGCTTATGGCAGCATCCGCTACTCTAGGCGCATCGAAATTCGAAACATTCCGGCGCGTAATTCTCCCATTATCGGCATCGGGTCTGGTCACCGGCATTGCTCTGAGTTTCGCACACACCATGGGAGAATTCGGTGTGGTGCTGATGGTTGGGGGCAACATTCCTGGAGTGACTCGCACCGTTTCGATTGACATCTACGATCAGGTCCAGGCTTCCAACTATGTCTCCGCAAACCAAACCGCGCTAGTGCTGCTGGCGATTTCTTTTGTGGTGCTTTCGGCGGTATACGCATTGAATCGAAGGATCTGGGCGGTGTGGCCTTGGAAATAAGTTCCGAGCCAGAGGCCAACCACACATCAGAAACCAGGCCTGATTATCCCGACCCAAAAGACAAGCTCGTCGCGAAAGTTCAAAAGCGTTTTTCCGGAGATAAGCGAAGCTTCGCGTTGGATGTGGAATTCGAAACACCGCCTGGTATTACAATCCTGTTCGGCCCTTCTGGGGCAGGGAAGAGCACTCTGCTCGATTGCCTTGCCGGACTCATCCGGCCAGACTCGGGACGAATTGCTGTCGGCGAATGGATCGTGTTTGATGGCTTGCTGCGCGTCAATATGCCGGTGCCACGTCGCCGAATCGCTTATGTGTTTCAAGATCTCGCGTTGTTTCCGCATTTGTCTGTTGAAGAGAATATTCGATATGGACTTCGACAATTTGCACGGCGGGAACAGCAACAGTTCTGCGCTTCCATACTGCAAGCATTCCGCATTGCACATCTGCAAGGGCGGCGCCCCGTAGAAATTTCCGGTGGTGAGCGTCAGCGCGTTGCTTTGGCTCGAGCATTGGTGACAGATCCGCTTGTCCTGCTCCTCGATGAACCACTGGCCGCATTGGATGCGGCTACTAAATCCCGTATTCTCGATGACCTCCGCGCTTGGAATCGCGCACATGGTATTCCGATACTCTATGTGACTCACGTCCGCGAAGAAGTTTTCGCACTGGGCGATCGCGTGATTGTGTTGGAGAACGGCCGCATTGTTGCCCAGGGAAGTCCGCATGCGGTCCTGAGTGCGCCTCGCCTGGAAACTGTCGCCCAACTTGCGGGCTTCGAAAATATCTTTGATGTAGTGGTAATCGCCGTGCACGAAGACCGAGGCACCATGACCTGCCGGCTAGGGGGAAGCCGCCTGGAACTTGAGACTCCTTTGGTACGGGCCTCTGTTGGTTCAATGCTACGTGTCGGCATTCGAGCTGGCGACATTCTGCTTGCGACTGCTCAGCCCGTTGGCTTGAGTGCTCGAAATATAATTCCTGGCAAAATACTTTCAATCCAACAGCGAGACATGATCGTGGTGGCGAGAGTGGATTGCGGAATAGAAGCGGAAGTGCACCTCACGCTGGCGGCGCGCGATTCCCTTTACCTAACGCCAGGCCAGGAAGTCTGGCTCGTAGTGAAAACGCATTCGTGCCATCTGATGGCGAGGTGATCGTGGAAGTGCTGCGTTGTGGGATTTAATTGCCGGGAGCCCCGCTTCCTCAACTCGTTCCATTTCGATAACAGCCACCCATTGCCCAGACCGACTGGCGCTGAACACAATGTGCCCTCCCAAGACTTGCGCGGCGGCTGCGGGAGACATGTCGCGGTGGAATCCAAAGAATCGAGTTTTCAGACGCTCCCACGCCTTCCAGCGTTCGAAGAAAGCCTGCGGCGGTTCATACTTTGTGGAAAATACCAGCGCCACGTCGAATTGTGACTTGACCTCCGCAGCCGACATCAGTTGCTCGATCGTAAAGTCCTCGATTCGCAGCACGCGCATAGGGCGAGTCACGTATCCCAGGTATGGGCGAGCGAGTTCATCGGACGCAGGCCATGCGGTCAATACCCTGGCCATGGGATGGCGCGCTTCCAGAACAGTCTCTGCACTTTCATGCAGAACGATGTAGTCGCGGTAAGCAAGATTGTCCTCGATGGAAAATCCGTAGGGAGGGTTGATGAACAGCGCGGCAGCAAACGCTAGCACGATAATCATGACAACTTCCTTCCAATAGCGCACCCGCCGCCACAGCGTTGACATGCCGACAACAATCACAAGCGGGACAGCTGGAAGCATGTATCGTGCCAGGACGGCACCGCCGAGCACCGACATCGCAACAACATAAGCAACGATAACGATCAGAAAAATTAATTGCACCGGAAGTTGAATTCTCTGGCGTTCCCCATTTCGGTCTTGCAAGGGCGGACGCCACATAGCGAGAACGACAGCAATAGTCAGAAAATACAGATGCAGATACCCGAAAGTCTGCCAAAGACGAAGTCCGAGCGCCAGGAGAATGCGCAGCGGATTCAGCGTGGACTGAACGTTGTAGCGGAAGAACTCTGGATTGCCGAACACGTATCCCGTAGCAAGAGCGTGATATGCGTACCATACTGCTAGCGGGATCAGTGCAGACAAGAGAAAAGTGCATTTCCAGCCACTGCGTTGAAAAAGACACCCGCTGTCGGCTTGTTTCCCCGTCACCACCAGGGGGCAGCATACCTCCCACAAGAACAACGTGAGTGGGGCTAAGATCGCCGTCTCTTTCGCCAATGCGGCCAATGAAAACCAGACTGCTGTGGCCAGGCGCCGATCTTCCAGGTATGCCCCCAAGCCCCAAAATGTGAGGCCTGCGGCCGCCAGATCCACCTGAGCCAGGGAGCTTTGCACAAAAAAAACAGGGTAGATCGCGGTACAAATTGTGGATGCGACGGCGATCTGCGCGTTTGCTACACGTTGTGCCAGTCGAAACAAGCCGAGAAGTGCCAATGCTGCGACCAGCAGCATTGCCGAGCGCGTCACCAAGGGCGAATAGCCAGCTAGTCGCCAAAAGAGAGCAAGGTAGGCCATGACCAGAGGGGGGTGTGCGTTGGAAGGAGTCGAGTGCGGGATCAGGCTGCCCGTCAGCAGTAGGTCGCGCGCGGCGGGCACGTAGTAGCCGGCCTCGTCCCAGAAATAAGGAAGCCGCAAAAGTTGGAAGTGTAAGAGAAATATAAAAACGAAGATCAGCGCAAAGACCAGCACCGGGTGAACCCGGTCTCTTGAGATCGCCGGGCGCACCGTGTCAGTGCGCACCGTGAGTATATTCATTGGGCATACATGCGACGCTCACTACAAATTCGAAAGTTTAATGGCAGGGAAAAGATGCAATTCCTACAAATTCAGAATTCCCGCCGGGCACCATGCGGGCAAATTTTGAACCTATTCTGCATTGTCCCTAGTTCACTGGGCCTCCGCCGGCCATACGCGGATCAAGTTTAATCTCGCCGAATGCACCCTCATAACTTGTGACGTTTTGTTGCAGCAATGACATCAGAGCCTTTGCCTGCTGCGGGCTCAAGTAAATTCCCTGGAAGTTGCGTACTTCCACCTGAGTTTCGCTTTGCTGCTGCAAGGTGCCAAAGACCAAAAAGAAGTCCCAGACGTTTACGCGAATCTGCACGCTATTGGAATAGTTCTCGCGATAATCCGGAGTATTCACTAATTTGATATTGGGTTGCGCAGGGATTGCCATAGGTCGCCAGTTTAGCGGCTTTTAGTCAGAGAAGAAAGCCGGTGACCTGGTCAGGGATAAAAATGTGGAATTGATAAGCGGCCGACGCACTCTTGTCTTTGCCCCCTCTTTTAATTGCGACAGTAAACCGATGATCTGCCCCTGACGGTAATTCCTGTCCAAAAGTTTTCACTTGATGAAAAGATCAGCGATGGCGCCGCCCTTCAAGTAATTATTTCCTTGACACAATTTATTGCTTACCGCAGTATTCATTCGTTTTAATAATTTAATCGGCAGACTCTGAACTCCAGCCAAAGCCGCTTCCCTACGGAGGATTCTAGAAAGATGACGGGCCAGATCGCTAAGCTGAACAAGCCGAAGGTGTACTGGGATCGCACGCAAAAGGTCGTTCGGGATTGGGATACAAATCAGGCGCTGCCCGAATACGAAGGTACGTGTATGGTCTACTTGGATACGCGTGGCCCGGTTTTCATGGAGACTTTTCTGCGGCATGGCGAGCGCTGCTGGCAAGGGGCCGACGCATAGTGCAACAAATTAGCGACTAGGTTGCGTTGGCACATCTGGAGAACGGATGCGACGCCGTGAATTTGTGACGGCCTCCGCCGGGCGCGTGCTCGGTTGTGCAGCGCGGTTTCCTCTCGCCGGCCTCCGTTGACTCCAAGATCTACCCAAACGTTCGCGGATTCAGGGTCTTCGCGTGGAGCTTCCACAACTTGTTTGGGCGGGCACGCCTGATTTGGGCTAGTAAAATTGGGCGCACCGAAAGCCCCCTGAGAAGGCCGCCTCTCCAAGCCTGGCATTCTCGAAAAAAGATAGCGAAAACCCGCATCTCTTTTTACACAGCATTGTGCGAGCGGTCACGGTGGATCGTGACCGGAGTCACTGCTTTTTGTTTGGGCTAAGAGATATCAATCTGCTATGGACAGCACAATGCGGCAAAGTTCGCTAGACAGCGTCTTACGCCCGGATCGAGTCTTCAGTAATTTGCGTGCGGACCTGCTAGGTGCGTTTGACGCAATCAAGGCTGTGACAGCTTATGCCGGCAGCACGGTGTTGTTTCGGGAGGGTCACATGGCACGCGGAGTTTTCCTGGTTTGCGAAGGCAAAGTGCGACTCTCGGTGTCTTCGGCGTCAGGCAGAGAAATGACGGTCCGGGTCGCCGGACCAGGCGAGGTTCTGGGACTCAGCGCTGTGTTTTCCGGAAGCCCGTACGAGGTCAGCGCAGAAACGCTCGAAAGTTCGCAGGTCGCCATGGTCACTTGCAACGATCTGACAGGCTTCCTGCAACAATATCCCGAGGTCTGTTTGCAGGTAGTACGTCTGCTTAGCTACAACCTGCATGCCGCTTACGATCTGGTGCGCGCCGTCGGATTGCTGCGCACCCGGCGAAGAAGTCCCATCTCGCACTAGTTGAGGCTACAAACGACCGTCAGCGGATGGTAGAGTCCGGCTTCAGGCCGATTTTCTAACCTCGGCCGGAAATTGAAGCACCTTACCCCGCTGCTCCGGAGGTATCCATTTATTCTTTTTCTTGTAATTTTCAGGAACGCGAAATTCGATTACTTTTGCCATATTTCCCCCAATCCAACCATCCCAAAGCCAGCGTCTTTATTTCTCACCGCGCTGGAATACCTTTACCTACTTAGATGCGGCAAAAGTCTTCCACGCAACTCCCGAGCCTTCTATGATTTGAACTTAAAGTGAATCTTGCACAAACCGAGTGGTGTGGGTAGTGAGAGGGATGGTTCATGGGGCACGTTTCGGTGGGAGCAGGATTAGCAGGCTAGTTGATCGCGAGAGATTTTCAGGCCGTTGAGATTTCCGAGGACGGTGACGGCAATGGATTCGCCACGGAAAAAATCATTTGCCATAGCTTGCAGGTCTTCCGAAGTGACGCTTTCGATGTTCTCGATCAACTCGTCCAAACCGTAGAAACGATCGAAGTACATTTCCTGCCGGGCCAGATTTGACATACGCGCAGTCGAGGATTCGAGTGACAGCATGAGGCTGCCTTTTAGCTGGTCCTTGGCGCGGCGCAGCTCTTCTTCAGGGACGGCATCGGTCTTCAACATACGGAATTCGGAGACTACGGAACGCACCACTTTGGAGGCCGATTCACGCGAGGTTCCGACATACACCGAGAGACAACCTGTATCACGATAGGGGTTCAAATCGCTGTAAATGGCGTAGGCCAACCCTTGGCGCTCGCGAATATTCTGGAAAAGTCGGGAACTCATGCCGCCGCCGAGAAGCGTGTTGAGAACGTAAGATGCGTAACGCTTTTCATGCGCTATCGGGTGCGATGGAACCCCCATGCAAATCTGCACCTGCTCGAGAGCCTTCTTATTGCGCATGACAATGCGGGGCACGATTTTTGGAGGTTGCGAATGAAAACCATTCTTAAATGGTTTCATGTGCTGGAAATGCTTGACCACTAATTCCACAAAGCGCTCATGGTCGAGACTGCCGGCCGCGGACACGATCAGATTGCCGGGAGCGAAACGCTGTGCGTAGGAATCGAGGACAACTGGTTGTTCGAACTTTTTTACCGTGTCGCGGGTGCCGAGAATGGGTTTGCCTAAGGGATGATCCTTCCAGAAATTCTGCGTGAAGATTTCATGGACGAGGTAGTCAGGATTGTCCTCATCCATCTTAATTTCTTCGAGGATGACTCCCCTCTCGCGGCCAATATCCTCGATGGCGAAGACTGGGTTCAGCACCAGATCGCTCAAGACATCTACCGCAACCGGCAGGTGTTCGTCGAGAACCTTAACGTTGAAGCAGATGCACTCCTTTGCCGTGAACGCATCCATGTTGCCGCCGATGGAGTCAACCTGGCGCGCGATCTGTTCTGCTGTACGATTCCGAGTCCCTTTAAAAACCATGTGCTCAATGAAATGAGAAATACCATTCCACTGCGGATCCTCATCGCGCGAACCGGTCTTAATCCATATTCCGATCGAAGCCGAGCGGATATGCTGCATCTGCTCGGTGATCACAGTCAGCCCGTTAGGCAGGACTTCACGACGAATGTTTCGAAGTTCTTCAACCATGGTTTACCAAAAGCGCTTCGCCAAAAGCGGACAGTGGGTTACCCGCACTTCTATTCTCACATACGCGGCGAGCCGCGTGGATGCAAAGTTATTGCTTTTAAATCAATAACTTAGCGAAAATCCGCAAAAACCACACCGGCACATTGCTGCGCAATGCAAGGCATCAGGATAGTCTAAAATCGTACGGAGTCCTCTAGAGTTTCATCCCAAGTGATGCCGGAAACGAAACACAACAGCCTATTAGGCCTTGATCTTCAAGAACTTGCGGCGATTGCGCAAGAAGCAGGAGAGCCCCGCTACCGCGCCCAGCAATTATTTGATGCGGTTTATGGTCAGCGTGTGAAGTCGGCGGAGCAAATCTCGACCCTGCCAGCGGAATTTCGAAATGTTCTAACGAAGCAGGGGCTTACCGTTGGCCTTCCGGTGATTGAACAAAAATTTGTCTCGCGTGACGGGACGGTTCGTTATCTGATCGCCTTTGCGGACGGACAAACCGTGGAGACGGTCTGGATGCCAGAAGGGGATGCTGGCGAAACCGGTGACGGTAGCGAAGCGGGCGACGAACTGGAGAAAGTGTCCCCAAAGCGGGCGCGGGCCACGATTTGCGTTTCCAGCCAGGTGGGGTGTGCGGTCGATTGCCAATTCTGCATGACGGCGCTGCTGGGGATTAAACGCAATCTCAGCGCCGGCGAAATCGTTGGCCAGATCTGCGCGGTGCTGAACGACCAGGAAGTTTCGCCGCCGCAAGACCGCGTGAACCTGGTTTTCATGGGAATGGGAGAGCCATTTCTGAATTATGAGAACTTCACCAAGGCGGTGCGATTGCTGGTGGAGGGCGTCGGGATACCAGAATCTCGCATGACAGTATCGACCGCCGGTATTGTGCCGCGTATTTACGACTTCGCAGAGGAACCGGTTCGTCCTAAGCTGGCGATCTCGTTGAATGCCTCCAATGACGAACTGCGGACCCGCCTGATGCCACTCAACAAGAAATGGGATTTGGAGAAGCTGATGACGGCGGCCCGAGATTTTCCTCTGCGCAATCGCGAGCGTCTGACATTCGAATACGTCTTGCTGGATGAGGTGAACGATTCCGTGCAGAACGCCCGCGAAGTTGTGGAGCTGATCCGTGGGATCCGGGCGAAGGTGAATCTGATTGCGCTTAACTCAGGTCCGGAGATTGGCTTTCGCACACCTTCTGAAGAGCGCGTGCTGGCGTTTCAGAAGGTGCTGGTGGCGGCGAATATTCCGACGTTTATTCGCCGGCCACGGGGACGAGATATCTATGCGGCCTGCGGACAATTGAAGCGGACAGTGGAAATCAGCGCTTAATTTGATTCTTACTTTTGTGCCCCTTCCAGTTCTCTTGCTGCGGAATCGATCAGCCCGGCTTCGTCCTGCAATACTTGCGCGACGCGGCCAATTTGCTCGTCTGCTTCCTTCCATTTCTTTTGCTCGATGGCCTCGCGCACGCCAGGAATGGTTTTAACACCATAGCCGGTGTAGTAGCCGGGGGCGTAGACCATGTGTTTGAACCACGGGCGTCCCGGGAGGCCGTCCGCGCTGGTCAGCTTGCGTTCGCTTTGCAGCAACTTGGTATTGATTGCTTCTATAGAAACTGCGCCATTCAGCACCAGACTGCCATCTTTCGTGAGCTTGTCTAGCCCTTTTTGATAGTGGTCGGCACTGCGAGTGAGCGCATCGGAAGCATTTTGCAGAGCAGCAAACGCCAGATGTGGAGGGACCTCTTCCATGGATGGCGGAACCGATTTTTCTTTCGGGTCGGCGGTGGCGGAAAAGAGTCCTTCTTCAAGCTCTTTATTCTGCTCGCTAATCTTCTCCTGTTTGTCTTTGAGCAGTTTCTGAAGCTCATCAACGTATTTGTGGATGGTATCGGCAAGATCAGTGAAGTCATACGGCAGCAGCTCGGCATCAGCGAGCCGCATAACTGAAATGCCGACGGTCTGCGCCAAAGCGCGTCCGTAGCTGAAGTCTGTGTCAGAAAAATGGGTGTACCAATAGAAATCGTCGTAAATGGAATGATAGATGCCGCCGCCGTCTTCGCCGGTGAACTCAAGGTTTAGCGAAGCGACTCCCAGATGGTCGAGGAAGACGGTGTAATCGGAACCGGATCCCAAAGCGCCGATCCTCTGATCAGTGCGCTGCCTGATCTCCTGGCGATCTTCCGGCTTGGTGGCGTCGGCAATTTGCTTTAGGTGACTTCGTTTCCAGATCGTAATCTGCTTCTCGGGATCCTGGATGTCGCGGGCCACGCCATTCATGAATTTTTCTAAAGTGTGCGAGCCTTGTACTGAGAGATAGCCACGACCGTTAGCGTCGGTGTTGATGTACGCCACCGCATGTTGCCGCAAATCGTCGGCATGGGCTTCGGCCCATTCGGTGGAACCCAGCAAACCGGGCTCTTCGCCATCCCAAACACAATAAATGATGGTGCGTTTCGGCTTCCAACCTTGTTTGAGAAGATCGCTTAGGGCGCGGGCTTCTTCCATAAGAGTCACAGTACCTGAGACGGGATCCTCAGCACCGTTGACCCACGCATCATAATGATTGCCGCGAATTACCCACTCGTTGGGATAGTTCGAACCGGGAATTCTGACGATGATGTCGTTGAGCCGCTTCGTATCCCAATTGGACTGCACTTTCAAATGAACTTTGGCAGGACCGGGGCCTACGTGATAGGTGTTGGCCAGGGCGCCACGCCACTCCTCGGGAGCGACGGGTCCTTTCAGCGCCGCCAGCAGCGGCTGCGCGTCGCCATAGGAGATTAGCAGCACTGGGATCTTGGTCAACGTCTTAGCATCTTTCAGCGCCAGCCGTTTCGCGTCGGGAGTCGCACCGACGCCCGGGGTTAAGGGATCGCCGGGATAGGTAGGCATATCCATCACGCTGCCACGCTGTGCGCCATCTGGCGGACGCCATGCGCCCTGCGGGAAAACGTCACCCTCAAAGTAGCCATCGTCGCGAGGGTCGGAATAAATGAGACAACCGACAGCTCCGTGCTCAGCCGCCACTTTCGGCTTGATGCCGCGCCAGGAATGACCGTAGCGGGCAATTACAATTGCGCCTTTTACCGAGACTCCGATGCGCTCGAGTTTTTCATAATCTTCGGGTACTCCGTAATTCACATAAACCAACGGGGCAGTAACGTCACCGTCAATGGAGTAAGCGTTGTAGGTTGGAAGTTGTTCGGCCTGCTGGTTGGAGGTGGGATCGACCGCTATTGGCGGCTCCTGCAACTTCGCCACGAATTTTGTTGGCTCAACCAGTTCCACAACGCGCTCCTTCGGAGTGGGGAAGAGCACGTCGAAGTTCTCCATATGAGCGTCCAGTCCCCAGCCTTTGAATTTCGCGAGAAGCCATTCCGCATTGTCCTTATCGTAGGGTGAGCCAACGTGGTGAGGCCGGGCGGAAAGTCGCTTCATGTAATCGCGGAGGTTATCCGGCGTGGGGATATCGCGGAACTTGCCCTCCCAGTCGCGTTCTGCGCGGGCCTGTTCGGCTGAATATCCGGGCAGTGCTATCGGCCCGTCTAAAGTGGTGGAGGTTGTAGCTAACAGCAGGACCGACACTAAAATTACCAGTGCAACCAGTGCCCAACGACGCATCTGAAATGATCTCCTCGCCGAATCGCGCATTATAGTCTTTCGTCCATCGTCAACGGAACATGTCTCGGCACGACATTTATTCGGCTTGGCAAACTGAGAAACGGTGGAGTAGGCTTTGGCTCCTATGAACCGCAGCTTCAATCACTCCTCGTACAAGGTCGTCATTTGTCTTTGGTTGCTATTCTTCTGCAGCATCTTCTCCGCTGTCTCGCGGGCTGCGAATTTCACGCTTGAACAGGTGATGAGTTCCCCGTTTCCTTCTGGACTGGTAGCCGCCTTGCATGCTGACCGGGTGGCGTGGGCCTTCAACGCAAGAGGCGTGCGGAATGTCTGGGTGGCTGACGGGCCTGAGTTCACCGGGCGTCAAGTAACCCATTACGGGGCTGACGACGGCGAGCCAATTGCCAGCCTA
>QIAP01000234.1 GCA_003225075.1 Acidobacteriota bacterium | reverse complement strand
GGGCACGACTCTCTCCTGATTGATAGTTCGGCGGGCGAACACGGCGAGCGTTGCAAGCTCGTTGCCTTTGGCTACGGCAAACTGTGAACGCCAGACGGGCGTCTGCACATCAAACCGCATACCCTGTCCCGAAGCATTCAGCGCGACCGTAAGCGACAGGTCATCGCGAAGCAGGAAATCAATTTGCTCGCAGGAGAACAGCGATCGCAGCGCAAAGGCACGCAGCGCCTGCACTTCCCCCGGATGTAGGTCGAACCTGGCCACGCGCTTCGATTCATCTCGAACGGCAAAGAAGACACGTAGCCGGCCTTGGTCCACCTGCTCATAGATCAAAAACTGCGCAAAGCGCCCATATATCTTGTTCTTCGAGGTGCCGTTCGCATGGAACAGTTCGCCCTCGCCGCAGAGCGTCCCCTCGAATGGGCTCTCCGGCTCTCGCGCTTGTGACTCCGCAGCATTGGAATCCCGCAACTGAAATTGCTCGATGCGGCGTTCCACGGCACGCAGGATGGCTAGCAAATAGAGTTGTTGCTCGACCGAGTCAACGCTCATCTGGAGGTGAACAGATTCGCGGCGTGGAGTCTCCGCGGCCACTGACAAAACCAGACCATTGCCGCCCACCTCTCCCTGAACTCGGCCGTACTGATTGGCGATCAAAGTATTCATGACAGTTCTCCGCGAGCCTTACTCCTCTTCGACAGTCGCGAGTTCGGCTTCAGGCTCAATTTCAATCTCAAATTGGATACTGGGCAGGGTGGGCAGAATGTGCTTGGGTACGACTTTTTCCGTGGGGAAAATCAATGTACTGAGCGAGAAGCAGCCCTGTTTGCCGGGCACCCTGATCTTGCGCACGCAATGGCCATCGTTGTCGGCTTCGACAAGCTTGGCATTACGGAGCATGTTGTAGAGGTGCGTGTTCGGTGGCAGGACGATCTTCCTGGCCCTCAGGCGATCTCGGGCTAAAGTCACCGAGAGGGGGACTACGACGGCGGTCTTTTCTTTTGCGACATAGATCTGACCACCGACGATGTTGACTCCTACCTCTCCGTTCGCTATCAACTCCTGCACCGTCTTCACAAAAAGAGCGATTTTGCTGTCAGGCTGACCGGCGATTGCGGGCTGTGCCTGCTCAACGCTGGACTGATCGCCCCTGCTCACGATCCGAGCCAAGGAACTTCCTTGTGCAGCACTGCCGTGAGTCTCTGACAGGCAGGCGGCCACATGTACCAATCGCGGCAGGCCCAAATAGTTAACATCCTCACAAGAAATGACGTGGTGGAGGAGGAGACCGGAGAGGACAGCGTGCATCCCATGCTCACGCTCTGCTCTCCAAGTCGCGGTGACGGGCCTCCGAGCACGCTGATGGAACTCGGCTAAAGGCTGATGGAGCGGACACCATCTCTGTTCCCCTCCGCGCACTTCGAGGTCAAAGAGCTTCCCCAAGTCGTGACACAGAGCGGCAATAAACGTGGCATACTGCCACCGAGGGCGGTTCCTGGCACTCCGAAAACTATCGACACTCCCATCTGGCTTGCGCTCCATAATAATGTTGCCCTCAAACTCCTCCAGTGCCTTCAGACCAACCTCCAGAGAATGCTCATACAGACCACCGGATTCCGAGTGATGGTCCTCGGCGCTGGCTGGCAGGTTGCCGACCATGCCGCGAAATCTTTCGAGCAGCCTCTCAGCCAGCGCCCGCGCCTGCGGGTCCAGAGACAACCGATACAGAGCCCTTTCGGCCAATTGGGTTGCTTCTGACACCTGTCAGTTGCTCCTATCGGGGGGTCTGACTCACCCCAGTGGTCACCCCCGGAGGGCCACCCCCGGGGGTGACCGGGAACGGAATGGCTAAAGGCGGCGCGTGCCGCGCCGCCTTTAGAGCAGGACTGCCAGCAGTAATCCGGCACCTCCGGCTGCGGCTGCGGTAATTACCTACGCCGCAGCCGGGGCTTCCTCAGCCTCGACCCGAGGCGCGATAACGGCGCGGAACGCAGGTACGCCGCTGTTTTTGTTGACGACGCCGATGACCGTCAGCGCGATCCCAGACATCAGGCGCAGGTCATGGGGCTTCTCATCCCATACTTCGACCGCGTAGTTTGTCCCGGCGCTGTTGTCCGGGTCCAAAACCAGCAGGTTCGTCACGTATGTTTCCTTCCCGCCGGAGCTGACCCTGCGAGCCAAACACCTCAGGATTGTGCCTGTGAGTTTCATCGCCTTTCATGGCCTCCTCAAATTAAGTTGTCGGAGTGGATCTCGGACTCGTGGGTCAACACAGCCATGCGTGGAACCGGGGTACTCACTTCATAGGTGCTAAAAGGCTCGGATATGCCGCGCGAGTACCCTAACACCTTCGGGTGCTTCGCTATTTTCGAGTAGAGCCGGTGGCGAGCTTCGGAGCCAACGGCCAATACAAGGGACAGACGCTCGCGAAGACGTAACCGGCAGTCGGCGAACCGCCTCACGAGCGTCAATGCCTGCAGAAGTGCGTTGCAATGGGCTCGGTCCACGACTGAGACACATAAGCTGCCGTCACCGGGATCGAGAACAAAATCCTCCCATAGGTAGGGCTGCCCGCCACGGCTCGGCAGGAAATTCGGAGGGCATCCCACCGTCCGAAACGCAACAACTTTGTCCTCATGCTCGCAAAGGAACTGGGCGGGCCAGTCCCTGGCTTCGAGGTAAAAGTTCACCGCCAGCAACCGGCGACGTACGGTCTCGACGGGGTGACGGCGCCTCGCCATCCAATCCACTCCCATGAGCCGCGTGACGGACTTTGTGATCTGATAGACAAACGGGTGCAGAAAGACCCGACGCAGGAATCTCGAACGTTCCAAACAGTCCAGCCGGAAAAGCACTCGCCTGGGCGAATTGGCGAGGCCCATTTGTTGTGCCTGATCGACCGTGCAATATCCGCCGAGATGGGCCAGTCTTTTCAGGAATTCGTCTGCTCGTTCGTCCAGCACCGCCGTGCGGTCGAAAAATCGAATACTCATCCTTGTCCACACCCCAAGAACGCAGTGGTCGTGGATCGCTACGAGAATGAGATTTTGTGAGCGGCAATACATGGGATGCGGGCCTTCCATTCGATCACGCTACGTTGGGCGAATTGGTGGATTCCTCCTGCTAAAACTGTGTTGGCGCATG
>QIAP01000167.1 GCA_003225075.1 Acidobacteriota bacterium | reverse complement strand
ATCCGCGGGTGCGGCATCAACGCTGCTGGGTGCACAAGATGCGAAACATTTTAGAGAAAGCACGGAAGCGCGATTACGACCAAGTGAAAGCCGGAGCCCAGGCCATCTACCTGGCCGAGAGCCGGCCGCAGGCCGTAGCCGCCTTTCGCGCCTTCCGCTCCGGCTGGTGCCGGGCTTATCCCACCATGGTCCGGCGGTTGCAGCAGGATCTGCCCGAGTTGCTCTCGTTCTTCGCCTTCCCCCGCCACCTGTGGCGCAAACTGCGCACCACTAACATGATCGAGCGCTGCTTTGTCGAAGTCCGCCGCCGCACCCGACCCATGGTGTGTTTTGTGAACGTAGAAAGTGTGGATCGCATCATCTATTCCATCTTCCAGAGATTTAACCTGGAATGGAAAACCCGCACCCTCAACCTTTTTACACAAGCAGCTTGACGTCACCCAAAAGCCCAAGTCCCTTGACACGACCGACGCCGTTAGAGATGGTGTAAACGGCTGATTTCGGCAACTTTGCTGACGCTAGCACCTAGCTCTTTTGATTTTTCTGTGGATTACTCCCAGATTGCCCGTTATCCAAGGAGGAAAGACCCAGGCGCGGATGAGCTGCCAATCACTCCCCCGCTGGCTGTAGTGGGCAATTCGAATCCTGTAAGAACTACTGCTAGTGTCCAGCCTTGGGTTCCCCTCGCCGCTTAAAATCTGTGTAATTTTGTTCGATCTGCTGCGTACTGCTTTATGGACGCCAGGAGGAACAAGGCGAAAGGGCCGCAGCCCCGCGAGGTCAAAGACAAGCAGATGGAGGGGCGGGATCTGGAGAGCGTAATAGAGCGCGCACAGGGGCACGATACCCAGGCCCTGGGGGAGATCCATCGCCGCTATTTCCGGCGCGTATTCGGCTTGTGCCGTCACATGCTGGACTCGCGGGAGAGTGCAGAAGATGCCACCAGCGAAGTCTTCCTCAAGCTTCAGCGCTCCATCGAGAGCTACGACGGTTCGATACCGTTCCCAAGATGGCTGCTGCGAGTGGCTGGCAACCAATGCATTGACGTTTTGCGGCGGCGTCGGCGTGGACGGCAGGTGATTGTGGAAGTTGAATACGGAGCCGCAGTCGTCGAGGCAACCAGCTCGGAGCCGTCGCCGCTGGGCAGTGTCATCAGGATGGAGGAGAGGGCGCAGCTGCAGGCTGCCATCGCATGCCTGCCGGAGAACTTTCGCTTGCCGCTGGTCCTGCGCTATTACAGCGAGCTGAGTTATGACGAAATCGGGCAGCAGTTGGGCCTCGAGAGGAACCATGTGGCGGCGCTGATATTTCGTGCCAAGCTCGAGCTGCGTCGGAAACTGGCCCACAGGAGCAAGTGATCATGGAATGCTATTCGGAACAGACCTGCGCCCTCTTGGTGGACGGCGAACTAACAGTGGATGAGGCGCAGCACCTGCGAGACCACCTTGTCACGTGCCAGCGCTGCCGGGAACTGGTGGATGCATTGCGCGCTGAGAACCGCGTTCTGAGCGAAAGCCTACGCGAGCTTCCGGAAGAAGCAGCCAGCCCGGCGGCCTTCTCCCGTTTGCGCTGGTCCTGGGTGTGGGGTGACCTGGCGTTTGTGGCCGCGGTGCTGGCGCTAGGTTGGATCGTTTCCGTTTGGATTGATGAGCTGAAAATTCCGGACGCGCTGAAATGGTTCAATCCCTTCAGCCTAAGCGGCCTCACGAACCTGATGTTCAACCTTTCCTACTACCTTGCACAGGGAGGTACTGCCATGCTAACTGAGTACGCTGCTGTCGTTGGGGGTTTCTTTTTGCTTTTGCTGTTGGGCGGCAGCGCACTGCTGCTGGGACGCCGAGGGCGGCTGCGCCAGGCTGGCCCGCGCCTGCTGATCGTGATGCTTACGTTGTCTTTGCCCAGCGTAGCGATGGAGCGGCGTCACGGGGAGTTCGTCACGGTACCGGCGAGCGAGACTGTGGACGACACCCTTTTGGCCACCGGCAACACTGTGCGCGTGGAAGGCGTGGTCAATGGGGACTTGCTGGTTTTTGGCCGGACTGTGGAAGTGCGTGGCACCGTCAAGGGTGACCTGGTGAGTTTTGCCAAGAGAACTGTGGTGAGTGGAAGCGTGGAAGGCCACATCTACAACTTTTCGCAGTCGCTCGACCTGGACGGGCAATTGGGCCACAGCATCTACGGTTGGACGCAGTCTTTGCATGTGGATAACCGGGGTCACGTGGGTGACGGAATCGTGGTTGGAGCTGGCGACTTCATCCTCGAAGGCGAGGTGAAGCGCAGCGTGACCATCTTCACCAGCAATGCCGATGTGAGCGGCAGCATCGGCCGCGATCTGACGATGGCCGGGGGTAGCCTTACGCTGACTACCACGGCCCGGCTCGGCGGCAACCTGAGCGCTCGCGTGCGCCACCTGAAAGACGTGCACATCGCCGACGGCGCAACCATTGAGGGCAAACGTGACATCCAGGTGCGCGTGAGGAAGAGTCAGTTCAGGCGCGCCGGATTCTACTTCCGCCAAGCCGTCTGGCTGGCTTCGGCCATGCTGGTGGGATGGCTGAGCCTAGTTCTGTTTCCCGGCTTCGTCCAGGCTAGCACTCAGGCGGTGGGCTCAGGCTGGCGCAGCCTCGGGCTGGGGGTTGGAGTTCTGGCGGGGGTACCGGTGGCCATAGTTGTGGCAGCGATCACGCTGGTCGGCATCCCGCTCTCGTTTATGTTGTTCGCGGCGTATCTCGCTGCGATCTACCTGGCGAAGATTTGGGTCGGAGCCTTCCTGGGGCGGATACTTCTGAGGCCAACGGGTGCCACGAAGCACGATTGGCTCCTGGGACTACTGTTGGGCCTCTTGATCCTCACCATCGTTGGGTTCATCCCGTATGTTGGCGGGTTGGTCCGCCTCGGTATGGTTTGCCTAGGTTTGGGAGCTTTTGCTTGGCAGCTTTACCAGGCTTCACGACCAGCAATAACGGCCTGAAAAAGACTGTTGAGAGGGCTGGAAGCACGCCGGACAAATAAACAGCGAAACGATCACTTCGTAGTGAATCGAGTGAGGTGCGAAAGCACGCACTGCCATCGCCCATTTTGCTTCATAAAAACATCTGTCGCCCGCTCCTGCGTGGTGAAGACTTGCCCGTTGAATTTACACTTGGTTGCAGTCAGCGCCGTGACAACTGCAGCGTTCCCGTAAATGCGAACTCTAGCGTCATCGGACTCCATCATTTCGTGGGTCAGAGCACCTGACTTAATCACGCCAAGGAAGCGCGCTCTATCAATTATGCCACCATCCGGGTCAATGATGATCCAGTCGTCGGCAAGGAATCGTCCGACTGCCTCTGCATCATTTTTCACAATCGCTTGCGAGAATTCTTTCTCGAGTCTTAATATTTCTTCTTGCATCGTATTGCTCCTAATTTCACCGAAAGGGAGCGAAGGCACTGCAAGTGCTAACGTGATGAGAATCAAGGCCCGTTTCAATCTTCTTTAGTGACGATCATCCCACTGGATTGGTATCATTCTAGTCTCGGAGGTTTTTGACATGGCTGGTGACGGACGAGACCACGCATTGTTGGAACAGGAAATGCAAAACCTCCGCGCCCTGGCCAAGCGTATGTTGATGGAGACCGATCCCGAGAAACTTCAGATACTCATCGAACAACTCCGGCGAATCGTTGAGACGCGACTTTCGAGGCCACGCGCCTAAGTCGCGGGGGAGTTTGGTCGCCTATCGGCGACGGATTTTCTTCGGGCTCTTTCCTCGTCGAGCTTGGCAATCAGTTGCTCAGCCAATTCCGTCATCTTCCGAGGGTCCGTTTCCTGTTCGAGTCGGTGCGCCAGTTCGCGCCAGTCTCCATTTGTGGCTTCGCCGTCGTTTGCTTTTGAGACTCCCATTTTAAATTCCTTTCCTGCGAATTGAGCGCCTCCGCATGCGGGACTTGCCAGAAGGTTTGACCGTAGGATCGTGATGATGATTGGTAATTCGTTTCCTCGCTGGGAGCGGTTCAGCAATCTTCATCACCGCCGTTATCGGAATCGTTTCAAAGTGCATTAGAGACCGTCGCATTTTCAATTTGCTCCTTCCACACATAGAAACCCTAGCAGGCGGGAAAGCCTACGGGTTATATCTTTTGGGAACCGGCTCGCGCGGTTTGTCTGCGCTAAAACGCTCTATTAGCAGGTAGTTGGCTGCACGTCTGTTGTAGAGCAGAGCCTGCCCGGTTAGGAAGAATTCAGCCTCCATTTAGCGGGTCGAGCCCTCCGTTTAGTGGGCTAAATCTCATGCCTCACTACCTCGTATTTTGTGCTTGACTGCATCGTCACGATAAAAGTACGATTGCGTTACGTTCGTTTAACGAGTGTTTCTCGGGCAGGAGGTTCCCATGAGCCCTCGGACAACCAAAGTCCCGATGAATTTCAGCACAATGGCGCAATTGGCCGTTCCCCAAGGTCGAAATGGAAAGCACAAGGAGATCGTTACCCGAATCCTCTCCGATCTCGATCAAGTACCGGCAGGAACTGCGCTCAAAGTGCCGTTGTCGAAATTGGTGGAAAGCATGGTGATTTAAATTCCGTTTAAGGTGACCGGTATGGGTCGCGAACTCAATCAAAGAGAAAAGGAACTCTGCGAGCAACTTAGCGCTGAGACGAATCCCCACAGGATTCTAGCGTTGGTTACCGAACTCAACGATTTGCTTCAGAATCAACCCGTGCAAGAGCTACGAGTCCAAACGCGGTCTGACGCGATTTCGGGCAGTCGATTTCCAGAAGGCAAGTAGCCGCGCTTATACGATCAGTTCCTCCGGGCCTTCTTCGCGGCCACGTCTTTCTGTGCTGCGGCCCTGATTCTTTCGACGTGGAACAGCTCAACCTCACCTCTCAACATTGTGCAGGCCTGCTCGGCTTTAGCACCACACTTTGGACAGACCAACGTCGTTGGGCTGATGGGGATGTATTCCGGAAGTTTTGCCATGCCGAGAGAGGAACGGCGGCTACACGCGCTCCTTCCCTAGCCGCATGGCTGAGGGTTGAATAGATATCAAAAGCCCGCCCAAACCAGATAATTCCCAGCAGCAGCATGAATACCAGCGGCAGGACCAGTGCGGCTTCGGCAATTTCCGTGCCGCTGCAGTCGAGCGTTACGGGATAAAGAACTTTCCATCCATCGAGCCTGGTTGTGGAGGAAGCTATCGCCAGAAGAGCAGGGGGAGAAGCTGTTGCTGAATCAGAGCAAAAGAGGCATTGCTCGGACCATACGGCATCTGCTTTCGCCTTACCTGATGAAGAGCTCACCACTTGTGGCCAAGTTGGGCGATTTGACCAAACTCGTGTCCGCCCTCCAGTCGGGCCAACTCGGCTCCGTCAGAGTGGTCTCCATAAAAGTTCCTGGGAATTTCGTTTTTGTGGCCGAAGAATTATTACGAAATCTTGAAGCACAGGAGAGTTAGCATTCACATGCGCTACAAACACCCGATAAAACAAATCTTGACTGCCACGCGAAGCTCTTGGGATGGCCCCGAGACCCGGCCCGCCGTGCGCCATGCATTCGACAAACTGACCAAATGCGGAACTCTAGCGCTGGGGGCCGAAATCTTTGCCTCGGAAACTGAAAAGAAGCTCGTTCCCCATACCTGCAAGGTGAGACCCTGTCCGAGTTGTGGGCATCGAGCCACGCTTCTATGGCAACGGGACAGGTGGTGCGCTCTCCCCGATATTCCTTATGTAGGCATCGTGTTTACGATGCCGGATCTCCTCTGGCCAATCTTTCGGCAGAACCGCCATCTCCTGCATGGCTTGCCGAAGCTTGGAGCTGCGGTGATTGGCCAGTGGGCAAAGCTCAAGTATGGCGTTCGCTTGCCGATTATGGTGATACCACACACCTTCGGAGGACGTCTGAATTTCAACACTCATCTCCATGTCTTGATATCCGCCGGCGGTTTGCAGGAATCGGAAGGTCGCTGGGTTAACAGCTTGGTCTTCGATGAACGCAATGATAAGAGCAAGATGATGCGAATGTGGCGCTTCGCAGTGATCGCATACCTCAGAGCGGCACTGGAAGCGAATGTACTCACCTCGGATCTAAGCCATAAAAAGCTCAGAGCCCGTTTGAAGAAGCAGTATGAGCGTTGGTGGAGCATCGATATTGATCACTTTGCGTCGAAGGGGCACTTCTTGCGCTACGCAGGCCGGTACGTTCGCCGGCCACCAATCGCGCAGTATCGGTTCACGAAGATTACGGATCGGGAAGTCCGGTTCTGGACCAAGGACAAGGTTCAAAAGCGGCGGGTGAGCGTTTCATATACACCGGAGGAATTTGTAGCCATCCTGGCGGAACACGTTCTAGACCGCTACCAACACGCGATTCGCTACTTCGGCCTGCTGGCGCCTGGCACAAAAGCACGGACATCGGCGGCTGTGTTTGCGCTGTTGGGACAACCGACGCGACCTCGTCCACGACGATTGGGTTGGGCATTTTCGCTGCGAAGAGACTTTGGAGTAGATCCCCTTACTGATCGGCTCGGAAAACCGATGCGATGGGTGGGTCGGCTGAAGTCCCGCGTCTAGGTTGACTGGCAGCACCACCAAAGGTCCCGCCGGCTGTGCAATAGCGGTTTCGTCAGATAGAAGCACCTGGTACACGTGCTCAGATCATTTCAAATGACCGATTTGAGCTAATCCAAATTCTGCTCAAACGCGCGCAGTTTCCCTTCTGCTGGCCTGACGGCCATTCCGACCGCAACTGAACGACCGCGCAAGCGCCGATGGAGAGCAGCGATCCCTTTGAAATGGATTTTTGTTTTTCCTATACGTTGAAATGAGTGTCCGCCATCAGGAGACCATCTCAAGATGAACTCTTGGGTACGCTCTGTGTCGGTTTCCTCGAAGACGAGCGAGATGCGTGTGAGTCTTTGCGGCTCATCGAAGATTAGCCGGATGGTTTGGGTGCCAGACTCGGCGGCACGCCAACCCTGCGTTTCTCCTGAAACCAGCGCAGCGTCGATCCCGTAGTCCTTCTCTTCCGACGTGACCTCAACCGTGGCAGCACGGTCGAGGTCTAACCAGCCTGCGTCATCAGGTCGGATACCCAGCGGAGTCGGCGTGAAAAGGTGCTTGCGCATACCCCAATAGTCTACCTCCGGCGCTGGTCTAAGTGTTCTGCGAAGCGAACAAACCTTCCTCTCCTGCAAGGCATCCACCTTGCAGTACAGATGGGAGCCAGAATGAGCAAGAAAAACGGGCTTGCTGACCCAACCCGCTTGAAGCCCTTCGATTCTGACGATAAGCAGATGCTTCGTGTCGTTATTGAGACTCCAAAAGGCAGCCGCAATAAGTTTGCTTTTTGATCCTGACGAGCACATCTTCGAACTCAAGAAGGTATTGCCAGCCGGGATGACGTTTCCCTATGACTTCGGATTCGTTCCCTCGACCAAAGCTGACGATGGCGATCCTGTCGATGTACTGGTCTTGATGGATGAGCCAGCATTCCCCGGTTGCGTACTGACGTGCCGACCCATTGGAGTGATCGAGGGCGAGCAGGGCGACAAGAAAGAGAAAGAACGCAATGATCGAATCATCGCGGTTGAGAAGGATGCGCACAGTTGGGCGGACATCAAGACGATCAATGATCTGGGGAAGGAATTCTGTCGCGAACTAGAAGAGTTCTTCGTGAACTACCACAAGCTGTCCGGTAAAGAATACCGGGTTCTGGGTGTGAAGGGACCAGATCAAGCACGAAAACTGGTGAAATCAGGAATGCGATGAGAGATCGAAAGTGATGAGCCAGATTCTCGTCCGGTTCCTCGTCGGCGGTGCGGTAGTGTCTGCCTTCGCAGTCGTAGGCGATCTGCTAAAACCGAAGAGCTTCGCAGGGCTATTCGGTGCTGCGCCGTCAGTCGCGCTTGCGACTTTGGGGCTCACGGTAGTGACCGAAGGTGCATCCTATGCCGCCACTGAAGCCCGCTCCATGATGGCAGGTGCAATCGCGTTTACAGCTTATGCCTCGTTTGTCAGTTGGGTCATGATGCGTTACAAGCTGAAAGCACTGTTGGTCACGATCTGCTCAATTCCTCTGTGGCTTGGGGTAGCATTCGGGCTCTGGTACATTTGGCTGAGATAGCAATGCAGATCAAGGTCGATCCTTCGGTTATCGGGCAAACAAGATGGTATGAGTACGTCGTTCGGTTTCTTTTCGGCGGACTAATTACGGCTGTCGCAGGAAGCATCGCCAAGAAGTTCGGTGCGGGCATCGGTGGGTTGTTCCTAGCGTTCCCGGCGATCTTTCCAGCCAGCGCAACGCTGATTGAGAAACATGAGAAGCAGAAAAAAGAAGAGAAAGGTCTACGAGGAATGCGGCGTGGACGAGAGGCAGCGAGCGTTGATGCCGCAGGTTCGGTGATGGGGAGCGTAGGACTGTTAGTTTTCGCTTTGATAGTCTGGCAATTCGCGCCCCGCTACAGCACATTCATGGTGCTCACGGGTGCTACTGTAGCTTGGCTGACGGTTTCCGTGCTGATTTGGCACGTTCGAAAGCGAGCGTAGCCGCAGCGTCGGCGAACATTCGAATGCCAACTACAGATGGGTTAGTGCAGACTTCAGGCGACTTGTTGGCTCGCAGTGGTAGCCGTGGCATGTGCGCGAACTGAACACAGCCTTACAGAAGGTATTGAACCCAGCCCGACCCGGTCAGCCCACCGTGGAGCGGTTCGGATGGCGTTTCCAGATCGGCGACAAAGTCATCCAGACGGAGAACGACTACGACAAGGACGTGTTCAACGGCGATGTAGGAATCGTCGAGCGGATTGATTCCGTCGAGCAGCAGGTCACGGTGCGCTTCGACGAGCGGCTGGTGAAGTACGACTTCGGCGAACTAGACGAGATTTCGCTGGCTTACGCGATCACGATCCACAAGTCGCAGGGATCGGAGTTCCCGGCAGTAGTGATCCCGCTCGCCACGCAGCACGCCCAACGATGAATTGGGGAGAATAATAGCGAACGCGTACGAGAGCGGAAATTATGGATCGCTGGCAGTGACCATTGCGAGATACCAAGCTAAACAACAAGCCAACTGCGAGCCGATCTACTACCGTGAGCGTTGGCCTCCGCGTGGATATTAAATAGCGGAGAAAACAAGAATCAATTTTGCCGTGTTTTGTTGCGGGCAGGCATTGCATGCTAGTTGAATCCACACAAGTTCCATTTTCTCACTGCGCATCCGTGTTGCGACCTAATTCACGTTAGCCTCCGCATGGATATTAAATAGTTCCACTTATGATGCCGAACTCCAGGGCAAGCATCGGGCCCGAACGGTCATCTGCAGCGACACCTGGGTCACGCGGTCGAACAGCGCGCCCCACTGCTCCAGTTCGCGCACGCGCTCGCTGGCCTCTTGCGCATGGATCTGCGCCATTCGCCAGTTGTTAAGAAATTTCCCGCCCCGCATGGTGTCGCGGAAGTGAACGCGCCAGTTGTCAGCTTCGTCCACGTTGGCCATGGCAGCAGCGATTCCACCCTCAGCCATTACGGTGTGGGCTTTCCCCAACAGAGATTTGCATATCACTCCTACGCTTGCACCCTGCGCCAGGGCTTCAATGGCGGCACGCAGTCCAGCGCCACCCGCTCCAATGGTCGCGTTTCGTGCATCCTGCCCCTTGGGTGTGGCAGTATATGGCTCCAGAACAGTTGGAGGGCAAACAGCCGGATGCGCGCACCGCGCGACGCGGTCCGGCCTTCGGCAGACTCTCTTATTTGTTCTTTACCATTGCCACCATGAATTCTTCGGCGCGGCGTTGCACTTCGCCTTCGCTGAGGGTTTCTTTTACCATAGCCAGCGCCCAGACGTGTCCCCAGAGATCGCCCACCCAGCAATAGCGATCACCGAAAAACATGTCGGTGGGTGGAAGCAGCGGAGTGCCTCCTAGTCCCACGGCGCGGGCGAAGCTCTTATCGACATCATCAACATACATCTCCAGCACCACGCTGGTGCCCCCAAGAGTTTCCGGCGAGCGCGGACCCTTTGGGTCGTATGCGGGCATGTCGGTGAGCTGGAGATACGATTCGCCGATCTTGAATTGCGCGAAGATTCCTGTCATGCCTGGCATCGGCGCCTGGTAAATGACCTTCGCGCCGAATGCTTTCTGGTAAAAGTCGAGTGCGGCGCGACCATCGCGCACCATGAGATAAGGAACTACCTGCCGGTTGTTTGGTCTTCCTCCCTGGATGGCCATATCATGTGTCCTTTCGCTGGTTAACTTGCCCCAAGCGCCAGACGTGTCCTGAAGGATCTCTGACATCGCGGAACTGAGCGGCCCATGCAGCGATTTGCACGAGCGGCTCTGGATTGAGCCGGTAATACCGGTGGCGGCCGGAACGGCGCACGGCGATCAGCCCGCTGTCCCTTAGCACGGCCAGATGTTTTGAGAGCGATGGCTGGGTTATACGAAAAGGCTCCCAGAGCTCAAGCACCGTAAGCTCGCGTTGGTACAGCCGCTCAAGGATGCTTCTGCGCGTTGGATTGGCCACCCCTCGAAAGATCCGATCCTGCCGATAGCGCCGCATGACGTAGAATGATATATAGCCACATGGCTATATGTAAAGCGAAAGAAATCCCGAGCGTCAGTGAAGATTTGCAGGCTGCATGAAGAGATTAGATGGAATCCAGTGCTTGAAGAGTGGCTTTGCGTCAGGTGTGGCCGCACTTCGGATCACTTAAGCGAAGAGGACGCCAGAATCGAAATTGAGCAATTTGAGTGTGACTTGCCGCCGGCGAAAAAATAGTCGAAAGTTTGTTCGATCTCGAACACAAAAAGTCCATTCTCGATTTCCAACCGAACAGTTCCTAACGCATCTTAAAAGCGCGTCCTTGGTCTCTGTCACTTCCAAGGAACAGAGCCGCTATTGGCAGTACCTGGTATAGGGGCGCAGCCCCATAAGCGCTAACTTAAGCTGGAATTCCTTCTAGTTTGCCTGTCATTTTCATAATCACCAAGGCATGAGCTGTAAAACCAGTTGTTGGAAACCACCGTACATTCAGAGCTCCTGACATGGTCTGTCGATGATCTGTCCGCTTTTTGCTTCAGGATGTGGATGTAACCGAATAACGCATTTGCAGCCGAGTACCCGGGAATGGCGTCTTCGTCTTGTTGAGATCCTGGCAAAGGACCTCGAGGATTCTGGAGCGATGTGGCGAACTGAGTGGGGCTAGGGTTATGCGCAGCTCATCCTCCGTAGGTTCGATATCTGCCGTGTCCTGCAACGCCATTTGAATGAATGTGCGCCCTTCATCGTCAACCCGTTTGTAGTGCGGGCGAACCAACTCCACCAGATCACTCTCCATCTGGTAGGCGATCATTTTCAAAACGTTGGTGAGGTGCTTACGTTCGGTGGATAGTTTGACCACCTCCTGTCCCTTTCGGGCATCCGCAAGCGGCACGCGAGGAGGAAGGGAGCCACGTCGGGCCTCGAGTTTCTCGATGCGGCCTTTGGCCTTATCAATCGCCATTCGGTTTTTCTCTTCGGCAATTTCGAAGCCTGCCGGGGAGAGAGTGTCTCCATCGATATAATCGATGGCCGTTGCCCCATAGTGTACCTGGAGTTTTCTCAGATGGGTACGAGCCGTTTGCAGCTCTTTCTCCACGGCTTTCCGTGCCGGGTTGGGGACCGAACGGGTGGGATCGTCGGGCTCGACCTGATAATCCGCCAGCGCATCGATCAGATACTCCTCCCGCAGATACTTGAAGAAATTCTCCTGCCGCCAGCGCTCGAACATGCGATGAGCCACGACGATGACGCGCAGGTCCCAGCGGCTGGTGAGGATCGGCGTCTGATGGCCGTCGCCGGTCAGGCGAGTCACTTGACGCAACCGCAGTTTCCTTTCTGCCGAGTACGTACGATGTGAAACACTGTGTCCAGACGTGCAATTCTAAAACCTGAGAAACAAAGCGTGTCGGGTCCATCAGTCCCATCTTTTTACCTGCACATTGGAATCGTTTGTGTAGATCAACGAGGGCACCGAGACCTGCAGCATCGATCAGATTGACGCTCGATAGATCCAGCATCACTTCAGGCGTGCTCTGCGACAATGTCGCAACCCTTAAGCGATGAAGATCGCCTCCGAGGACGATTAGACCCTTACACCAAATAGTTATGACTTCGTGTGAATGTTGGGTTGCCAACTGCAACATGGAAGTCCTCCGTTCCTTTTTCAGTCTTTCGAGGTGTCGCTTGATCGACGAAAAATTAAGATGCAGCCACGCCATGACCCGCCGCGCCCATCCGTAGTGGTTGCTTAAAATCGACACTCCGACCAGGAGAAAGGGCCAGCCCGGCAAAACAGGGAGCACTACGCCGATGATTCCTCCGCTCGTGAGTAACCATCCGGCGACAAGGTTGGCATGCGTGTCCGCTTTTACTTTCGTATTGAGGCATCGCAACGCAAACATCTGGCTACCGGTTCATACATTTCTATTCGCGCATCCTGCAAATCCCAAGGATGCCTACCATGCAGACAGTCAAGTCAGGACAGTGCAGGCGAGTGCCCGGCCCGGAGGTCAGGCGTCCAGTTAAGCTAAATAAGGAAAATTCGTGGCGATCAGCAGAGGCGGGTGCAGGTCTGAGCGAGGAGGTCCCGACCTACGTTCTGAACGACGGGTGAAGCGGATGCTGCCAAGCTGTTGTAATTAGGGACCAATTCCTGTGCCGCGAAAAATAAGAACGTAGCGAAAACCACACGATGTGAGTGATGTTTCCGAGCGAGGGAATTGAGACCATCTACATATGGGTGGATGAGAATAGCAACCACAGCCACCACAATGCCGACCACTAGCGCGATTCTAATCACCGGCCTCATGTTTGGCGAGTATCAACACTGGGCGCTTCGCTTGTCAAGTGGGAATCGGTGGAAAACTCCCGTAATCCTCGTGGAATGAGCAAAGAAAGAAAGTCGACAACGGTCTGCAGCTTGCAGTTTTTTTACTGAGATCGATTCTACCCGCAATCCCGCTCGCGGACTCTCCACCCTGTGCTTGCTGGGGGAGGACCAGTCGGCTATTCACACGTGAGGTTGGAAGCGAAGCGTGCAGCAGGGCAGGCTGTTCCTGATCGGGCCGCCCGCTCCGAAAGAGCGAACTCACGGAGCACTGCTGTGCCGGATCGCGTCGGCGCGCTCCCGATACCGAGACGCGATCATGCTGGAGCTGTTTGCGACCTCCTCGTCTGTAAGATAGCGGAGTGGCGCGGATGAACTAATCCGCTGGATGACCCGCGCCAGCCCGCTCATCATCGCGCGTTGGGCGGGTGTCATAGTCCTGCTGACGATGAATCCGCACCCCTCAATGATCAAGAAGGGCCGAGTACAGTATCGACTCTCCGATTGGTCTTTGGGATCGGGACAAGGAACCGAGCGGAACAGCCCCCGGGTGCTCGAGGTCGAAAAGATCGATTGACAGGGATAGCGAAGGCCTCCCGAAAGAACCGCTCGAGAAATCGCGTCCGTGCCAAGAGCATGCACTGCATCGTCATCTGGCAGATCCCATGATGAACCATCGGCAATCTCCGCTAGCGCAGCGTAGTCGGTCGGGCCTGCCTGTCGCGGACAAATGGCCAGACGTTGCTGTACCTGGGATAGGAGATCTTCGACAGCGCCGCAATCATTTCCGCCAATGACCAAACCGTGGTTGCCCAATACGAGGACGTCGGTGTCTGGGGAGACGGATAAAACCTTTTCGATCTCCCAGGCAAGAGGCAGGCCCGAAGGCACATACGAAATCCATTGCCAGCGTAAACCATCAAGTTGGTGTTCCAGTTGAACCGGCGCATCTTGCCGTACCGCCCAGGCGATCGTGTTGACGCAATGCACGTGAAGAACCACACGATGCGGCAGTACCGCGTGCATGGCTGTCTCGATTGAAGCACGCGTATACCGTTCAGCAGGATCAACCTTGTGCTTCACGCGCTCCTTAACCTCCGCCAGATCCAAGGGGATCAGGATGTCCTCGTGGATTGCATTGGCCATCCACTCGCCTGATGCTTTGATCCACAGGACACCTTCAAGCTTTATAGAACTGTTACCGGTGCTCGCCTGTGTAAGCAGCGGATCGCCGCCAATCCGTGCGCACAGTTCCCGCAACGGCGTGAGCTCAGCCTGGTTGGTCGCTGACCTATTCTTGTTCATACACGCCTCCAATCTCTATTCTTAGGAAAGCACCCGTAGTCCTTCCTCGCCTGCCGGCTGCTCTGCAGTCCGTTTGGACCAAGCCTGGCCAATCTGACCAATCCTGACCGAGGCTTTGAAGATGGCTCCAACTGGGATGATGCCGCCCAGCTGGTGCGCTGCTACGGCTGCCAAGCCCATGGATGCGACGCATCCGCACGAACCGCAGTCCGGATTTCCGCCAAATTGACAAGGGACGATTTTGGTTTTCAGGTCCGCCGACAGTGTTATCCGTTCCCGGCACACTACAGCTAACTCCTAAAACTACAAATTCCGCACTGGAATTGGCAAACCTCGCTGCAAACAAGTGCATCTCTTCTATGTCTCTGGCCATATTTTCTGAAGACTCGCCCTGTGGAGCACAGAGTGCCATGGCCAGGAGCGTCCTAATTGTTGATGACAATCCTCTTATTCGTGAGCATCTTTGTGAACTATTCAAGCGTGAGGCGGACTTTGACGTATGCGGAGAGGCAGAGAACGGACAGGAGGCGATAGAAAAGGCTCAACAGTTGCATCCGGACCTGATTGTAATGGACCTTTCTATGCCGGTGATGAATGGTCTTGACGCGGCCCGTGTACTGAGAAGGATGATGCCCAAGGTACCAGTGATTTTGTTCAGTGCCTATGGCGGACAGGTCGGTTCAGAAGAAGCGCACTCAGCAGGAGTCTCCGCGCTAGTCTCAAAATCTGAGGCTGTAGCCATTCTGATTGCCAAGGCCCGTAGCTTACTCAACCAAATCGCTGCCTGATTACTTCTTTTCCCAGTCAGGAAAATTCAGCTTGTTCCGCTTCAGAACCCGCAGAGCATTGAGCGCATCTTCCATGGCCTGCCGTTCGGGTGCGTGTTCTGGGCTGTCTGGGATTTGTACCAACGCTTGAAGGCGGTTGAAGATCACTGCTTCTGCGGTGTGCACGCGCTCTAACAGTTTCTTGCGGTCAAGTTCAAGTAGAGCCGCTTCGTATGCACGCTGCCATGCTGGATAACGGAGGCTGGAAGGTGAGGAGTCCTCTTCTGCCATTGGGATAGAAATTGGATGGAGTGTGCGAAACGCTGGAAGTATATCACCCTTAGGTTTTTGCTAATTGTTCAGTATCGACGATTAGGCGAAGGAAGCATTGGAAGGGCTGTTGACTGGCGACAGCAGAACCCGGACAAAGTCCGGGAACGCGAGAGCGCCATGGCACGCAGACGACTGCGGACTTCATTTCACAGTTAACTCGCCGCCTTTGCCTCACTCTGGAACGCAAAGGCGTAGTCACGCGCGAACTGATCGAAGGTGATCGGCTTGCGTCCGGTGAGCCGCTCCACGTCATCCGTCAACAGACTC
>QIAP01000166.1 GCA_003225075.1 Acidobacteriota bacterium | reverse complement strand
CGGGCTGTGGAAAAGACGCGAGCTGGAAAAGTCCAAAACCCGACTTTCCCACCTCGCTTGGAAATCCCGCAAAAGGCGCTGGATTCCCACTTTCCCACAGCCCCGACTGCTGCTGGTCATTTAACTCAAACCGGACAAGTCACGTGCTAAGAAAACCGGACATTTTAACTTGCTAACAACAGTAGTCTAGCCCCGGGTCCGCAGAAGACCAGAAGGTTTCTTGTGACACAAAAAGCGGTTTTCCTTGCTGAATGCTGAATGCTGAGTGCTGAATGCTGAGTGCTGGAAGGCTGCGTGCTTCGTTAATAAAATAACAGCGCCACCCAATACACCCCATTCGGATACGTTGCAGTGCGCGCATAACAGACGCCAACCGAGAAGTCGCGAACGTGTGGATTGTTAATCAACTTGCTGGCGTCGTTGGGCAGAGCTTCGGGACGCGCATTCGTATACGTCAGCACGTTATAAAGCTGCGCCAGGTCGCGGACGGCACGCGGATTCAACTTATCCTGCTGCGCCATGGAACAGGCAGTGTTCTGTAACCCGTTGTCGTCTAGCTTTTGCAGCGGCGGCAACCCAGCTCGCGCCCGCGTCTGCCTCACCGCAGACGCCACCAGATTCCCCGTCTGGTCGGGTGAATACGAAGGCAAGCGGTGTCCGAAGTCCTGGACGATGTAGAGTTGTCCCGCGACGCGAGCCACTGCGAATCCTGCGACGTTGTAGTCGGGATTGAGCAGGTTTGCCCGATGTGGCGGCGAAAGTAGCAGGTGTTGTTCGGCCTCTTCGACGGTTGAATCCAAGGCAACGTTTTCTCCCGCCCGGTCCAATCGCAGGTCGCCCGTAGCCGCCAGGCGTTGCGCAAGCGCTGGCTCTCCACTCAATTGATGCGAAAGTTGTTCTTGCTCGGCCATTTTGGCGGCGTGGCCGCGCGCCGCCTGCGTGAGGCTCGCATCCAGTTGCAGGGGGGCAAGTCCAGCGCGCGCCCGATCCTGATTGGCTAAATCGAAAAGTTCTTCCTCAGCTTGAGAATCATATGCAGAACGATCGTAGGTAGGGGAGGGCCGGTAGTTCGAAGCATTCTTGGCCAGGTCCTCAGCCCTTGGGCCCGACACCGTCTTCAACGCAACTTTGGTGGGGAGGGCTGTACTGCCGGAAAATACAATTGCGAGGGACGCGATCAGGGCCCAGGTCATGAGGTGTTGCACCGAACCTTTAGGTGCAAAACAAAGCAAAAGTTCTGCTTTGCTTCCTCGATCCTAGACTCTAGAATCCAGCTAAGCACCTTACTATGGGCACATTATCGTTGGGCTTAGTTCTCGTCTTAAACCTAGTACTTCTGATTGTCGTAATCGGCCACTTCCGGCGCCAGTCACGGCCTTTGCAAGATGATGCAATCACGGAACTTGCTCGTCAGGCCGCCACTTTTCACGAATCGCTCTCCCAAAGGTTCACTACCGCCACTGCCGATATGGCCATGCGGCTGGAGCAGACCAAAGGGGATTTGCGGCAGCAGGTGTCCGACCGCTTGGAGCAAGGCTTTTCAAGGATTCACAACTCGGTAGAAGAGCAGCTTACCTGCGGACGGCGGGAGCAGACTGACGGACTAACCGGGGCCCGCACTGAGCTGACGGCATCGCTGGCGCTCACCACTTCGCAACTGAAGACCGAATTTGACGGCCTCAACCAGAAAACAGTGCAAAGCCTGGACGCCATCCGCGAACGCGTAGACGAAAAATTGCTTGCTATCTCCGACCGGGTGCAGCAGAAGCTGGACCAAAATATTAAAGAGGGCTTCGCCCAGTTCGAAAAAGTTCAGCAGCACTTGAAAGCTGCGGAAGAGCAATTACGCGAAGTCGGCGCGCTCGGACATTCCATCAACGATCTGAATAACCTTCTCAAGCTGCCTCACCTGCGTGGCCAGTTTGGCGAGGCCAGCCTGGAACGCCTGCTTTCCGATTTCCTGCCCTCGCATATGTTCGAAATGCAATCGTCTCCCGGCGAAGGTGGCGGCCGGGCGGATGCGATGATTCAGTTTCCCGATCGTCGCCTGCCCATTGACGCCAAGTTTCCCCGCGAGCAGGTGCTGGCCTTATTTGAAAGCAATGATGCAAAAGAAATTGAAGATGCGCGCCATGAACTCGTGCGGGTGATGAAGGCGGAAGCCAAGCGCATCAAGGCTTACATCCAGCCGGAGAGCGGAACCACTGACATTGCCCTGATGTATCTGCCCAGCGAGACGCTCTACATGGAAGCCATCCGCAATCGTGAACTTGGCGACTGGCTTAACCAGCAACACGTCTTTCCAGTATCACCCAACACCTTGCTAATGACATTGCAGACCATTGCCCTAGTGCATAAGTGGTACGAAGTAGCCAGCCGTTTTGAGAAGAGTCGTCTCGAGCTCGCCAAGGCCCAGAAGTCATTCGACTTTTTCCAGGGCCAGTTCGAGAACGTCGGCAAGAGCCTGAACAAGGCGCAAGAAGCTTTCGACAAAGCCCAGACCCACCTCAAGACCTATCGTGGACGGGTAACCGTCCTCAGCGGTCAGGAGCAACTGGAGTTGGAATCTCGGAGGAACGGCGAGGAACCGCTGCCGTTATCGGATAAAGCGAGCGCGTGACGACAACTCCATGTAGGCGCGGGCGTCCCCGCCCATGCGACGCTTTCCAGGGAAAAGTAGCTGAGAGACGGCGAGTTCAGTGCGCCCCGGCGCCCGGATCGACCGTGGCGGTCACTCCCGGCGCTATCCCGGCACCCGCGGGCATTGGCAGTTCATCCCCGCGGAAATATTTCCCCTTGCCGGCGCCCATCTCAGGCATGGCCGCGTAAGGTTTGCTGTAGTCGTTGGCAGCGTTCCAGAATAAGAAGCCGATGCCACCTTTATCTTTGGCGACCTGTACTTGCACTTCAATATATTTGGGTGAGTAGGTCTTGGTGCGCCAACGAAACGCCTGTAGCCATGGGCGTATTACGACACCGCTACCCTTGGTGATCAGTTCGAAACGGTCCATGGATTCGCCGATAAAATGCTCGGGCGCATCGCCAGGGTGCGCGTAGCCATCCATACCGAAGAAGTGTGATGGATAAATCATCGGCGAAAGCACATCGCAAAACTGTGCCATTCCGACAATGTCCTGCCCCGTATGAGCCAGGTCCACCGAGCGCTGCCACGCCATGACCCCGAATACATCAAGCGACAGCAGTACGCCGGTGGGGTGAATCTCACCATAAGCATGTTTCAGGAAATCAGTAATCACGTCCGTGCGGTGCCACTCGGGGTGTGCCGTCTGAAACACAAAGCTGGCATCCTTCTGTTCGCCCTCGGCAGGGAAGCGGACATAGTCAAACTGCACTTCATCCGCGCCGGATTCCGCCGCCTTTCTTGCTAATGCAATGTTGTAGTCCTGCACTTTGGGCTGGGAGGGATCGGTCCATACCAGCTTCCCATTTTCCCGCCAGGCCTGACCGGTGCGGCGCGATTTCACTGCCAACTCGGGATGAGTTGTGACCAGATGTTCGTCGCGAAAGATTGCGACGCGGGCGATGGCGTGCATGCCCTGAGAGTGCAAGTAATGGGTCAGCTTGGGCAGATCGGAAATGTAAGGATGACGCCGCTCGCCAGAAAGAGGATGATTGAACGCGATATTTACAATTCCATCGCTATCTTTGATATCGAATACCACGGCATTACCGCCCGACTCGCGCCAGCGGCGAATAATGCGTAATCCGTGTTCACTGGCGGCCATCACACCGGTTAGATAAATGGCCCGCACTTCGAAGTCACGCGCTACCGCAATCGGCTTCTCCACGATCGGGGTATCCAGCACTCCCGGGATTGCGATCGATTCCCCAGCCTTGAGCAGGTTGCCTTGGCGGTCGCCGTTAGCCTTGCGGATCGCTTCTCCCAATTCCGCCGACGTCAAATAAGCAGTTTTCTTCAACAACTGCCGCGCCACCGTTGGGATACTTTCGCCCCGCTTGGCGACATACACCGACGCACCTGCCTGGGTGTTCAAGCCCGGCGACAGCGCCGACAGTTCCGCAGGCCGGCTGCTCGGGATTGAAATCTTGGAAGTTGAAATATTTTGCGGTGCCCCCGTGGCCTGTGCAGCGACCGCCGAGGGACCAGAACTAATCCAGCAAACGCCTGCGACAAGCAGCAAGCCCACACCGACCCCAATCGAAATGACATCCAGGCGACGCAATTTTTTCTCCATCATGAAACCCAAGCGGATAATATCGCTGGGTGAGTCTGCCTGCTAGTTACTTCCGACCAAGTACACCGGCTACCGTTATTCCTGTATACAGAGACCAAAATAGTTCCCGGATACGCAAATAATTTATCTTAACCTGCTTACAAGCCGCTTGCCCTATGATTCCACTTCTCGTCTACCAGCATCTAACAACGCAGAAAGGGAAGATAATGGCAGCCCGCTTGAGGATGGCGAGCCGCTTGCAGTGACCAAGGTGCTAGAAGTGACAAAATATGTCGCCCGCGGTTGTGCAGCAAATTGGCACGCTTCCCCAGGAAGAGGTAGACGGCCCGCCACCATCAGGTAGCGGCCTAAAAGACCCTATGAGAACGAACCTCGCCACTGTGCTCGACCCGACCCGTCGCAGCAATGACGCCAAAGAGTTTGACAATGCCCTCCGCCGCAAGATCGTCGGCCAGGACCAGGCCATCGAAAAGGTCGCGGAAATATATCAGATGTTTCTGGCCGGCCTCAACCCACCCGGACGACCCGTCGGCAACCTCCTGTTCTTGGGGCCTACCGGTTCCGGCAAGACTCGCGTGGTTGAGGCTATGGCGGAATCCATGTTCGGCGACGCCCGCGCCTGCATCAAGATCGACTGCGCCGAATTCCAGCACTCCCATGAGATCGCCAAGCTGATCGGTTCGCCTCCGGGCTACCTCGGTCATCGCGAAACGCACCCTTTACTCACCCAGGAAGCGCTGAACCAGTGGCACACCGATAAGCTGAAACTGTCGATCTTGCTATTTGACGAAATCGAAAAGGCTTCCGACGCGCTCTGGCAATTGTTGCTGGGAATTCTTGATAAGGCCACTCTCACTTTAGGCGACAACCGCCGGGTAGATCTTTCGCAATGCATCATTATCATGACCTCTAACCTGGGCGCCGGGGAGATGTGCACCCTGGTAGAAGGTGGTATGGGGTTCGCGCAGCGAGCCAAGCTGGTGGATAATTCGCTCGATGAGAAGATCGACCGCACCGCGGTGGATGCGGCACGCCGCAAGTTCACGCCCGAGTTCATGAACCGCATTGACAAAGTCGTTGTGTTTAAGACATTGCGTCCCGAGCACCTGCAACAGATACTGGAAATCGAACTGGGGATGGTACAACAGCGCATTCTCATGGTCTCTGGCGCCAGCCAGTTCGTCTTTAACTGCACTTCGAAAGTGAAGAGTTTTCTGCTGGGTGAAGGCACGGATCCGAAATATGGTGCGCGCCACCTGAAGCGCGCCATCGAGCGTCACCTGGTTTTCCCTCTGGCCAATCTCGTCGCCACCGGACAGGTGAAGTTAGGTGACTTCATTCGCGTTGATCTTAATGGCGATGGCCGGTTGATGTTCGTGAAGGAAGCTGAGGGCGCAATGGTGCCGGTGCTGCTCGAGCGGTACGGCGCCGCGGCGGCAGCGCCTCCCTTGGCTGCCCGCGCGGCCCGGGGCGTAGCTAACCGGCGCGAATTCGGCGCCACGTTACCCCCTGAGGTCAAATAGTCTTTTTGAGATTCGAGGTAGGTATGGTGCCGATAATCGGCACCTTTTTTATTGCTCGCTTCCCCGCCAATGAACCTGCTATTTCAATACGGCCCGCCCAGTAATCCAACCGATTCCCCGACCCGCATCTAAATTAGTAGGATGTCGTTGGATTGTTTGAGGACTCGAGGAGGACCCATGAAAACCAGGTCGCTTGGAGCACGCTGCTTGACATTGTTGTTAACCCTATTCATTTCCACGCCTGCTCTCCTGCAGGGCCGCGTCACGCCTACGCGGGGCTTCGACATGTTTTCGCCCCAAGAGGAACTTCAGGCAGGTCAGCAGGCCCAGGCCAGTGTCAGAAAGCAGCTTCCTCTGTTGCCGGATTCCGATCCGATCGTGAAATACGTTCAGCATCTCGGAGCTCAGCTGGCGGCCCATGCTCCGGGCGAGAAGTGGCCCTACAGCTTTCATGTTGTGAATCAGAAAGAGATCAACGCCTTTGCTCTCCCTGGCGGGCCGGTTTACGTGAACCTTGGAACCATCCAGGCGGCGGACAACGAAGCCGAACTGGCCGGAGTAATGGCCCATGAAATTTCGCACGTCGTGCAGCGCCACGGCACCCGTCAGGCCACGAAGCAGATGGCCGCACAACTACCACTGGCTATCCTTGGCGGACTTATGGGACGAGGCGCGCTCTCCCAGGCTGCGCAACTCGGTATTTCGTTCGGAGTCGGCTCCTATTTCCTGAAAAATTCCCGCCAGGCGGAACGCGAAGCCGATCTCCTCGGCACCGATATCATGTACGACAGTGGCTTCGATCCCCATGCCATGGCGCAGTTCTTCACCAAGATCCAGCAGCAAGGTGGATCACGCGCGCCCCAATTTCTGAGCGACCACCCCGATCCCGGCAACCGCGTCCAATATGTCTCGCGGGAAGTAGCGACGCTCGCACCGAAGCAGTTCCGTACCGACAGCGCCGATTTCCGCCAGACCAAGCAGCGCGTCATGGGGATGAAGCCGCTTACTGCGCAGCAAATCGCCGCCCAGCAAAAATCGGGAGGTGTGGGTCAACCTGGAAGCGGGCAGCCTGCAGGTGACATCGCCCCGAGCGGCAGCATGCGCACCCTGAACCACGACGCTTTTCAGCTTTCCTATCCTGACAATTGGCAGGTCTTCGGTGATCAGAATTCGGCCGTAACCATTGCTCCTCGTGGCGGAGTTTCTCAAAACGCTGTTGCCTACGGAGTCATGATTAATGGCTTCCAGCCGGAAAATCCTAACGCCACGCTGGATCAGGCCACTCACGAATTGCTCGCATCTTTGCGCCAGTCCAATCCCGACCTGAGAGCGATCGGGCATGATGAAAATATTCGCCTGAACGGTGTCGCAGGAAAGTCAGTTGACTTGATCGGGAACTCGCCGCTCCAGGATCAGAATGGGCGAGTGGCGCGGGAACGCGATTGGCTGGTCACGGCGAAGCGGAGCGACGGCAATCTGCTTTACCTGATCTTCATTTCGCCCGACCAGGATTTCGGCCCACTCCGTCCCACCTTTGAGCAAATGCTAAGGACGTTCAGAATGAGGTAGGACAGTGGCGATTGCCAGTGCCCAATGGCCAGCAGCTTATGCTGATCACTGACTCTGTATGATGGGATGAGCCATTCTTGTGCGGGAAATGGGCTTCAATTAAGAACGCCGATCGCTGCTGACTCCCTACCCCGCCTGCTTCAGCTCGGTCAGCACCTGCTTGGCGATTTCTTTCAGCGTGTCAAATACCCCGTTCCCCTGGAACGCCACGGCCTCAATGACCGGCTCATTCTTCCGGCGAAGTTCCTTCGCCAACTTGTCTACCGGTAGCACGTTAGGCAGATCCCGCTTGTTGAGCTGTAGCACGTAAGGGATTTTCTGAAAGTCATAACCATGCTCTTTCAGATTG
This sequence comes from Acidobacteriota bacterium, assembly GCA_003225075.1. GTDB lineage: Bacteria > Acidobacteriota > Terriglobia > Terriglobales > Acidobacteriaceae > Gp1-AA124. The sequence goes on along the minus strand of QIAP01000166.1, from coordinate 4,758 downwards.
GACATCAGGTTATCCAATGCTTCGACGTTGGCATCCATGCGCTCTTGCTGCGAATCGGCCACAAACACGATGCCATCCACTCCGCGCAGGATGAGTTTCCGGCTGGCGTCGTAAAAGACCTGGCCAGGGACGGTGTAAAGGTGAATGCGAGTCTTGAATCCGCGAACCGAGCCTAAATCCAGTGGCAGGAAATCGAAGAACAAGGTACGTTCCGTCTCCGTTGCCAGAGAGATCATCTTGCCTTTTTGCTGTTCCGCGGTCTTCTGATAAATAAACTGCAGATTGGTGGTCTTGCCGCCGAGCCCGGCGCCGTAATACACGATCTTGCAATTGATCTCGCGGGCTGCAAAGTTAATAAAACTCAAGACTTTCCTCAAGACCTGCCGCGGGCGGTCCACACCCTCGAAACGCCTCGCGTGAAATTACGCTTTGCTGCTGCTGGTTTTATACCACAGGGGTATACGTTACTGGCAGGTTACCGCGGTTACTAAGGGGAGCCGCCGCCCCCTCTCTGACCCCTCACACTAGCGCCCCGGGGGCAGCGGATAATATCCATCCTTGGCATAAACGCTCACGCATGGCCGCGCCGACGACCCCTTACACCCCGGACGCCGTACCAGCACTTCGAGCTGCCGGTATTTCTGGCTGGGCGTCAACCGCGTGCTGTAACCCAGGGTGTACTGGTTGCGTGCCTCACCAATAATGCGCGCATACGCATCATCGATGTCCTTGCGCGAGAGCTCGTTGAACACTTCACCCCCCGTCGCATTGGCATATTTGGGCAGAATGTCGCCATAACCAATGCGCGGCAGATGGGTGATCCGTTGCAGCTTGCCATACCCGGGCACGGCGGCGCCCTCCACTCCAATGGCATAGACCGTGACATTATTCGAGAGCAGCACCTTCAAAACGTCTTTGTACGACGCGTTGCTCCCGTATTCACGCCCATCGCTGATGATAAAAACAATCTTGCGCCGCGTGCGTTCCTGCTTGCTTAAATCCAACGCCGCTCGCAGGACGGCGTCATTCAGCACGTGCGCCTCCCGCGGTGGCGTATTCACCGGCTGCACCGGACTATCTATCGGTTTGCCGTTTACGATTGGTCCCTGCGGTGCCAGCGGTCCACTCACCACCGGCGGCCCGTTATTGCTCCCGCGGATCCTCTTCAATTGGTTCAGGGTGGCCGTGAGCTGCTGGGTGGCAGCGCTGAAATCGCTCAACCGGCTTACCGCGCTGCTGTAGGTGTAGAGCGAGACCTGATCAAACTGGCTGAACGCGCCCGTCAGCGCGGGAAAAGTCTGGTTCACTTTCTGCACCGCCGCATCCGGCATGCTCAAATCCAGGATGACCGCCGCCGAAAGAGGGAACGGTTCACTGGTAAAAAATCGAAGTTGCTGCTTTACGCCATCTTCCAGCACCGTAAAGTCTTTGGGCAGCAGACCGCCGACCAGGTGTCCGTCACTATCTTTGACTGTCACCGGAACCAGCACCAAATTCACGTTTACTGGAATCCTGTACAGATCGGCTCGTGATCCCGAATTATCCGGCGAGCCCGCAGTATCCGGCGTGGCCCCACCCTCAGGCACGGTTTTGATCGGAGGCATAGGCGGAGGCGGCGACGGCTGCTCCTCCGAACGCGGCACTGGTTCGGAGCGGGGGACTTCCGCCGGAGGCGCTTCGCTGGCTGATCCTGGCGCCGGTTGCGATGCGGCCGGCCCATTCGGGAACGGCTGCGGTGGCCGGGTAGCCGAAGGCGCATCCGGGATATTCTGTTGCTGCTCTTGCGTTTGCGTCCTCGCCCCTGTGGAATACAGGCTGATCAGCAAAAGCAGAACTGACACCCACGCCTGCCTACCCGAAATGTAAGCCAAAATTGATCTCCCACCCGGCATCAAGACACACCACTCTGACTTGGGATGCTCGAACCTTCCGATTTGGTGCATCTAAGGTTAAGAGATAGACTAACAAAATCCCTGAGAGATTTTCCCCTATGTCCAAACTCCGCCCTCTTCCGGTTCTAGCTGCTGGCCTGCTATTGTGCTCGGCCGTGGTGGCCCTCTCCGCGCAGTCGCTCCCAGCCGCCCAGTCCACGTCCAATGCCGATCAGGATCAGTCTGTCGATACCTTGAAGGTCAACGTGGATGTCGTCCAGCTATTTTTCAACGTGAAGGACAAACGCGGTGCCTTGATTCCCAGCCTGGCGAAGAGCGATTTCAATATCTTCGAAGACGGAAAGCCGCAGACCATCAAGTACTTCACCGCGGAATCGAACTTGCCTCTCACTCTCGGCATTCTGATCGACTCCAGCGGCAGTCAACAGCGCGTGCTGGGAATGGAAAAAGAGGTTGGCAGCGCCTTCCTCAATGAGATACTCCGGCCCAAAGACGAAGCCTTTGTCATCAGCTTCGACGTGGATGTTAATTTGCTCCAGGACTTCACCAACTCCAGCCATTTATTGCGTGCTGCCCTCGATCAGGCGAAGATCAACGCGCCCCCATCCAGTTGCGGCGGGGTTCCCGGTCTGGGTGGCGGCCCACTGCCGTGTTCCTCCACTCCCAAGGGCACGGTGCTCTACGATGCAGTCTATCTCGCCGCCCACGATGAACTGGCCCGTGAAGTAGGGCGCAAAGCCATGATCCTGCTGACCGACGGTCAGGACGAGGGCAGCAAGCTGAGAATTGCCGACGCCATCGAAGCCGCTCAAAAAGCCGACTCCATCTGTTATGTCCTGCTCATCGCCGATCGCGGTTTCTATGGTTTTGGCGGTTATTCTGGAAGTGGGCAGATGAAGAAACTAGCTGAGGAGACCGGCGGCCGCGTCATCGAAGTCGGCAACAAACTCGACAAGTTGAAACAGGGATTCGATCAGATTGCACAGGAACTACGCACCCAATACAACATTGGCTACACCCCTACCAACTCCAAGCGTGACGGCACCTTCCGCAAGGTCGAAATTCGAGCCCCGCAGGGGTACAAAGTTCAAGCCCGCACCGGCTACTACGCCATGCAGCGTCAGTAACCGAAAACTCCTAAGCTAGGAAAGTCACGGCACTCTGCCGCTTTAGCAGAGTCAGGCCGCGAATTGCGGCGAGCCTTCTGTCGCTATATCCCGCTCGCGTAAAAAAAAGATGTGCGACTTGGGACAGATAAAAGCCGCCAGAGGCTGGGTTTCTTCGACAAAATCTTCACCGTCCAGGGTTGCGGAAAAATTGACTTTGGTAAGCAGTAGCGCCACCGTCGAATTCGCACATAACGGGCAGGTCACGTCGTGCATCGTCGAACTGGGTGCCAGATGCATCAAGTTTTCACCAGGTTCCGGTTCTCTGATAACGCGCGGCTTGCGGGTTGCGTTCACCCATCTCAGAACTGCGCTTGCCGGCGCTTTGCAGTGCGTGCAAAGCATACATTGAGTCATCGAGCGCCTGTTCCTCTTCGATGTTGTCTCCGGGAGTTTGAAATAATTCTTTGGCCCGTTGACGAAGGGCTTTCTCCGCCTCGGCGATACGCTCGAACATTTTCATTGGGTCAAGCTCAAGAATTGCGGCTCTGTATAGATCACGCCAATTTGCGCTATCCGGAGATTTGGAATCGGCGGCGTTCATGGTTTACTCCTGCCGGGGGACTAAAGTGAATGTTAGGTTTGAGGATGGCGCTTGTCGGTACGCTACCGCTCCCAGCTTTTGTATCGCATCGAACCAACTTTATCGCGACTCGTTTTTCCAGTTCCGCGATTGGTTAACCAATATTTCGTAGCATTCGCACGATGCGTCTTCCAGGTTGCCGCGGTGCATAATCGTCACTGCTCCCCGCGTATAGGTAATGAGGCCGGCTTTCTGAAGAATTCCAGCGGCTACCGTCACGCTCGCCCGGCGTGTGCCCAGCATATGTGCCAGAAACTCCTGCGTCAGCGGTACCTGATTGCCGCCAATGCGGTCTTGACTCATGAGCAGCCAGCGCGCCAGTCGTTCTTCCACTTCGTGTAGTCGGTTGCAGGCAGCCACCTGGGTTGCCTGCAGCGCAAACGCCTGGGAGTAGCGATTCAGCTTTTTTTCCAGTTGCGGACAAGTCCGCAAAAGCTTCGACAAATCCGGGGCACTCACGCGGTAGGCGGTACCGGCAATCTGAGTCACCGCACGAGTTGCACTGGTCGTCAGACCGACCACCAGAGGTAGACCAACAAAGCCTTCTTTCCCCACCAGCCCGACTTCCACGCTCTTGCCATCGCTCAGCACCGTCAGAATGGACGCCAAACCACTGTTCACGAAATAGCATTGCCCAATTGGCTCCCCCATTTCATTCAACACCTCATGGGTTCGCATCTCTAGTAGTTCCATCTTTTCGAGCATGGCCTCGCATTCTTTGCGAGGCAGGCCAAGCAGAATTTCGTTGTGCATCGAGTGACCATCGACACCAAGGGAAGGTGGTTTGGCACGGGGTTTAAAGCGAAGATAAGATGATTTTTGTGCCATAACGGCTCCTTACAGCGGCGAAGACCGCGTCTGATTTTGCAAGGAACCGTCCCCCTTGAGGGCGCGGCGGAAAGATGCTTGAAGAGACCCCTTAACCCTACTCGCTTTTAACGTTAAAGACTAGCCCAAAATGTTAGGTTTTGGTACGATGCAGTACACTGCGGCCGAGAAAAAGGTACGCTAGCGTACAGTATTCACCCTATTGCGGGATGCCTGCATTGAGAGAAGGATAGATACAGCGTTAAGTGAAATCAGGGTTATGTGCCATGCATTCTCATCGTCGACGACA
>QIAP01000233.1 GCA_003225075.1 Acidobacteriota bacterium | reverse complement strand
CTGGCTTCTCGGAACGTCTATCTGGCATGGAATGAGCGGTTTGCAGGCTGCGCCGTCTTTCCAGCCCGCAGAAAGCAGCGATTTTTTTCGCCACCAGGAGGAGCGCTCGTTTTCTCTTTGCCGGTGGTTAATCCGTCTTTAGCAACCGGATAAGCTCTGCGGCTGCGTGGGGGAGGCGGGCGCCGCGCCGCGACACCAGATAGACGTGGCGGGGCAAGTTGAGTTGACGGACTTTCACTTCTTTCATCCATCCGTGATCGATTTCCCACGCCACGCACATGCGCGGCACAATGGCCACGCCCATGCCCATTTGCACGAAACGTTTGATACTTTCGATGGTCGGCATTTCGATGGGCATATTTAAAGTTGTGCGATTGCGGCCAAACAACTCAATCACGCGCCGCCGAAACGGCGATTCAACGCTATGAGCGACGAAGCTTTCGCTTTCCAGATCGGTGACATCCACTTCGCGGCGCCTTGCCAGCGGATGTTTTGGTGGCACAACGAGGGTCAGCTCGTCCTTCAGAATCTCCGTGGCTTGCAATTGCGGTTCACGGGGAACGAAGGAAACCGCGCCGAGGTCCAGCCGGTAATTCATCACTTCGTGAGGAATATCCCGGGAAAACATGCGATGAACGCGGATTTGAATGCCGGGATGGAGTTTTCTGAACTGTCCAAGCGCCGGCAGAAGCGCATGGATCGAGCTTTCGTTCACGCCCAGCGAGAGTTCGCCGCGATTCAAGCCCGTCAGCTCGGAAAGTCCTTTTTTCACTTCATCGCGAAGATTGATCAGCCGTTCGGCGTATTCGCGCAGCAGCGTGCCGGCATCGGTGAGGCGCACCGGACGTGCACCCCGCACAAACAGCGGCTGGCCGAGGCCGTCTTCAAGCTTACGAATCGCGAGGCTGACTGCCGGTTGAGTGCGATAGAGGCGCTCCGCGGCTCGCGAGAAGCTGCCTTCCCGCGCGACCATCAAAAACACCTGCAATTCGCTAAGATCCATGAAATTCCTCGGAGCACAGTATAAGGTAGAATTATCAAATGCAGAATAAAGATAAATTTGACCAGCAGGGGCAAAATCTGCGTTACTACTGTTGAGGCACACCCCATGGACGTAGTGCGCATATTCGACACCACCCTCCGCGACGGGGAACAGTCACCGGGCTTCTCCATGAAGACGGAGGAGAAGATCCGGATGGCTCGCCAGCTCGCGAAACTTGGCGTGGACACCATCGAAGCTGGTTTCCCGATCTCGTCCCGCGGCGACCTGGAAGCGGTTCAGGCGGTCGCACGCGAAGTGCGCGATGTGCCGATCGCAGCACTGGCGCGCGCAAAAAAGCTCGATATTGACGCAGCGGTCGAAGCGCTCAAACTCGCGGCGGCCTCGCGTTTGCATATTTTCCTTGCCACCTCTGACCTTCACCTGCAGGTGAAGCTGAACATGACGCGCGAACAGGCTCTTGAAGCCATCGGCTCGATGATTCGTTACGGCCGGCAACAAGTCGCTGAGGTGGAATTTTCCGCCGAAGACGCCGGCCGCACCGATATCGACTATCTCTGTCAGGTCTGCAAGACCGCTATCGATGCCGGAGCTACAATTTTGAATTTGCCAGATACGGTGGGCTACGCTGTGCCCGAAGAATATGGCGAAATGTTTCGCCGCGTTCGCGAGTTTCTGGGTGATGCGCAGGGAGTTACGCTGAGTGCCCATTGCCATGACGACCTCGGCCTCGCTGTGGCGAATTCGCTCGCGGCAATTCGCGCTGGTGTGCGGCAGATCGAGTGCACCATCAACGGAATCGGCGAGCGCGCGGGAAACGCCTCGCTTGAAGAAATTGCCGTCGCTCTCGCAGTGCGCAAAGAAAGTTTCGGCGTAACCACCAACATCAAGCTGGAGCATCTATTTCCAGCCAGCCGCATGCTCACGGAAATTACCGGTGCGCAGGTCGCTCCGAATAAAGCCGTCGTGGGCGCGAACGCATTTGCTCACGAAGCCGGAATTCATCAGGACGGCATCATCAAGAATCCATCGACGTATGAAATCATTTCGCCAGAAACGGTTGGTGTGCCTTCGCGCTCCCTTGTGATGGGCAAGCACTCCGGCCGGAACGCGTTGCGCGTGAGCCTTCGCGACCTGGGCTTTGAAGCGACTGACGCGGAACTCGCGGAAATTTATCGCCGGGTAACCGCCCTGGCTGACGAATCGAAATCCGTGCGGCCGCGCGATATTCTTGGGATTGCTCACGAGGTGATCCGCCGCGGCGCATCGACGGTTCCCGCCGAGGCGTCTTCCGCGGCATAATGCAGGACATAAGAATTGTTGCATCAGGAAAATCATGAAAAAGTCCATCGTGCTGCTGCCCGGTGACGGTATCGGTCCGGAAGTTACGGCTGCCGCCGCGAATGTGCTCAAAGAGTGCGCGCGCGAATTCCATCATCAATTTGACTTTCAGGAACATCCAGTCGGCGGAACGGCGATCGACTTGACTGGCACGCCGTTGCCCAACGCAACGATTGACGCCTGCCGCAAAGGCGATGCTGTGTTTCTCGGCGCTGTTGGCGGTCCGAAATGGGATTCGCTGCCCGTAGGCAAGCGGCCGGAGAGCGGTCTGCTCGCGTTGCGTCAAGGCATGGGCTTGTACGTGAATGTACGTCCAGTGAGGCTGCTCGAACCTCTGCGCGGCATGTCGCCGCTGAAGCCGGAGCGCTTGGGCGATTTGGACTTGGAAATCATCCGCGAACTCGCGGGCGGCATGTATTTTGGCGACCGCGGACATAGCACGGAAGCCGGCAAAGAACGTTCGTGGGACACGGAGTCATATTCCACTCCCGAGATTGAACGCATTGCGACTTTCGCGTTTGCCCGCGCAGAGAATCGCTCCCACCGGCTGTGCTCCGTCGACAAGGCCAATGTGCTCGCCAGTTCGCAGCTTTGGCGCCGCACGGTCACTGCGATGA
>QIAP01000232.1 GCA_003225075.1 Acidobacteriota bacterium | reverse complement strand
TGTCGCTCGGCAGCTGTTGCGTTTGCCGGACTGCCGGATTAGGAAGAATCGGATCGGGCAGCTTCTCATACTCATAGCGAACACCGATGTTCAGAGTGAACCGAGGAAGAATCCGCCAGTTGTCTTCCGCGAAGAAAGCGTAATCATCTGTGTTGAATTCAAAACCCAGCGGTCCGAACGCCTGCTGATAGTTGCTGTAGCACGGAACCTTCACGCCCGAAGTCGTGCAGGTGTTAATGGCATTCAGATCAGAGAAGTAATTTGCCAGGCTGGAATAGCTGAACGAACCGTACTGAAAGCGCAGGTTCTGGCTTAAATCACGGGTATGGGCATAGTCCACGCCAAATTTGAAACTGTGCCTGCCGTGATTCCAGCTGACGGTGTCGGCAAATTGGGTGCGACGTTCGTCCGGAAACGCCGGCCGCTGGAGGAACGTAGGTACGCCCATGTCGAAGCCGTTCGTGATGAACACGTCGGGAGAAAGGCCGAGCGGATTCGTGTAGCCGGGGAAGAGCGGCGAAGTGATGAAATTGGCCTGTTCGTATGCAGAAGATGGCTGTGCGAATTCAAATTCAAGGTCGCGTCCATACTGGAAGCGGGACTCATTCGAGAGAGTGGAGGTAAAGGAGGTATAAAGTTTTGCGACGCCCCAGCTGTCACGAACGTAGTCGTTGCCGAAGCTGGCTATGCCGAACGTATTGCTCGCTTGTGTCTGAATACCCGCTGGCGATGCCCAGCGCATCCGATTGACTTCAAACGAAGCGTGATTCCTGCTGTTGATCGTCCAATCGACTTTCGGGAGAAAAATCGTAGCTTGGCCTTTCCGCGCTACCGGACCAAGCTCAGCAAGAAGTCCGTTCAATCCGTTATTGTAAGTCTGTGCAGCGCTGCCGTAATCAGGTTTGCCGAGCCGAGACATGAGCGTGCAGGCCCCCAAGGTGGCAGTCAGGACGTTTGCCCCGTTGCTGCTCGAGTTCTTGATGGCTGTCTGATTTGGATTGTTGCTCACGGGTGTCGTCAATGCCTGGCATGAGCCGCCATAGGGAGTCAGGTCAGGCACGGGAGCAGCGAAGAAGGCGCTCGGGCTCCCGGGAACTGCGGTTCCGGGGAAATCACGATCATAGCGATCCACAGCGAAGAAGAAAAACAGGCGATCCTTCAGAATGGGGCCACCGATGCCGCCGCCCCAAATTTTTCGAACGTCCTTGGGTTTGTACGGAGCGGAGGTAAAGACACCCGGAGAGGTTTGTGTCGTCAGACGCGTAAACGGATTTGTTGCGCCCCACTCGTTGTCGCGATCATAAAAGTAGGCCTCGCCATGGAACTGGTTCGAGCCGGTTTTGGTGACGGTGTTGATCACAGCCCCGGCGGCGCGGCCGTATTCCGAGGAATAGTTCGAAGTGTTTACCTGAAACTCCTGCACGGCCGCCTTGGGGATGGTGTACCCGATGCGCGTGCGGCCACGCTCTTCGGAAAAGAACGCCTAGTTGTTGTCGCCGCCGTCTACGGTTGAGTTGTTGAGAAGCGTACTCATGCCTCGGAAACTGATCAACCCAAACCCGCTGGCATCATTGACCGCGCCGGGTGTGAGAAGCGCGAAACTTGACCAACGGCCATTATTGATAGGCAGATTGTTGATGGCCGTTTGATCTAGCGTTGGCGCAAACTCCGCCGAGGTGGTGTTGACTTGTGGAAGCTCGGCGCTGACGACGACGGTGGCGCCGGCTGAAGCCACGTTCAGCTTTGCCGGGACTTCGGTGACGCTTCCAATCTGCACAATTACATTTTCTGCCGTGAAAGGAGCCAAACCTGGAGCTTCCACTTTCATGGTGTACGAGCCCGGTTGCAGCTTGGCTGCGCGGAAATAGCCCGATTCATCAGTCGCAACGCCCTGCGAAAGGTTGGTGCCTTTGTTCGTCACCGTGACGCTCGCATTTGGCACTGCGGCTCCGCTTGCGTCCGTCACCGTTCCAGCGATCGCGCCATCCGTTGTGGATTGGGCTCGTAGTCCGGGCGAGATCAGCAGTAGATAAAGAACTGAAATTACACAAGCTATCCGACCAATCATGGGCCCCCTTGTGAACATGCAAAATCCTCCTAGGATTTACAACGGTAGTGCTCGGATTAGACTGCCACCCGCATCGCCGCCCGGGGTGGGGGGCGGATAAACCAAAGCTGTCGGCTACTTTGTTTCAGCCCGAGGTAAGTGCCTGTGATTCGATATTCTTATCACAGCGATACGACTTTCCACAGTACTGAGCTGTGGAAATCCAGTGAAACAACACTCAAAAAACTGATTCCTGCTATCAGCTCTTTTTCTTCGCACCCGAGTGCCAAAAAGTCTATGCGAAAATTGTTTCCGCTCCATGAACGCCGAAATAAGAGCGCGTAAATGCCCGCTTGAAGACGACGCCATGCTGAGATAAAGTCACGCGGGATTCACGAGGAGAAAATGGCCATCAAGACGCAGCGCGCGAACAGAAACAACGCGCCCATTCCGTCCGGCACAGAGCGGGTGAAGGTCCTGCTTACCCACGCGAAAATCCAAAAAAGAATTCGCGAGATGGCCAAGCTGATTCGCAAGGATTTTCCGAACGAACCCCTTCTGCTGGTAGGAGTTTTGAAAGGCGCCGTCTTGTTTCTGGCCGATTTAGCGCGCCAGATTACCGGCGAAGTGACATTTGATTTCATCGCGGTGTCGAGCTATGGCAAGGATTCACGTTCCTCTGGCCAAGTGAAACTCAACAAGGACCTCGACTCCAGCATCGAGGGCAAAACTGTCATCGTAGTGGAAGATATTTTGGATACTGGTCTCACGCTCCGCTATCTCTTGCGCATTTTGCAGCAACGCAAGCCGAAGAATCTGCGCGTCGCGGTCTTGTTGGATAAAGTGGAGCGTCGCCTGACTGACGTCACCGCCGATTATGTTGGTTTTGCGATTCCTAATGAATTCGTAGTCGGCTACGGGCTTGACTACGCGGAACGCTATCGCAATCTGCCGGACGTTAGAATATTGTCGCTGCCCGGCGGAAATCACTGAGCCACGCACAATCCCGCTCCACCGTCGTTTCACCGATGGACTGTTATAA
>QIAP01000231.1 GCA_003225075.1 Acidobacteriota bacterium | reverse complement strand
GATTTTGACCACACAAAGTTAACCATCGAACTGACGCCGTGCCAGCCATTCACCCGCAAACTCGCTTGCAAAGAGTGGTAATTAGACTTTCCAGTCGAGTTTTCCTGCTCAAGGTAAAACGTTCCATAGGGATTGCCGTTAAACGGACGATTGAACCCGCTGAAATCAGCGATCGATCCTCCGGCCGCCACACTTGCCAGGTCCGCCGCATTGATCGTAGCCGCACTCGGCTGATTCAGATCAAAAAATCGCCACAGCCTGTGCCCCTGCGATCCCACGTAACCGAGTTGCAGTACGGCCTTACTGGTAATTTGTTGCTGGATGTTGAAATTGTAATTCTCCATATATGGCGTCTTGATGTGGCGGTCGAAGGCGAAAGTATCGCATTCGAAGTTGCATGCCGTTTCATCCCCGAATACCGGTACGCCCGGCTGAATTGCACCGCCTCCGGACAAGGCGGTATTCAGTCCCGCTGAAAGAATCGCCGCGGGGCCCACAGGGTTGTACGCTGGCCCTGGAGAAAAGAATGTCTCATAGGGCAAGTGGCCGAGCGCCATATCTTGAGAGAACGCGTCATAGAACATGCCAAAGCCGGCGCGAATAACGGTCTTCCCCGTTCCCCTTACGTCCCAGGCAATGCTGACCCGCGGCGCAAAATTTTTGTAATCCGGCTCATAGAGTCGGCTCAGGCCGGGCTGTCCAACTTGGGTTAAGGTGAAGGTACCGGTGCCTGTTGCCGGAGACAGACTGGTGACATTGCTTAACAGGTTGTTCTTCTCGCCCATCACGCCGAAGTAGTCCCAGCGCAAGCCGTAGTTGAATGTCAGCCGTTGCGTCACTCTAAAGCTGTCCTGAAGGTAAAATCCGAAGTTGTTTTCGAAGGTATGACGTGTCGTATTGCCTACATACTGAAAGCCGCCTGTCGGCGCGCCCGCGAGAAAGTTTTGAAGGCCCGTGGCAACTAGGGCGCCGCTACTATCGAAAGTATCGCCAAATTTCAATCTCCCACGAAAATACTTGTCGAAGTACTGCTGGATGGTCGTGCGATGGAAATCAAAGCCGAACTTGACGTCGTGCTTGTTTATTTTCCAGGAGAAGTTGTCCAGCACCTGATTGTTGCCGTCAAAGCGGTGCCGCGGCACACTACTGGTCGCGCCTAGCTGAGCCACCCCGCTGACCAAAATTATTGGCAGTCCAGAATCAGTGATACCGGATCCAGAGCAACCGAGTCCGCCTGGCGACCCGGTGGCGCAAAGGCCAATCGAGCTAGGATGAAACTTTTGATCCTCCGGGAAAAATCCTTCAGCAAATCGGTTCCACCCATAGCGCAGTTCGTTTACCTTATTCGCACCAATCGTATGAACGTAAGAAAGAGATACGAGTTGGACTCGAGTTGGCGTAAACGTGTTAAAGCCAGGAAGCTGGCCGCCCGTCGCGGTCAGAGCCAATGGAAAGGATTGAACGCTGTCGCCAAAGAAATAACGCCCTGTAACAAGATTGCTAGCACTGAAATTGTGGTCAACCTTAGCAATGAAACTGCTTAATCGATTGAAAGAAGGAGAAACCACCGAAGCACTCCCCGGCTCGAACAAGTTTCCGCGCGCAAGATTCGGCGCAGGCCAAGGATGAAGCGCCAACAGGTTTGCGATAACAGGATTGGTTGCGTCGCTAGGGCTGAGCGATCCGTCGGCGGCGCTGCCTGTAGGGACCGGAGCCAACGTCACCACGCCCACTGTCTCCCGCTGTCCTTCATAGTCTCCATAGAAAAATGTCTTATCTTTCACAATTGGCCCGCCTAGTGACGCGCCGTACTGATTGTTGTGGAACGCTGCCTTCGGCTGGCTTGCTGGGTTAAAAAAATTGCGCGCATCCAGCGCATCATTGCGGAAATATTCGGCGGCGGACCCGTGCAAGGTGTTCGAGCCGCTCTTCGTCACTATATTGACCGTGGCCCCCGCGTTGCGGCCATACTCAGGCTCGAAGTTGGAGAGCACCCGGACTTCGGCGACGGCGTCAATAGGGAGAATCGTGGCTGGCGTACCGAAGACCCCGGCTTCGTTGATCGCGGGGTCATTCCGGTATCCGTCGTTCATGTCTGTGCCGTCGAGTAGAAAGTTATTCGAGCGTCCGCGGGCTCCATTCATTGAAAAGACCCCGAACGATCCTGGAGAATCCGTAATCTGATCAGGTGAACCGGACACACCGGGATTCAGGAAGAGTAACTTGGTATAGTCGCGACCGTTCACCGCAAGATTCTCTACAGTCTCGCTCGTTAATGTACCGCCCAGGGTATCGGTGGTTGTTTCCACTTGTGGCAGCGTCTCTCCCGAGACTTCGACCGTCGTCGACACTTGCCCTGCCTTCAGCGCTGCATCCACGCGGCGTTCGCCGGCCACATCTACCACCACGCCAGTAGTCACCGCAGTCTGAAATCCAGATTGAGTGATGGTGACCGTATAAGTCCCGATTGGTAACTCTGGCACGTTATAGCTGCCATCGGCACTGGTCGCGGTAGTGCGTTCGAGTCCGGTGGCCACATTGCGCACGGTCACCTTTGCCCCGGAGACCACTGCACCCGACGGGTCCGTCACAGTGCCGAGAATGGTTCCGCGGAAGGTCTGCGCCGTGACCGTCGGCGCCGCCAAAAAGGCCAGAGCCAACCAGGCCAAGATCGTCGAGGCTAACATCGTCCGCACTCTCATCGATTTCTTCTCCTTGAAATTATTACCAACGACCATCAAAGAATTCTGCGCCGTTAGGCCCTCACAAATGCGATT
>QIAP01000063.1 GCA_003225075.1 Acidobacteriota bacterium | reverse complement strand
CTGTGGAAAAGACGCGAGCTGGAAAAGTCCAAAACCCGACTTTCCCACCTCGCTTGGAAACCCCGCAAAAGGCGCTGGATTCCCACTTTCCCACAGCCCCGACTGCTGCTGGTCATTTAACTCAAACCGGACAAGTCACGTGCTAAGAAAACCGGACATTTTAACTTGCTAACAACAACAGCTCCAAAAATCAGCCACGGAGGCACTGAGACACGGAGAATTGAATCATTGAGCCATCGAACAGTGAAAGACTCGGGCACGCTTCGTCTGCATTAATCCCAAATCACAACTTCGGTTCAAACAGGACAAGTAGTTACACTACGCTATGATTAACTATAGTTAATATGCGGGAGACAATCGTTTTCTGGTCGTCTTCCGAAGCATAAAAACGAGATGAGAAAGACAGGCGGGCAAACGGACTTCAAGGCAACGGCTGGTTCTCGCGCTCCAGCTGTTGACAGCGTCGCCCATGCTCAACCTCCAGGTTATGTGTCTCTGGAGGGAGTTCACAGTTCCGTCGAGGTACCGCACCACCTCGCGGGATTCTGGGAGCAGTGGCGGGCGTTCGTGGGGCCGGCGATCCTTGTCAGCGTTGGCTATATGGATCCTGGCAACTGGGGGACGGACCTGCAAGCCGGGGCGCAATTCAAGTACGGACTGCTATGGGTCGTGGGGCTGGCCAGCCTGATGGCGATCTTCATGCAGGTAATTTCCGCGCGCCTAGGAGTAGTCACGGGGAAGGACCTGGCCCAATGCTGCCGAGACTGGTATCCCAATTGGACGCGCTGGCCCAACTGGTTGATGAGCGAAGTGGCCATTGGCGCCTGTGATTTGGCGGAGGTGCTGGGCAGCGCCGTAGCTATCAATTTGTTGTTCCATATCCCGTTGCTGTGGGCGGTGATCATCACTGGTCTGGACGTGCTCCTCCTCCTGGCCTTGCAATCGTTAGGGATGCGGACTATCGAAGCCGTAGTGCTGTTGCTGATAGTGACCATCGGGGTGTGCTACTTCATCGAGATTTTCATTCTTCCGCAAACCCACCCAAGCTTTTGGGAAATGGGGCGGGCACTGGTTTCTCCTCATTTTCGTCAGTCAGGGATGTTGTATGTCGCCATCGGTATCATCGGGGCGACCGTGATGCCGCACAACTTATACCTGCACTCGGCCCTGGTACAGAGTCGCAAACTGCAGAAGGACGAACCCTCCATTCGAAGTGCAATTCGCTTTAACACCATCGACTCAATTGTGGCCCTGAGTGTCGCCTTCTTTGTCAACGCGGCGATTCTGGTGCTGGCGGCAACGGTGTTCTTTGGGAAGGAAAGCGTGATCGTGTCGGGAGGGCAGCTGGTCCGGTTCGGCGGCAACAGCGATTGGATCCGGGTCGCGTACCTGACGTTGGCACCGTTACTGGGGACCGCCATCGCCAGCACGCTATTTGCGGTTGCGTTACTGGCAAGTGGGCAGAGCAGCACCATCACCGGCACTTTGGCGGGGCAAGTCGTGATGGAAGGTTTCATGCGCTGGCGAATCAAACCGTGGGTACGACGGCTCATTACCCGTGGGTTGGCGATCCTGCCGGCGGTCTTTATTATCGGCCTGCGAGGCGACAGCAGTGTTACCGATCTGCTGACATTGAGCCAAGTGGTGCTGGCGCTGCAGTTGCCATTCGCAATGTTTCCGCTTCTCCACTTCACGAGTTCTCGCAAGCGTATGGGGACTTGGAAGAACGGGGGACTTCTGCTAGTTGCAGGTTGGGCCAGTGCTATTCTGATCACCGCCATGGACGTTTACGGCTTGCCGGATTCGCTCAAAGCTGCGTGGCACGTCATCACCGCCGGGTAACGGCGAGATAACAGGACCGAACGACCATGTACGACATCATTCTCGTGACGCTTGACGGCACGCCGAGTGACCGGGCAATCATCGAACACGTTAAACAGCTGGCGAAGCTCGCGCACAGCCGTTTGATGTTGCTGCATGTCGCCACTGGATGGGCGGCGCGAACCTATGGGCCGGACGCGGTCAGTCCGGAAATCGCCGAAGACAGCGCATATTTAGAAAAAATTCGGGCCGAGTTCCAATCTGCCGGCATTTCCGCGCAGGCCGAACTGGCCTATGGCGAACCGGCAAACGAGATCATCAAATGGGTGCAGCAGAAGGGTTGCGATCTGGTAGCCATGAGCACTCACGGGCACCGCTTCCTGGCCGATGTGTTTCTCGGCGCCACAGCCAGCCGAGTTCAGCATAGTATCAGCGCGCCTGTTCTGCTCCTGCGGGCGAAATGAACGCTTGACCGGAGATGCGACTAACCTCTGATTTCTGATAGGCATTCGCGGTATTAAACCTGCGAGTTCGCGAAGAAATCCTGCCGAACGCCAAGAGACGGCGCGTAGCAATTTGGTGGGAGAAGATTACACTAGGTTTATCCACGGTGGAGCAGAGTGATCTGCCGGCACGGAACAATACCTTCAGGAAGGCAATTATGTCAGTGAACAGCTTCGGCGCCCGAGCCACTTTAAAAGTTGATAAGAAAGAATACGAAATCTACCGTGTGGACGCACTGGATAAACAGGGGATCTCCACCAGGCATCTACCATACTCGCTGCGCATTCTGCTGGAAAACCTGCTGCGTACTGAAGACGGAAGGAATGTCACTAAAGGCGAAATCCACGCCGTGGCAGCGTGGAATAGCAAGAGCAAGCCCGAGAAAGAAATCGCCTTCACACCGAGCCGAGTTTTGCTGCAGGATTTTACCGGAGTTCCGGCGGTGGTGGATTTGGCGGCGATGCGCGATGCCATGAAGCGCCTGGGTGGTGATCCGGCACTCATCAATCCGCTACAGCCAGCGGAATTGGTAATTGACCACTCTGTGCAGGTGGATGAATTCGGAACTCGCCAGGCTTTCGCCCTGAATGCGGAAATGGAGTTCATACGCAACAAGGAGCGCTACGCATTCCTGCGCTGGGGTCAGACGGCATTTCGCAATCTGGCTATCGTGCCCCCGGACACCGGAATCGTGCATCAGGTCAATCTGGAGTATCTGGCGCGTGTGGTTTTCGTTCAGGAATCCAACGGCAAGCGCGTTGCCTATCCTGACACGCTGGTGGGAACCGATTCACACACGACCATGATTAACGGTCTTGGCGTTCTAGGGTGGGGTGTAGGGGGAATTGAAGCAGAGGCCGCCATGCTGGGTCAGCCGGTTTCGATGCTGATTCCGCTGGTGGTAGGTGTGAAGTTGACCGGACGACTGCGCGAAGGTGCGACCGCTACTGACTTGGTACTGACGATTACAGAAATGCTGCGCAAACACGGAGTGGTGGGCAAGTTCGTCGAATACTTTGGTCCGGGTTTACAAGATTTGCCATTGGCGGACCGCGCCACCATCGGAAATATGTCGCCTGAATACGGTGCGACCTGTGGCATCTTTCCGGTTGACAAGGAGAGCCTGGCCTATCTGCGCCTGACCGGCCGCTCTGACGAGCACGTCGCCCTGGTGGAAGCGTACTGCCGAGCGCAAGGACTATTTCATGACGAGAACACGCCACAGGCGGAATATTCCGAATTGCTCATCCTCGACTTGGGCAGTGTCGAACCGAGCCTCGCGGGGCCCAAGCGTCCGCAGGACCGGGTGGCCCTCTCCAGTGCACGTGCTTCATTCGAGCAGGCGCTTCCCTCGCTCACCAAGCCGCTGAAAGCCGGGTCTCGCAAAGAGAATTCGATGGCAATCTCGGCAGCGGCCGACGTTGCCCACGTAAGTAAGGAACGTTGGGAAGGGGAAGGCGGAAATCCGACCGCGGTTGGAGTGGAAAATCATAAGGTGGAGGAACACGTTACTCCCGAAGTGAAAAACGAGTTGCGCAATGGCAGCGTGGTCATTGCCGCGATTACGAGCTGCACCAACACCTCCAATCCGTCGGTGATGGTGGCAGCAGGGCTGCTCGCGAAGAAGGCGGTTGAGAAGGGATTGTCGGTGCCGGAGTGGGTAAAAACGTCCTTGGCGCCCGGGTCGAAAGTTGTTCGGGATTATCTCGAGCGTGCCGGCCTGATGCCTTACCTGGAACAACTGAAGTTCCACGTAGTCGGCTACGGATGCACGACCTGCATCGGCAACTCTGGACCGCTTCCCACGGAAGTCTCCGAAGCCATCGAGGAAAAGAACCTGGTGGTTGCTTCGGTGCTTTCCGGGAATCGCAACTTTGAGGGCCGAATCAATTCTGAAGTTCGCGCTAACTATCTGATGTC
Source organism: Acidobacteriota bacterium (assembly GCA_003225075.1). Lineage (GTDB taxonomy): Bacteria > Acidobacteriota > Terriglobia > Terriglobales > Acidobacteriaceae > Gp1-AA124. The sequence continues at coordinate 57,490 of QIAP01000063.1, read as the reverse complement.
GCCACCGCTCGTGGTGGCGTTTGCGCTGGCTGGGCGCATCGATGTGGATATGCGTAAAGATCCCCTCGGACGCGACCAGCAGGGTAAGGCCGTCTACCTGGCCAACATCTGGCCGTCACAGAGCGAAATCAAGCAGGCGGTGGCGAAGTCCATAACTTCGGACATGTTTCGAAAAAGTTATAGCGAGGTCTATGAAGGCGACGAACACTGGCGATCGCTGCCCGTCGCGAAGGGACAGACCTATAGTTGGGAAAAAGATTCCACCTACATCCGGCAGGCTCCTTACTTCGAAGATATGGGACTCACGCCGTCTGGGGTTGGGGACATAACAAATGCGCGCGTGCTGGCAGTTTTGGGCGATAGCGTAACTACTGATCACATTTCGCCGGCAGGTTCGATCAAGAAGGACAGTCCGGCTGGAAAATATCTGATGGAGCATGGGGTGAAGCCCGCGGACTTCAACTCCTATGGCTCACGGCGCGGCAACCACGAGGTTATGGTGCGAGGGACCTTCGCGAACGTGCGCCTGCGAAACAAGCTGGTGCCCAATCTGGAAGGCGGCTTCACCCGTCATCTGCCGGATGGCGAGGAGATGAGTATTTTCGATGCATCCGAAAAGTATCGGAAAGAAGGCGTGCCCCTGGTGATCATTGCTGGCAAGGAATATGGGGCTGGATCGTCACGTGACTGGGCGGCCAAGGGTCCGCTCCTACTAGGTGTCCGGGCGGTGATAGCCGAGAGCTACGAGCGGATTCACCGTTCGAACCTCGTCGGTATGGGCATTCTTCCCCTGCAATTTCTTGCGGAGGAAAATGCTGAATCGCTCAATTTGACGGGGGAGGTAATCTTTGAAATCGTCGGCATTCGCGACGCGATCGCAAATTTCGCGGCTGCGCAGAGAGTGAATGTTCACGCGACCCTAAAAGGAATCAAGAAAGAGTTCAAGGCAATAGTTCGCATTGATACTCCACAAGAGGTGCAATACTACGCGAACGGCGGCATCCTACAGTTTGTATTGCGGCAATTGCTGGCGCGCAAACCCAGCGCGGAGGAAGTACACGCATAACTCTGCCTTGCTTGGCTGTCGCGGCCAGGTTGCTTCACGCTGATATAATCAAGAATTGCGCTCAATGTCCTCAAAGCGTCCAGTTCGCTCCACTACAGTTTTATGCGTGCGTCGCGATGGCAAAGTGGTCATGGCCGGAGATGGCCAGGTGACCCTCGGCGAGTCTGTTATCAAGCACACGGCCAAGAAGATCCGGCGGCTCTATCAGGACAAGATCCTGGCGGGCTTTGCGGGCTCGACCGCAGATGCTTTTTCTCTGTTCAGCCGCTTCGAATCAAAGTTGGAACAGTATCATGGCAACATTGGCCGGGCAGCCGTCGAGTTGGCAAAGGATTGGCGCACCGACAAATTTCTTAGGCATCTCGAAGCCCTGCTGCTGGTGAGCGATAAGGACCAGACATTTCTGCTCAGCGGACAAGGCGACGTGATCGAGCCCGATGGGGGAATCGCTGCAATCGGCAGTGGTGGGCCTTATGCGCAGGCTGCAGCACAGGCGCTGGCTCAGCACACGCAATTGCCTCCGCGTGAGATCGCCGAAGAGGCCCTGAAGATTGCGGGCAAGATGTGCATCTATACCAATGACAAGGTTACGATTGAGGAGTTGTGAGTTCCTGGGTTTTCGGCTGCGAATCCGTGATCAGGTCGAGCGATCGCTGAGCACCGGCAATTGAGAACTGAGAACCGACCTTATGGCTATCTACTTACCCGGAACCGTCGACGAAGAACGCATCGCGCTGGACGAGCTGACGCCACGCGAAATCGTGTCGGAGCTCGACAAGTACGTTGTCGGACAGAAGGCCGCAAAGCGCGCAGTGGCCATCGCTCTTCGCAATCGAATGCGGCGGCAGAAGCTGGCGCCGGAGCTGGCGGAAGAAATCATTCCCAAGAACATCATTATGATCGGCCCGACCGGGGTCGGCAAGACTGAGATTGCCAGGCGTCTGGCCAAACTTACCAACTCACCGTTCCTGAAGGTGGAAGCTTCGAAATTTACTGAGGTCGGCTACGTGGGCCGGGATGTGGAATCGATGATTCGGGACCTGGTCGAGATAGCCATCGACATGGTTCGCGAAGAAAAACTGGAGGATGTGTCCGACAAGGCTGAGCTTAATGCCGAAGAACGTTTACTGGACCTTCTGCTGCCGCCTTCCTCGCCGTCTCGTCCTGCTGAATCGGGCGGTGGAGTGGTAATCGAAGGTTCGACCGGTTTGGCAGAGTCACATTCCCGGACCCGAGAAAAGTTGCGCCAGCAATTGCGTGAAGGCAAGCTCGACGGGCGCATGGTGGAAATCGAGGTCCGTGAAAAATCTTTCCCCTCGTTTGAAATCATCTCCAATCAAGGCGTCGAGGAGATGGATGTCAATGTCAAAGATATGCTGCCGAATATCTTCGGCCAGCGCACCAAGAAGCGGAAGATGAAGGTCAGCGAAGCCTTCGAATACCTGATCCAGGAAGAAGAACAGCGCCTGATTGACATGGATCAGGTGACTCGTATGGCGATTGATCGTGTGGAAAACGCGGGCATTATTTTTCTGGACGAGATTGACAAGATCGCCGGCCGCGAAAGTGGCCATGGGCCTGACGTTTCACGAGAAGGGGTGCAGCGCGATATTCTGCCAATCGTCGAGGGAACTACGGTCAACTCTCGTTATGGCATGGTTCGCACCGACCATATTCTTTTCATTGCGGCCGGAGCCTTCCACGTTTCCAAACCCAGCGACCTTATTCCTGAGCTGCAGGGCCGTTTCCCGATTCGCGTGGAACTGCAATCGCTGACTATGGAAGACTTCATCAAGATCTTGACTGAGCCCAAGTCGTCGCTGGTGAAGCAGTACACCGCATTGCTCGAAACCGAAGGTGTGAAGCTGGATTTTACCTCCGAGTCGCTGGAGGAGGTCGCGCGGTTTGCCTTTCGCGTAAATGAAGGCACCGAAAACATTGGCGCGCGCCGTCTGCACACCATCATGGAACGAGTGCTAGATGAGATCAGCTTTGACGCTCCCGAAAGAAAAGGTCAGCAAGTCAATATTGACGCGGACTATGTTCGCAAGATGCTGACCGACATCGTGAAAGATCAGGACCTGTCACGGTACATCCTGTAAGGTTGCGTAACACACGGGCGAGGACGCCCGCGCCTACATTGTGTTTAAGATCCAGCGAATTCTCAACTCCTCCTGCTAACATCCGTTGAGATGCTCGAGCTCAGCACCCCCGTTCAGTACGTGAAGGGCATTGGCCCGCGTTTGGCTGAGATCTTGTCGGCGAAGGGCATCCATACCACCAACGAACTGCTGCAATACCTACCTTTTCGCTACGAGGATCGCCTAAACCCGCGCACCATTGCGGAGCTTCGACCTGGAGAAATGGCGACCGTGATTGCTGACGTTCGCACCTCCGGCCTATTTCGGACGCGTCGAATGCCCATCTTTGAGATGACCGCTGGACAAGGCCGGGCGCGGCTTCGATGCCTTTGGTTTCATGGAACCTACCTGAAAGATAAGTTCAAACCTGGACAGATGGTTGCACTGTACGGAAAAGTGGAAGTGGATGAACGCCGCGGTGACTTCCAGATTATCCAGCCGCAATTTGAAATTCTCGGCGATCCCAGCGACGAGAGAGCCGCGGAAAGTGCCGGGGAAAAGTTCGCGGCATCACTCGAAGTCGGAAGGATCGTACCCATCTACGAGTCGGCGGGCCAAGGGCGACTCACGTCGCGCTGGTTCCGTCGCATTATTCACACAGCGTTGGAAAATCTCACGCCCGACCTGCTGGACCCGATTCCTGCTGCGGTACGAGCTCGAATGGAACTCATTTCTCCACGCGAGGCATTATGGAAAGTGCATTGGCCTGACCCTGGTGAAAGCCTGCAAGACCTGCAATCGTCGCGAACGGCCGCCCACCTCCGCCTGATTTTTGAAGAACTATTCTTCATCGAACTAGGACTCGAACTTAAACGCCGGGAACAAAAAGCGCAGACTGGCATCGCGTTCCGCCTGGACGATCGCGCGCGCGCAGCAATCAAGAAAATTTTGCCTTTTCATCCGACCGCTGCGCAAAAGCGGGTGCTGAAGGAAATCGCCTCAGACATGGAAAAGCCTTCGCCCATGCGGCGTCTGCTGCAGGGGGACGTGGGGTCGGGTAAGACGATTGTCGCTTTTGAAGCAGCCATTATCGCTATCGAGAACGGCTATCAGGTCGCGCTCATGGCGCCGACAGAAATACTCGCCCAGCAGCACTATTTTTCCGCGCGCCGCATTCTGGAAAACGCGGGTTATCGAATTGTGTTGCTCACCGGCTCGCTGGAGCAAGATCGGAAGCGGGAAGTGAGGCGTCACATTGCTCAAGGCAACGCGCAGTTGGTGATTGGTACCCATGCTTTGATCGAAGAAAAAGTCGAATTCGCGAATCCCGGTCTGGTGATTGTGGACGAGCAACACCGTTTTGGAGTAATGCAAAGGCTGAAGCTGATGAAAAAGGGGACAGAAGTAACAATGAGCGTTGCGGCGCGTCCGGCCTCGAAGTCAACTGAGACGAAAAAAGGCGATACAACAGTTGCTCCGGAGCCCGACGTACTGGTGATGACAGCCACCCCTATCCCGCGGACGCTTGCTCTGACAATTTATGGGGACCTTGACTTGAGTGTGCTTGACGAGATGCCTCCGGGCCGTACGCCGATTGTGACCCGGCGCGTGTCGGACGAGCGTTGCGAGGAAGTGTGGGAATTCGTGCGTAAGCAGGTTGGCGCCGGCCACCAGGCATACGTCGTTTATCCGGTGATCGAAGAAAATGAAGAGAACGAACTAAAAGCTGCAATAAAAATGCATAAGGAGATGCGACAACGCATTTTTCCTGAGCTGCACGTCGGTTTGCTGCACGGCCGTCTACATCCCGACGAGAAAGAGCACGTGATGAAGGAATTTCAGAAAGGAGACATCAGCGTGCTCGTTTCGACTACGGTGATCGAAGTGGGCGTGGACGTGCCTAACGCGACAATCATGGTCGTGGAGCACGCGGAACGGTTCGGATTGTCCCAACTTCATCAATTGCGCGGACGCATTGGCCGCGGCGCCGCCAAGTCGTATTGCATTTTGATGACCGGTGACAAGGTATCTGAGGAAGGTGAGTGCCGGCTGGACGCGATGGTTCGAACTAACGACGGTTTTCAGATCGCGGAACTCGATCTCGAACTGCGTGGTCCCGGAGAATTCTTCGGCACGCGCCAAGCGGGACTGCCAAGTTTTCAGGTTGCCAATCTGATCCGTGACCGCCAGATTCTGGAAGCCGCGAAGCGCGAAGCCGCTGCCGTACTGGACGGTCCAAACGGCGAGATTTCGCAACAGGAAGTTAATTTAGCTCTACGCCACATGCGTACTCGTTGGCAACATACCTATGGACTGGTGGAAGTTGGCTGAAAAAGCCTCGTGATTACGCGAATCGCAACCGGCGCATGTAAAATCAAAGCAAATAATGGCGAGTCAGTCACAACTCGTGCAGATTGAGCTTGGTGTCGCGGTGCGGCAGCCGAAGCCGGACTGGCTGAAGGCGCGCGCGCCGATGGGAGAAAATTTCCATCAGCTCAAAAAATTAGCCCGCGGCCTGGGATTGCACACGGTATGTGAGTCGGCACAATGTCCCAACATCGGGGAATGCTGGAACCATCGCACCGCGACTTTCATGTTGCTGGGGGACATCTGCACCCGCCGCTGCGGTTTCTGCGCTGTGCCCAAAGGCCGTCCTGAGGCGATTGACTGGGACGAGCCGCGGCGCGTGGCTGAAGCCGTAGCCACCCTGGGATTAAAGCACGCAGTCGTTACCAGCGTGAACCGCGATGATGACAACATTGGCGGCGCGAAGATTTTTGCTGAGACCATTCAACAGATCCGGCGGCTTGCGCCCGAGTGCCGCGTCGAAGTGCTGATCCCTGATTTTCAGGGTTTCGATGAAGCGCTCCGAATCGTGCTCGCTGCGCAGCCGGACGTGCTCAACCACAACACCGAGACGGTGCCGCGTCTTTACCGAGTCGTGCGTTCTGGAGCGCGCTATGAACGCACGCTGCGGCTGTTGGAGAACGCGAAGAAGTTTTCGCCTGGCATGGTGACTAAGAGCGGCGTCATGGTCGGGCTTGGCGAAACTCTAGGGGAGTTGGTGGATGTTTTTCGCGATCTCGGCGAACGAGCAGTGGATATTCTGACGGTGGGGCAATACCTGCGGCCGTCACGCGACCATTTGCCAATTTCGCGTTTTTATACGCCGGACGAATTTTCTTTCTTGAAAGAAGAGGCTCTACGTTTCGGCTTTCGCCACGTCGAATCAGGACCGCTAGTGCGCTCCAGCTATCACGCGCACGAGCAGGCTGACGCAGGCATGGCCCGCCTGTGACGGCGTTCCGACATCTGCTTACCCAACCGCAGACGACTTAACCCTAAATGGAAACTTCGCGCTTCACCAGACTCGACAGGCGTTCTGGCGGATCATGGGCGCATCCGGTTTGCAGTGGAACGCTTCCCGGAACTCGGGTGTGTTGGAGACAGGACCGTTCACGCGCCATCGGCCTGGAGAGTGCGGGTCTATCGTGACCAGCATTCGCGAGTATTCATCGGTTCGATTACTGCACCATACATTGGCCCAACCCAAAAAGAAGCGCTGCTGAGTTGTTAGACCGTCAATCGGTGGAGATTCTTTGCCGGCTAAACTATTCATCAAAGCCATAAGAGCGATGCGCATCCCGCCATTGTCGGCGGTGTTTTCACCGAGCGTCAGGCGGCCGTTGACTTTGAGATCATCAACCGCCGTATAACCCGAATACTGGTCGGCAACACAACTCGTCCTCTGATCAAATTCTTTATGGTCCTGGTCGCCCCACCAGTTACGGAGATTGCCGTTAGCGTCGAACTTGCTCCCTTGATCGTCGAAGCCGTGAGTGAGTTCGTGACCGATCACCGCGCCGATGCCGCCGAAATTCATGGCATCGTCGGCTTGATTATCGTAGAACGGCGGTTGCAGGATGCCGGCAGGAAACGTGATGTTGTTCTGTAGCGGATTGTAGCTGGCATTGATCGTGGTCGGGGGATAAGGCCAGTCCCCTTTGTTTACCGGCTTACCGATCTTGTTGAGTTGCCGTTGAAACTCGAAGGTGTTGGATCGCAGCGAATTGCCCAGAGCGTCCCCTCGAGTAATTGTCAGCGTGGAATAATCACGCCATTTATCTGGATATCCGATGCGGTTGGTAATGTCCGCGAGCTTCACCATGGCCTGCTTCTTGGTTTCCGCTCCCATCCACGGCAGATTTTGAATATCTTGGCCAAGCGCCTTCTCCAGTTGTTCCACCATTCTTAGCGTGCGTTGTTTGCCTTCTGGTCCAAACGTAAGTTCCACGTACTTCTGCCCAACAGCCTCGCCAAGATCGCCAACCGTTGCGCGGACGCAACGTTTCCATCGCGGACTGAGTTCCTTCGTGCCCTGAAGTGCTTTCTGGAAAAAATTGAAATTTTCATTTACGAAACTGTCCGGAAGCAGGGGTGCATTCGCGTGCACGACCTGCCAGCGCAGATAAGTTTTCCACTCATCGAAGGGTGCTGATTTCAGTACCGTATCCATCTTCTTGAAAAATTCCGGCTCGGTAACGTTCAGGCTCTGAACCGCAGGGGTACCAATCCCTTCAAAGTAAACCTGCCAACCAAAAGCAGGGCTTAGTGCGGCCAATTCCTTGGAGGTCATCTTGTGATAGACCTTGTCGGGATCGCGGCGACTGGTGCGGTCGAGTGCCCCTTTTGCCAAAGCGGTTTCAAGATCCATCACGGTTTTGGCTCCTACGGCTGCTTTGTCAGGAGTATCCCCGACCAGTTCGAACATCTTCTGCACATGCGCGACGTACTGCTTGCGGAGTTCGACTGACTTGGGATCAACCTTGAGGTAATAGTCGCGGTCAGGCAGCGCCATGCCGCCCTGGCTGGCCTCCGCAATGACTTGGTTGGCATCCTTAAAATCCTGTTCAGACCCGAAACGGAAGAGCACGTTCACACCTTCGCGGTGCAAACGAATAATTTCCGCCGCGAGAGCATCTTTAGATTTCAGATCGGCGATGCTTTTCAAATCGCTATCTAAGGGGCGCGTTCCCGCTTTCTCAATGGCGTTTTCGTCCATGCAGGATGAGTAATAGTCCCCAATTTTCTGCTCATTAGCGTTGCGCTTCGCATCATTCGCGGAATATTTTTGAAGGATGTCACGAACAATGTATTCCCCTCGCTCTTGCAGTTCATTGAAGCGGCCCCAGCCCGGCCGGTCGCTGGGAATGGGGTTCTGCGCCTGCCACTTCGTACAGGCATAAGCGTAGAAATCGGTGCAAGGATCAATGTCTTTGTCCAGCAAGTCCGGGTTGAAGCGCACATTCCCCGAAGGCTTTGGAGACTCAGCTTGTGTTTGCGTAGAGCATGTTTTCTGGGCTATACCCAGGGTGACGAAAGTGAAAATGAAGACGGCGGTTTTTAGACCGAACATAGGTCCTCGCATGGAGAGTGGGGTCGACATCAACCCATTGGAATCACGACTCGAACAAGAGTGGCGAATGGAGTCTGCCCGGGTTTCCTCGCAGCGCACTTAACCATTTATTCGACGCATACGGGACCAAATTGTCAACGTGGAATGGCCTCATGCCGCCGGATGATTCAGAATCACTCGCCCGACTGCCGCAATTGCGCCACCCCCGGACTTGGTGATCAGAAAACTTTCACGTGAAAGGTCAAATACTTCTTGGGATTCTCTCGTATTGCCTTGACCAGTTCGCGGGTTTCCAGCAGCATCTGGTTGGAATTGTTGTAGAGTGCCGGGTCTTTCAGGAGCAAGCCAAACGTGCCTTCTCCGGCCTCCATGCGATCGCTAATCGTCGAGAGCTTGTTCATAGTGTTCTGCAACTTGTTAGCGAATTCCTGGTCCCGTGCGAGCTTACCGATCGCACCTTTGCCGGCATTGATGTCATCGGTCAACTTCCTGACGTTGCTGATAGTTTCGTTGGCATTGTCGTAAAGAGCAGGATCTTTCAGAAATTTACCAGCGGCGCCTTTGCCCTGCTGGAGTTCGTCAATGATGGCATTGAGCTTGTCAACCGCAGCCACGGCCTTCTTGTAAGCTTCGTCGCTTGCGATCAATTGCCCGATGCTGCCTTGGCCGTTCTTAACCTCGTCGACGATGCTTTTGAAATCATTCACCGTCGTATTCAAGCGATCATAGAGATTGGGATCGTAAATCAGCTTGCCAATCGAACCTTTACCCGTCTCAACAAATGCCAGGATGCGGTCAGCGCGCTTGAGCAAGGCATCCATGTTCTGCAAAGTGCTCTGGCTGGAACGTACAACGTCATTGAAGTCAGGGTGCTCTTCGGTTGGGAGCACATCGCCATTCTGCACCTCCGGACCCCTGGCCTTCTTGCTGTCGATATCAACATAGGTTTCTCCGAGCACGCCTGCTGTCGATAGCAAGGTGACCGAATCCTTGCGCAGGAGGAAACGATACCTGGTGCCCACCTTCATGGTGACTTCGACAGGCGTCAGTGGCTTCCCTCCGACTACCTTAATCTCGCTGACATTTCCGATCGGCACTCCTTCGAGACGAACAGGAGCGCCCTCGCGCAGGCCGCCGGCATTATCGAAATATGACTTGATAACAATCTTCGGAGTGAACCAACCACTACTGCCGGACATGAGAAAAATCAGGACCGCCAGCGTAATGCTGGCGAACAATACGGTCAGTCCTACCTTCAGTTGCGACCATTTCAATTGCTTCTGGCTAGGCAAGTTTTCTCCCGAGCAATGGCATCATAGCAGCCCTTCGTACCGCTCGAATCGCGGGGGAATTTGATGAATAATAGCAGACCGATGACCCGGCTTCACATCGGGCGCGGCGCTTGCAGCGATCGGGAGAGCGCCAGGGCCAACAGATATGCGGCCGCGCCGCAGGTTAGAGTCACATTCATCCCAAAATGGATCGCTATGACCATCGCCAGTACTGACCCCAGTACGCTGGACGCGGCGTTCAAAGCCCAGGCCCATTCGACGGCGTTCGCCTCCGCTGGGTTTGTCACAACCTTGGTTGTAGAGGAACTGGAGGCCGGGAAGGTCGGAACCGGCGCACCAGCCAGGGCGTGCAGGCCGGTGGGGAAGGGCATCCCCATGGCGAATCCCAGTGGCACCAGCAGCACAGCGCTAACCAACAGTTTGATGGCAAATGGTAAGCCCACAAGTGAGGAAAGGATGAGTGGAAGGACGAAGACGTAGAGAAGAATTGCCGCGGCGATCACCACGAGAGGCTGCCAGCCCCGCCCGGTGCTGGATAGCCACCGCCGGGATGCAAGACTGCCCGCTCCGCTCGAAAGCAGCAACAGGAAGATCACCACGGTTAACGCATAAGTAGGATGCCCCAGGAACAATACGAAACGCTGGATAAAAGCGATCTCTACCAGGATGTACCCCAGTCCGATGGCCACGAAATAGAGAAGCGGAAGCGCACGCTGGCTTCGCCGGCCTCCGCGCACAGCCATCGGAATGATGAGGAAGGCAAGCACGGCTGCTAAAGAGATCAGCAGCACCATACCGAGCACGACCACTCCCAGGTTAACTTTCCAGTCGACGCCTTGCTGCAACTCCTCGTCTAGAATCTGCGCGGTTTTAAGCGTGAAGAAAAAGAAGGGCGCGTTGTCGGTCACCGGCGCCACGTTGAACTCATATCCGCGAGCGAAAGCATAGGGATCGTTGCTGGCGATGAGTTGAGAAAATGGGTTGCCCTGCGGCGAGGACGGCAAGTAGAGCGGCACCAGGTTTGAATACAGCTGAAGGTGCGCCCGGATGGCAGCTTCTTCCGCGGAAGTGAAGGGGTTGCGCTTCGCCAGCACTAGCACCGGCCGGCCGTCTTCCTCGAGCGGCCCATCGGAGGCAACAATGAAATGCTGCGCAGGATTCGAAATCCCCAGGCGGCGCAATGCTTCCATGGCCACCGACACTACGCGGAGCGCTTCGCGCGGCTGCTTGAATTCCCAGCGCGTGATGGCGATCATGCCATCCGGTTTCAGATGCTCGAAATATTCGCGGAATGCCTCCACGGTATAAAGATTGTTTTCGCTTAACGCAAAGGCCCCGGCGGCGGTCGAAGCCCACGTGTCCACCAGCGTCATCTGAAGCACGTCATAGTGGTCCGGCGTGTTGCGGATGAACGAGCGGCCGTCTGCAATATGAATATTCACCTCTGGAATTTCGTAAAGGTGATACGCAAACTTCGCATAGCGCCCGCGCATGATGTTATTCACGATGATGCGATTGATCTCAATACCGGTAACCTTGGGGCTGCCATTAGCTACGGCTCGCAGCGCGTCAACTCCGCCTCCAGGGCCGATAATGGCAAAGTCGCCCCGAGGGCGTAGTACATTGGCCAAAGCCGGCGCCGTACCCATCAGGACGTGCTGCCACTCAGTGCCCTGCCAGCCATGCGGGTCCACGTTCATGATTGCCGTGCCGGCGTCAGCATCGATCAAGATGTACTTGGAGCCGTCGGGATGGTTGTCCACTTCCACGCGGGAAATGGCGTTCCAGCGAACGTATTCCACGCCCGTAGACTTGTCTCGCCGTATGCCCTTGGCATAAATCACATCAACCAAGCCGCCATAATAATTTCCGCCGATGAAGGTAGCCATCACCAGCGCCCACAACAATCCGCGTTTGCGGCCATCCGCAGTCGGAGCCCAGACCGCCGCCGCCAGCAGCATCGCCAGTCCGGCGAACAAAACCGTATTGGGCCCCCCAAGCCAGTTGAGTAAAGGGACGAGCGCAAGGCACGCCACAGCGCCTCCACCAAGATCGCCGCCGTAAAGGCGTGAAATGAGCTGAGTTTCCCGCGCGAAGACTACTGAGAAAAGAAGGCCGGTGAAGAAGAATGGCACCGCGGCCACAAGATATATCGCCGTAAGATTGCCAAAGTTGGCCCACGAAAGCTCCAGCGAGACCGGCAGGTGTACGATAACTTCTAGCGCCAGCACGACGCTTACCGCGTTAATCGTGCAAAGGATCGTGGCCAGCCGGCGGGTTTCGACTTTTGCCAGGCGCTGTTTGAAGATGTAGGCGAACACTCCGCCCGCGCCAAGTCCCAGTAGCGCGATCGAAATGGCGAGAAAGGCGAAATGATAAAAGAGCACAACTGAGAACAGCCGGGTCAGGGCCAATTCCAGCAGCAAAGCCGAAAAGCTAGTGAGTGCCACTCCAAACAGCAGCGCTCGTTGGTGGCGATCGGTGCCGGCAGCGGGCAGGGCAACAGTTTGAACGGCTGGCATCTTAAGATTTGTTCCGGAAGCGACAGTCTAGCAGAATTGCTCGATTTAACTTTCCAAAATAACTTGTGCAAGAGCCTGGTCAGCGGTGTGCGTGAGTGAGAGAGCGGTATTTTTGGCGCCAAGCCTCGCGGCGAACTCGGCGGCTTTCCCGTGGAATACGATGGTGGGCCTGCTGCCCCGCCTGCGAGTAACTTCGATGTCGCACCAGCGAACCCCATGGTTCCAGCCCGTACCGAGGGCTTTCATGGCAGCCTCTTTGGCGGCGAAGCGCGCAGCATAGCGCTCAACCCGGTTGGCCTTCGACTGGCAGTAGCGAATCTCGCCATCAGTAAAGATGCGTTTGACGAAACGATCTCCGAAACGCTCGATGGCTGCGCGGATGCGTGGAACTTCGGCGATGTCGATGCCGGTGCCGACGATCATGGCTTCAAAGTAGCACAAGCATGAACCAGCGCGTCGCCTCACGCGTTAGAACAACTGGTCTGCGTTGTAAATAACTTGATCGTCAACCACGCGGGCTTCGGGAGTGAGTCTGTGTGGCTTCGCTGTTTTCTCGGAATCAATGTGCAAGACCGTATGGCCATGGGCGACCAGCCAGTCGGAAACCAGCATACGATGACAGCGGAAGTAAACGCGCTCAGCGCACATGTAGGCGATGCGAGCATTTCCGGCGAGTCCGAGCAGTTGGGAGATGCCATGCTTGAATTCAGGGGTCAGCATGTGGTCGGCGTAGTTACGGAAACTCGCGCTACGCATGCCGGTGTTAGGTGAGTCGTCCCGAATCTTTTTCCGGCGTCCGCCGAGTTCCTTCATCCAAACGTACTTAATCCCAGCGGCCGGCAAAGATGTTACCAGCGATTCGCGATTGAAATGCGGCAGACGGTGGGACATCGGAAGAGATCGGATATCGACCAGAACATCGATAGAGTGTGCCTTAAGGGCACTGACCAGCTCATCCAGAGCGCGGGTCGAGTGGCCGATGGTGTAGAGCGTGGCCATGCTTCCATTTCACCACAAGCACTGGACTAAGAGTGTCTGCGGCGACTTATCGGCGACTCGCGCGATTCAGCGCGCTCACGACAACATCGTCCTGGTCCGGAAACACGGTTCGCAAATCCAGCAACACCCGCCCGTCTTCAACTCGTGCAATCACCGGCGGATCAGAAGCTCGCAAGCGTTCGGCGAGTTCTTCGGCGCTTAGATCATCGCAACTTACCGCCAGGAGGCGGGTAGGCAAGACCGCAGACGGCGCAGCCCCACCCCCGATTACGGATTCTCCGTCGGCAATCTTTACCTTCAGTGCTGCGGATGCAAGCTTTTGAGCAGCAATTTCGGCGCGTTTGCCGATCTCGTCTTTCGAGGCGCGCATCATACGGAGAACGGGAATCGCCTCGTGATCACGTTTGATGTACGCCAGCAGAGTAGCTTCGAGTGCGGCGTAAGTAAGCTTGTCAACACGAAGCGCGCGGAACAACGAGTTCGACCTCATGCGCGCAATCAGATCACGACGTCCGCTGAGAAGACCGGCTTGCGGGCCGCCCAGCAGCTTGTCTCCGCTGTAAGTGACTACGTCTATACCGGCGCGGAGACTATGAATAACACCCGGTTCCCCGCTGACGCCGACAGAATTCAGATCGAACAGCGCGCCGCTCCCCAGGTCTTCGACCACTGGAATGCCCCGCTTGCGAGACAAACTTACCAATTCCTGGAGCGATGGTCGTTCCGTAAAACCGCTGATCTGGAAATTGGAACGGTGTACGCGCAACAACAAACGGGTGCTTTGACTGATGGCGCTCTCGTAGTCGGCGATGCGCGTCCGGTTGGTTGTGCCCACCTCCCGCAGCACCGCTCCCGACTTGGAGATCACATCCGGAATGCGAAAAGATCCGCCAATTTCGACCAGTTCGCCGCGTGAGACGATGACTTCTTCCCCGTCGGCCAGAGTGTTCAGCGCCAGCAGGACGGCCGCGGCATTGTTGTTGACCACAATCGTGGAGACGTCCGCCGGGGCAGCGCGAGTGCCCTCGCCTGCGAAGCTGTCGTTCAGCAGCTTTTGGAAAAGCCGCTCCACATGGACGTCGCGCTTGCCACGTTCTCCGGAAATGACCTCGAACTCGAGGTTCGAGTAGGTGCTCGCAGTATCTCGGATGTGATCGAGGGCGGATGAAAGCAAAGGCGCACGCCCAAGATTGGTATGCAGAATCACTCCCGTAGCATTGATCACAGAACGCAATGAATAACTAAGCGCCTTGCGGAGCTGGTGTTCGACCGCGCCAGCCAGTCCGGCGATGGCAACATCGACGGCTGCGGAGTCGAGATGCCCATCGGAGATTTCTGTGCGCAGCCGGGTAAGCACGGCACGGGCAGCGTCGGCGACAGCGGCGTGGCCTTCGTGCGCTGCGAGAGCCACGATTTCCGTCTCACGCAGCAAATCGTCCACCGAAGGCAGCTTGCGGTATAGATCGGATTTCGCGGCGGTCTTCACAGGCAGTAATTATCCCACGGTCAACGCGGGGAGCAAAAAGGCGAGGCTACAAAGTGTGCATGTAGGCAAGTAGGTGCTGGATTTGTTCCTGGGTGAGGACCTGGCCGAAGCTGGGCATGGTGCCGTGTCCGAAGCGGATGATTTCACTGATCCGCTCGTCATTTGCGGGAAGCCCGCTTAAAGGCAGGAATGGTTTCCTAAAAACTCCCTTCATGCTCGGGCCCTTCTTGCCGCGCGAAGAGTAGGGCTCATGGCAATGCTCGCAGTAGTTGTCGTAAACGCGGCGGCCGGCGGCTTGTTGCGAATTAAGCCCGAGTTCCGCGTCGCTCTTGCGGCGCTCAACGTTGCATCCGACAAGTGACCCAAGCATTGTCAGTAAGACACCAAGATGAACCACGGATTTCAGATAAAAGATTCGTGATTTCGCGAGTAACCCGAATTGGTGAAATTGCATCTTGCCTCACGAAATCAGATGTCGAAAAGTTCGGGCCCTCTTCGCGGGTAGCTTGTTGCCGACGTAAAATAATAGAGCACGATGCCAGAGCACGCCATGCCGATAATGGTGAAACGAGTCTATGAAAGAGCAATCCCTTCCGACGGAGTACGGGTTCTGGTGGATCGGCTGTGGCCTCGCGGCTTGAGCAAAGAGAGAGCTTCGGTGCGTGCCTGGTTGCGCGAATTAGCGCCGTCGGATGGTTTACGAAAGTGGATTCATGCCCGTCCCGAGGCTTGGCCGACCTTTCGTAAACGCTATTTGAAGGAACTCACGCGGCCGGAGGCGGCAGGCGCCTTGGAACAACTCTATCGTCTCGCCGGAAAACATCGTCGGATGACTCTGCTATACGCCTCCAGGAATGAAAAGCACAACAATGCCGTAGTGCTCAAGCAATTACTGGAAGGATTGCGCAAACCGCCAACTGGGACAGGCCCCGGAGCCATGAAGGGAATGCGAACACCACGGGCAGCGAAACGTCCACAATGAATTTCACTTTAGTCGATTCTCCACATCCGGCCGCGCAGAAACAAACCTCTTTGTCTCCTTTGGTCCCACCTCGAAAGAAGTGATCTCGAATGGTTCTGTTCCCGCTGAGTTCGGCATCAGCTGAGACTGGCCCAGGGAAGGGGCTCAGCCAGGCAAATCCCGTTCCAGCCTGGGGCGCGGTAGAGCGGCAGCAGAAGTGCGAAGCTAAAGATTGGTGGCTGGTAACGCAGGCCGATCACGCAATTCTCGCAGGCGACCTGGCCGCGAACATTTCATCCCCATTGTTTCCAAAGCTGGATCCTCATGTCGTACGGGCAATTGCTTTGCACGATGGAGGTTGGGCGCAATTTGACAGTGATGGGTACGCAGACACCATAAAAGGGAGGCCGCGCTCATTCCTGGAAATGGCGCCCCTCGAATTTCTCTCCGCCTGGCGTGACTCGATCTCCATCGCGGAGAACGCCAGTCCGCGGGGTGGAATTGTTGTAAGCGGACATTTTTCGCGCCTCGCAGAAACCCGCTTGCAAGCCGCGAGCGATGCCCCCGATGACACCCAAAGACTTCAGTCGTTTATTGCGAATGAAGGGGAGCGACGGAAACGGTTGGCTACTATAGACGGCTGCTCTCGCGAGGACATCGAGATATTAATAGATGTGCTCCAATTCTGTGACTTGCTCTCTCTCTACTTATGCTGTGGCGCGCCGGACAACGTAGAGTTTCCTCAGAGATTTTGCGATCGCGCAATCAGGATATTCCGAGAAAGCGAGGTCCTTCGCACCGAGCCGCGAGTGTTTGGCGTAGGGGTCAGCTTGGGAGTACAAGCCCGACGCTATTCTGCTTCTTCAGATGACTTGAAGGTGACGACTCTACCGTTCATCCTCGCCTAAAGACCACGGGAAACGTCTAAATTTCGCTCAGAAGGTGGGCCGAAGTCGCTCCTCCCTCATACGATCTTATTTCGAGGCTGGTGCGTCCGCGACGATGGCTTCGACGATGCGGTCAATCGTGTCGGTGACGCGTTTGTTCGGAAGATTGAAATTATTGGAGAGGATCGAGAACGCGACTTGCTCGCCCTTGTCGGTCTTGGCGTAACCCGAAAGCGCCTTTACTCCGCCGAGTGACCCTGTCTTTCCATTGACCCGCCCCTGCAGCTTCGTATTCTTGAAACGATCGGAAAGCGAGCCATCCACTCCGGCAACCGGAAACGTGCTCCGGTAGACATTACCCCACGGCTGTACCGCTGCATAGCGAAGCAATTGAACGACGGCATGCGGTGTGACCAGGTTCTGCCGGGAAAGGCCCGATCCGTCATAGAACAGATACTGGTCGGCGGGTACGTTCGCCTGGGTCAGAAATCCGCGCAGCACTTCCAATCCACCTTCAACCGTGCCAGCCGTTCCCTTTTCTCGTCCCAGCAGCCTTAGCAGGATTTCAGCATGCAGGTTTTGACTGACCTTGTTGATCACGCGTACGTCTTCGCTAATCGGCTTGGATTCATTGCTCGCCAGCACCAGCGGCTGGTTCATCTGTCCCGACCGGAACTGGTTGTCATCTCCACCACGCGAAGGCGCGAGACTGGTAACGCTGAACGTGGAGAGGCTGGCCAGTTCCGTGTGATGGGTTCGTTGACGCCCGTAAACCGAGATGCCACGTTTTTCCAGCAAGCTACGGAAAAGCTGCGCTGCAAATTCCGCGGGATCTTCGATGGCCAGCGCCTCATTGGCGCCCTGATCGTCCAGCGGCATATTGCCCCACAGCGTCAGGACGGTAGATCCGGGCTCGCGATTGATAAAGATTTTGCGGCCGGTCCCTCCAGGCGTGGTAATGATCCGGTTATCAATGCGGTAGTAATCGGCGAACGGCGTCACACTGACGAAGGCCCGCTCGCCAGGGCGATCCGCAGGCAGGATATTCACGAATACGACATTGTCATTGATCGTAAGGGCCGAAACTGGTGCTCCGTCGCCCCACACCAGGTCATCCTGGCTCCAGCCTTCGCCGTAGCGTTCAAATGCAAAGTAAGAGTCATCTGCAACGATGTCACCGTCAACGTACTTCACGCCTTTTTGTACTAGTGCGTCCGCCAGATTCTCCAGTACCTGGATCGGATGATCGTTGCGTTCGGTGCGCAGATCGTAAGGCAGTGCCCTTCCGGAAAGATTGGGGTCACCGCGCCCCATCAGTACAAGATCGCCACTAAGGCGTCCGTACTTATCGAGCGTGCCGGCGGTTTCCACCGTAGTGTGAAATTTGTAGTCGGGCCCTACCAGCGCTAGCGCCGCCGCCGTGGTGAAAAGTTTTGTGTTAGACGCCGGGGTAAATAGTTTGTCGGCATTCTGCGCATACAAGATGTGCCCGCTGGGAAGCGAAACGACTTCGATGCCCCAGAAACCATGGGAGAGATCAGGGTCGGAAAGTACAGCGGCAATGCGTTTGGGTAGCGGTTTGACGCCCGCCGCGTAAAGCTGGGATATCAGCAGCAGACAAACGATCGGAAGAAAGGGGCGCGTACGGCGCATGGCAGTAACCAGATTCTAACACTACCCTGCAAACAACCGCCGCAGCGTCCAGTCAACGCAGATACCAGCCCTTAGGGTGTCGTGAATCATCCGGTGCGATGAAGTGATTTAGAATCGGGCGGATGCGCCCCATTTACCATTGGAATCTCGGATCGCGATCGCTCGAATTGGGGAAGCGGACGTTAATCATGGGAGTCGTTAACGTAACCCCTGACTCCTTTTCTGACGGCGGCTTATATTTCGACGCGGACAAGGCGGTGGAGCACGCGCTTCATCTTCTGGACGACGGTGCAGACCTTATTGATGTGGGTGGAGAGTCTACACGTCCGGGCGCGGAGGTTAAGCTGGGTTCTTCCGATATCAGGTCATCCGAAACAAACGAAAAACTATCCTCCGAGCGAACGCTGTCCACCAAGCAAGCGGTAACCGAGAAAGAAGAATTGCAGCGCGTGCTGCCTGTGATCACGGCCATAAAACAGAAACGACCCGAAGCAGTCATTTCAATAGATACCTACAAGGCAGGCGTGGCCCGGGCAGCAGTCAACCAAGGCGCGGAAATCGTGAATGACGTGAGTGGTTTCCATTGGGACGCTCATATGGCGAAGACCATCGCCGAGCTGAAGTGCGGGGCTGTGCTGATGCACCTGCGGGGCCGCCCGGAGGAATGGCGCACCCTGCCGCCCCTAAGGGATCCGCTACTGCTGGTAAAACGTGAACTCAAGCAGTGGGCCGAGGCCGCCGTGCTTGCCGGCCTCAAACGGGATCGATTGACCCTCGACCCAGGATTCGGCTTCGGAAAGAAGTGGGACGAAAACTATCCTCTGCTTGCGCGCTTCGATGAATTTCAATCTCTAGGATTCCCTATGCTGGTGGGAACGTCACGAAAATCGTTCATTGGAAGAACCCTCTCCCGCAACGGCCGGGATGCCCCAGCAGAGCAGCGCAGCTATGGGACGGTGGCCACGCAAACAGCATTAATTCTGAAGGGAGCCCATATCATCCGTACCCACGAGGTGCGCGCTGCAGTAGACGCAGCACGTATCGCGGATGCGATTTTGGCTGCGGCTTAGTTCGTGAATGAACTCAAGACCAATCCCGTGAAGCTGCACTGCTTCGTAGCTAAAACTTCTTTGCTGAATCCACAAGAATTGTCACCGGCCCATCGTTTACCAATTCGACCTGCATCATTTCCTGAAATCGTCCAGTTTCGCACCGCAAACCCTGGGCACGAATCCGTTCGACGAAGTATTCATACAGTTCGCGCCCCCTTTGCGGCGGAGCGGCGGCATCGAACGATGGCCGCTTGCCACGGCGAACGTCGCCATACAAAGTGAACTGCGAAACCACCAAAACACCGCCGCCAATTTCAGCGACTGCCAGATTCATCTTCCCCTTTTCATCTTCAAAGATGCGCAGTCCGGCGACCTTTTCGGCCAGATAGTGGGCGTCAGATTCCGTGTCTGCCTGCCCAACGGCGAGTAACACCAGCAGCCCTTGGCCAATTTCCCCGCTGGTTTCTCCGCCCACCACGACGTTCGCGCGACTGACTCGTTGGACCACAGCACGCATGAGAGGTTTCCCGTTCTTGAGTTGCAAGCCAAAGCTTTGAGCGAAACGTAGTCACTTCTTAAGGCGCTTTCTTCGTAACCAGAGTTTCCTGGCCGGCCACCGCCTGCCATCTCCCATCCCGGTAAACGAACATGTCTGTGAACCTGACCTGGGCGAGAAGCTTTCCCGAACTGTCCACTACTTTATTCAGGCCGCGAACGAAAGCAAAATCCCCATAGACACGCGCGCGGACGTTCTCCAGTCGATTGGAATAAGCAGGCCGCTGGGGAATGTGGGCCAGCGCCTGGGTACGATCGTGAAGTTCGCCGTTGCTATCGGTATCCTGAAATTCCTCAGCCATAAGGCAACTCACCACGTCGGAATCATGCTTTTCGAGCGCCTTGGCCCACGTCTGCTCAGCCTGCACCAAAGTATTTTCTTCTTTGGACTGGTTGGTTGGGCAGGTCGCGGCCATCAGGCTAATGGTCGCAGTCGCTAACAAAATTACTAACAATGTTGGCAGTCTCACGTCCAATTCCCCTTGTGCCCACCCAGATTCGTTTCACCGATGATACATTCCAACGAATACAGCCTCTCCGACAATGATCGGGTTGACGCTAGGCTGTGTGGAAACTAGAATCGCGTTTCTTCCTGACAAGGAGTTCCCCCATGCCGGGTCGTTTTACCTCACGTCCCCCGCTCTGTTGCGCATCCTTGATGATCTCCCTGCTAAGCGTTACAGGCGTTGCGGCAGCGCAAGCATCAGGGGTTGCGCCTGCGTACAACGAAGTCGTTATCAAAAATGCGGTGGTCATGACTGTCACCCATGGCACCATCAAGAACGCCAGCGTCTATATCAAGGACGGCAAGATTGCCGCCCTCGGAGAAAACGTCAACGCTCCCGCCACCGCCAAGGTGATCGATGCCGGCGGAAAATACTTGACCCCCGGCATTATCGATTCCCACTCCCATCTCGCTCTCGATGACGACGTGAATGAGGCCACTAGCCCGATCACTCCGCAAATGATGATGATCGACGCCTTTGACTATCAGGACAAAGCGATCTATCGCGCCCTGGCCGGTGGAGTGACGACATCCCTCCTGTTGCATGGGTCGGCCAATATGATCGGCGGCCAGTCTGTCGTAATCAAGCATAAGTATGGCCTTAATCGTGACGCCATGCTGTTTCCCGGAGCGCCACGCTCCATCAAATTTGCCAGCGGTGAAAATCCCAAGCGGGTCTACGGCACTCGGGATCAACTTCCATCCACGCGCATGGGGAATTTCGCGGTGCAGCGTGAGGCGCTGGTGCAAGCCCAGGATTACATGCACGAATGGGACGACTACAACAGCAAGCTCAAGCGCGGCGACAAGGATGCCAAGGCGCCCAAGCACGATTTGAAAATGGAAGCCCTGGCTGACATTCTGCGCGGCAAATTACTGGTTCACATCCATTGCTATCGCGCCGACGAGTTCTTGACCGAAATTGCAATGGCCAAAGAATTTGGATACAAAATTCGCGCCTTTCACCACGCCCTCGAGGCTTACAAGGTACCTGAGACGATTGCCGCAGAAAATATCGGTATCGCGACCTTCGCTGACTGGTGGGGATACAAAAACGAAGCATGGGACGCCATTCCCTGGAACGCAGTAATGTCGATGCGGAAGGGTGTGCGTGTCGCCATCAAAAGCGACTCCGACGATTTCGCCCGACGCCTGAACCAGGAGGCCGGTAAAACCATGCATTATGGCGGCGCGACCGAAGACGAGGCTTTGAAGATGATCACCCTGAACGCAGCGTGGATCATTGGTGTGGACGATCGAGTGGGATCGATTGATGTCGGCAAAGATGCCGATCTGGTGATATGGGACGGTTATCCACTCTGCAGTTATGGCGTGCCTAGCAAAGTGCTGATTGATGGCGACGTTTACTTCGACCGGTCGCTACCTCATTACGGTATGCCGCACTACACGGAGGGCCAATGAAGAAAGCGTGGCTACTCGCCATTCAGCGTGCGCTGCTAAAAACCAGTTCCCTCGTGCTATTCGCGACGGCAACTTTCAGCTTGCCGCCAAATTGCGCCATGGCTCAGGATAAGCCAGTCGTGCTCACGGGCGGCAAGCTGCTCACCGTAACCCACGGCACCATCGGCAACGGAGTGCTGGTGATCGCGAACGGCAAAATCGCTGCCGTCGGGCCGACGACTTCGGTAAAAATTCCTCACGATTCGCGTGTGATCGATGTCACCGGAATGACTGTCTATCCCGGGCTTATCGATTCCGAAACGAATCTGGGTCTCATCGAGATATCGGCCGAACAGAGCACTAACGACACCATTGAGATGAGCGATGAGATCATGCCGAACATGCACGTGCACGAGGCCTTTCACGCCGAATCTGAGCTGATTCCAGTAGCTCGAATCAACGGTATCACCAATGCCATCGTGGCACCTCAGAATCGCGACACGCTTCCCGGTCAGGACGCGTTCATCCAGCTTGATGGCAAATCGGCGCAGGAGATGCTGCAGGTGAAAGACGTTGCCATGCCGCTGAACTTCACCGGAGAACAGCGGCGTAATGAGTCGCGGGAAAAGCGGAAATTCCCCGCGACAAGAATGGGAATGGCGGCGCAACTGCGCCAGGCGTTCCTCGACGCCCAGGACTATAAGCAGAAGTGGACGGACTATCAGAGTAAGAAAACGGAGCCCGCTAAAGCTGACGACAAAAAGTCAGCCGCCACCGCGCCAAAACGCGACCTGAAGCTCGAGGCATTGCTTCCTTATCTCGAAGGCAAAAAGCCTATTGTGCTCGCCGCCGAAAGCCCCAGTGAACTTGAGACGGCAGTCGGCTTGGCACACGAATTCAATTTGAAATTTGTGCTCAACCATATCAGCCATTCGCAACCCGTCCTCGACTATGTGGCCGGCCTCAAGGCGGCGGTCATTGTGGGACCAATTTATGAAACACCCAAAGAAAATGAGCGGTACGACGCCGTCTACAGCCTGCCGGCGCAGCTCTTTAAGCGTGGAGTGAAAATCGCGTTCGCATCCTTCGATGCTCACAATGTGCGTAACCTTCCGTACCAAGCCGGATACGCAGTAGCGTTCGGATTGCCTTATGACGAGGCACTGAAGGCGATCACGTTGAATCCCGCAGAAATCTGGGGAGTAGCCGACCAGTTGGGATCTTTGGACGTGGGCAAAACGGCAAACGTGGTGGTGGCGACCGGCGATCCCCTGGATGTAAGGAGCGATGTCAAGCAAGTGTTCATCAATGGGCAGCAGATTCCCATGGTTACCCGGCAGACGAGATTGCGTGATCAATACTCGAACCGCTAGAAGCGATCTCGTTTAAAATAGTGGCGTAGCCCCGTGGACTGTGAAGTATCCAGGCGGCCAAGAAAGTTGGCCTGACGTTTGAAGAGCGCTCAGGTGCCCGTTGCCCACAATTGCCCCACTTCCTTTACACTAATTCACCAAGGCAATTACACTACTCGTTCGTTTTTCCGTGCCGGGAGGTGTTAGTCCAATGGCGGTTGAAGAAAAGGTAAAGCAGATTATTTCTGAGCAGTTGGGGATCGAGGAAACGGAGATCACTCCAAGCTCTTCCTTTGCCGACGATCTTGGCGCCGATTCACTCGACCAGGTTGAGCTGATCATGGCGCTGGAGGAAGCCTTCGAGCTGGAAATTTCCGATGAAGAAGCCGAGAAGATCCGCACCGTACGCGATGTCTTGGATTATGTCGAGAAGCACGCCAAGGTGGGCAAGCGTTAAGCCGGTTATGCGTGGTAAACCTCAGTCGTTACACGAGGGCAGGTGACGGCCCGTCCCTTCACCGGGTGAAAGACTTGAGCACAGGCAGCGCCGATTCTTCATTCGTCGCCGCCGGCAAGGAGAGCAATGGCAGCCGTTGACGAAAAAGTTAAGCAAATTATCGTAGAGCAGTTGGGCGTGGACGAGGGCGAGGTGACACCGAACGCCTCGTTTGTGGACGACTTGGGCGCGGACTCGCTCGACACCGTTGAGTTAGTCATGGCCTTTGAAGAGGCTTTCGAGATTGAAATTCCCGATGAAGATGCGGAAAAAATCCGCACCGTGCAGGATGCCGTCGACTACATTGGGAAGCACGCGAAAGGCGGGAAGTAGTTGGGTCGAAGGGTCGTTGTTACCGGTCTGGGCTTGATCTGTGGCGTGGGCAATACCGCGGAAGACACGTGGAAGAACCTTCTCGCCGGCAAAAGTGGGGTGGCGCGCATCACCCAGTTTGACCCCTCCAACTTTGCCTGCCAGATCGCCGCCGAGGTAAAGAACTTCGACCCGTTGAACTTCGTCGAGAAAAAAGAAGCCAAGAAAATGGGACGCTTCATCTACCTGGCTCTCGCCGCCACGGATGAAGCCATGAAGATGTCGGGGTTGGAAGTAACTCCTGAGCTTTCGACGCGAGTCGGCGTGCACATCGGATCCGGCATCGGAGGTTTCGATGTCATCGAACGCGAACACAGTAATTTACTGAACGGCGGGCCTCGCAAGATTTCTCCTTTTTTTATTCCGGCGGCCATCGTGAACCTCGCCGCCGGACATGTCAGCATCCGCTACCGTGCCAAGGGACCGAATGAGGCTACCTGCACGGCTTGCACCTCAAGCGCACATTCCGTAGGCGACGCCTTCAAAATCATTGCCCGCTGCGACGCCGACGTAATGATCGCCGGCGGCACTGAAGCCGCCATTACTCCCATGGGAGTCGGCGGATTCGCCGCCATGCGAGCTCTTTCAGTCCGTAATGACGCGCCGGAGAAGGCCAGTCGCCCCTGGGACTCAGGTCGCGACGGTTTCGTCATCGGAGAAGGCGCGGGAATCCTGATCCTCGAAGAATTGGAATTCGCCCGGCGTCGCGGGGCCAGGATTCTGGCAGAGATCATTGGCTACGGCATGAGCGCCGATGCGTACCACATAACGCAGCCAGCCGAAGAGGGCGACGGCGCTTATCGTGTTATGGTTACCACCCTGGCTGATGCCAAGGTGCAGCCCCAGCAGATCGGCTACGTGAATGCCCACGGCACTTCCACCGATATCGGCGACAAGTTGGAAACCATCGCCATCAAGCGGACATTTGGCGACCATGCGTACAAATTACCGGTCAGTTCAACCAAGTCCATGACTGGCCATTTGCTGGGGGGCGCGGGCGGTTTGGAGGCTGGCATTACCGTCCTAGCCCTCCGTGATCAGATCTTGCCGCCCACCATCAATCTCGAGCAGCCGGATCCCGAGTGCGATCTGGATTACGTCCCTAACAAGGCGCGCAAGGTCGAAATCGAATACGCGATGTCGAATTCGTTCGGCTTCGGCGGAACCAACGGCGCGCTGCTGTTTCGGCGCTGGGCCCAATGAATTTCTGCAAGAGTACTTTCACGCCAAGTGCTTTTTTATCCCACGAATCATAACCCCTGCCCTGCAGAGTCGAGTCAAGGACTAACCGTAACCCGGCAGTGCACCCGCGGTAATGGTACTTCTGTACCCTCCTATTGGTCTTCTAACCCTTTGCGAATGCCGATAGTGCAAGACAGAATATGAATTCAACCTTGACGCGACCCACGGTTATGGAAAAAGGTTTCGGCACCGCCCTCTCCGCGATTCCCGCGGCCAAGAAATCCACCGCCCGGGCGGCCGTAATTGATTTGAAAGAACCTGCTCGAACCATCCTGGTGGACTGCTTCCGGCAATTCGGGGTGGAAGCCGTGTTGATGGCCGATGATGCCGCCGAGCGGCTGCACCGGGAAAAGTTCGAGGCCTGCATCATCAAACTCGGCCCCGGAGCTGAAACCGTCATGAAAGCGATCAGGTCTTCACCGTCCAATAGCCGGATGGTGATCTATGGTCTTGGAGGCAGCGCACAAGAGGCCATTCACTATTCGAAATATGGAATCAATGCGGTATTCAATGAGCTATTAGAACGTCCCGCCGCGTTGAAGCTGGTACGCGCCACTCGTATGCTGGTGCTGCATGAATTCCGCCGTTACGTCCGCATCCCACTCATCACGGAAGTTTCGATCGTTACTAATGACGGGCGTCGCTTCGCCGCCACCAGTCTGGAAATAAGCTCCGGAGGCATGTCAATAAAGAGTGCAGAAGACCTGGAGGTCGGTTGTTCCGTGGAAGTCTCCTTTGCCCTGCTGACTTTGCCTCGCATCTGGGTTCGCGGTAACGTGAGCTGGCGCAAATCAAAAGGCTCCTTCGGAATACGTTTCGACGCTCAGGACGATCATCGGATGCGCCTCAAAGAATGGATTGACGCCTACCTGGAATGCTGAGAAGGGCCGCCCAGCAGCAGCACCTCGTACGGAAGACTCCTGAGAACACTTCCTCAAAAGACCTCCACTTCTACTGTCCTCAATCGCGTCTCATTGCATCTGCACCACCGAAGTCTGATTAACGCAGCGGACTGCGCACTATCCCATCGCAGCGCACGCTGTCCTTCCCTTTACAATTAGTTCGTGGGCACACCGCTTACCCCGACGATTGCTGCCGACCCTCCGATCTCCCGCTACACGTTGCGCCAGCGAATCATGATCTGGCTCATCACCTGGACGGCATATCTTGCAATCCGATTGATCGGGCCGACCCTGCGTAATTCCGTGTCGTGTGAAGAAGGCGCAGTTCCTGATTTCGAAGCCCGCCCCTTGATCTACGCGTTTTGGCACCGGTGCGTTTTTGCAGCGACGTTTATGTGGCGCAACCGCCAGATCCGCGTGATGACCAGCCAGAGCTTCGACGGCGAATACATCGCGCGAATCATCCGGAAGTTTGGATTCGTGCCAGTGCGTGGCTCCAGTAATCGCGGCGCCGTCAGCGCATTGCTGGGCATGCGGCGGGACGTCGAGCAGGGGTGGACTGCCGTATTTACCATCGACGGACCGCGCGGGCCACGCTACGTCGCCAAGCCCGGCCCTGTGTTGCTGGCCCGCGCTACCGGAGTGCCGCTGACCGCGTTTCACACCGCGGTTGAAAATGCCTGGGTCTTGAACACCTGGGACGCGTTCATGATTCCCAAACCTTTTTCGCGGACTTTGACACGTGTCTCCCGGCAGATACTTGTTCCAGCCGACGCCGACGAAGCCCAAGCCGAGCGCTTTCACGCCGAGCTGCAAGCTTCCCTCGATCGCGTACGACAGTATGCGGAAGCGAATGTCGGGCGAGTAGGTAGTCATGAGTTTCCACTATATAAACGAAAGTTTAGACAGGGAGAGCAACCGTCGTAAGTCGTTGGTAGGCAATTGCTTACTCGAAATACGCCAGCCACGACCACTGAACCCGTCCACCGGTTACTGTGACCATTGACTACTGGCACCTCATCTTCCGCGCGACTACAATAGCCCCAGCGGCATCCAAACCGCTGAACAGGCTCTATCCGCCCGAGGCGGAGGGGCACTGGAGGATACAGTGAGTCTCACCCCGATTGGCGAACCTCGCCAGAAAATCACCATTGCATCTCTGCGCGAAAAGATACTTCATCGCGAGCCCATCACCTGCCTGACCGCATACGACTATGCCACCGCACGCTTGGTTGACGAGGCTGGCATCGACATCATCCTGGTCGGCGATTCGCTGGCCCAGACCATGCTCGGATATGACAACACACTCACGGTCACCATTGACGAGATGCTGCACCACACCAAGGCTGTCAGGCGCGCCGTGAAAAATGCCCTGCTGGTAGCCGACATGCCGTTCGGCTCCTACCACGTCAGCCCGGACGAAGCCGTGAGCAATGCCGCACGCTTCATCAAAGAAGGGGGCGCGGAGGCAGTAAAAATCGAAGGCGGCGAGAAACGGGCCGACCTCATCCGTCGCATCATCGACGCCGAGATCCCCGTCGCGGGACATATCGGTCTCACGCCGCAATCGGTCAACGTGATGAGCGGCTACAAGGTTCAGGGTAAGACGCTAACCGGCATCGAACAGCTCATGCGCGACGCCGTGGCTCTCGACCGCGCTGGCGTCGCCTGCATTTATCTGGAAGGCATCCCGCGCGAGGTAGCCGCCATGATCACCGCAGAGGTATCTACTCCGACGATCGGAATCGGCGCTGGCCCCGAATGTGATGGCCAGGTGCTCGTCATTCACGACATCCTGAATCTCAACTTCGGCACGCCAGCCAAATTCGTGCGCCGTTACGGCGATGCCGCCGCTCTGATCAGCGACGCCGTGCAGGCTTTTCGCGCGGACGTTGTCTCAGGCCAGTATCCGTCCGATGGCGAGTCTTATCACCTGCCTAAAGAGACGCGAAGCGCCCTGGATACGGTCCTGGAGCGAAAACGCGGGATACGCCGATAAGACATTTTCAAACTCAGCCAGGGGCGCGGACAGGAATTAGCCTTCTCCGTGTCCCTGTGCCTCCGTGGCAAATTTGGTCTCCATGAAGATCTGCAGGACAATCCAGGACATGCGCGCCGTTTGCGGCATCGCACACGGAACTGGCAAGCGCCTGGGCCTCGTCCCTAGCATGGGCGCGCTGCACGAGGGCCATCTTTCGTTGGTCCGTGCCGCCAAAGGGCAATGCGACGTGGTGGCCGTCTCGATATTCGTCAATCCCACCCAGTTCGGTCCCAACGAAGACTTCGCCAAATATCCGCGCACCTTCGATCAAGACTGCGTTCTTCTGGAGAAAGAAGACGTTGACCTGATCTTCGCTCCCTCAGTCGACGAGATGTATCCGCCCAATGCCGTCACGGTCGTGACCGTCGAAGGTTTGAGCAATAAGCTTTGTGGCAAGTCGCGTCCCGGCCATTTTCGTGGAGTCACCACCGTCGTCTCCAAGCTTTTCCACATCGTCGAGCCAGACGTCGCCTTTTTCGGCCAGAAAGATGCGGCGCAGGTAGCCATCATCCGGCGTATGGTGCGCGACCTGAACCTGCCAGTACAGATCGCCGTCTGCCCGATTGTGCGTGAAGCGGATGGCCTCGCTATGAGCTCCCGCAATTCTTATCTCAACCCGCAGCAGCGCAAGTCGGCATTGGTCCTCTATCGCTCGCTGATGCAGGTTCAGAAGCAGTTCGAAGGCGGCGAGCACAATAGCGCAAAACTCATCGCGACAGCCAAAGAAGTTTTTGCTGAAGAACCGTCGGTGCGGCTGGATTATTTCGAGATCGTCGATCCTGGCACGCTCGGTGCGCTAAGCGACGTCTCCCAGCCTGCGCTTGTCGCGGTGGCAGCTTTTGTCGGAAAGACCCGCCTGATCGACAACATCACGCTGAGGCTGTAAGCGTATGCGTCTTCGGCCCGCAGGGGGCCACGTGTAATCACTACCCGTGCGACACGAACTCATTCCCCGCGATGACATACCGCAGTGGCATCTCCGCCGCTTTGGTGATGCCCACTCGTTTCGTGATCGACACGCGCCGCGGATGAAAACCGTCCTCGGCGACAAAGAGATCCGACGCCGAGTTCGTGAGGTTTTTCCCATTGTCCCGTTCCCGCGTGATGCCAAATGCCTGCGCCAAACGCCCGGGACCGCTGGTCAGCTTGCGTAAATCCCCCGCGCTCTGCGCAGAAACACGGCGCGCCCGCGCCATCTCCTCAATGTCTCCAACCGGCTCCAGGGCGCGAATCAGTATGCAACCGGGCATCCCATCGCGCAGGCAGGAAATATTCAGGCAATAGTGATTGCCGTAAATAAAGTACACATATGCGTGCCCGGGAGGTCCGAACAATACGTCGTTCCGCGCCGTGCGGCCGGCAGCGGCATGGGCAGCTAGGTCGCCTGTCCCGAGATAAGCTTCCACCTCCACAATGCGGCCGATGAGACGCTTCCGTCCCTGTCGCCGCACCAGCAGCTTGCCCAACAGGTCGGGTGATACCCGCCTGGGATCACGGTCAAAGAACTCGGCCCCCACCCGCCTTATCTGCTTCGAATTTTCAACCCCTGATTTCATAATGGCTTCCATGGAGCACATTCGGGGAGCACGCACATCCACCGTGCCAGCTCACGCATCTCAAATCCGGGTGCAACCAGCCGGTTCGCGAGACTCTCATAGGTTCCAATCCGGCGCTTGCATTCTCAACCTTAAAGGAGAAGACCATGCTGGGGCGAATTCTGAAATCTACTACGTTGCTTCTATCACTCGCACTCGCTGCCGCAGCGCAAACCATTCCTGCCGGAACCCCCGTCACCGTTCGCATGGGTTCCGAGATCAGCTCTGCAACTGCTAAGACTGGCCAAAATTTCGATGCCGTCCTGGCGCGCGACGTCGTCGCCAACGGCCAGACCATCGCCAAAGCTGGCGCGCCGGTACATGGCAAAGTTACGCTAGCCAAGTCCAGTGGCCGCCTTCACGTCCCCGGAGAGCTTTCGCTTCGTCTGACTTCCGTAGACGTCAACGGCCATGCCGTTCCGATATCCAGTAGCTCATACCACGTCAAGGGCAAGAGTCACACTAAGAGCAACGCAGAGAAAATTGGCGGTGGCGCCGCGGCTGGTGCCGTAATCGGCGCGCTCGCCGGTGGCGGTAAAGGCGCGGCCATCGGGACTGTAGCCGGAGCCGGGGCGGGCACCGGAGTAGCTGCTTACACTGGCAAGCAGGAAGTCGTCATTCCGGCGGAGAAGGTAATCACCTTCACCACTACTGGTTCATCAGGATTATCCTGCTCGCCCAGGTCGAGGGTACTTGCGACGGCGCGCTTGGTTCGTAAACGCCGTTACACCAAAGTCTCGGCACTCCGGTTTCTTCACAAATCTCAAAGAGACGCTACTCTGTTCTTTCCGCATCTCTCAAAAGGAAAAGGAGAAAGCATGCAGGGTAGAGCACTCAAAATCTCAATAGCGGTTCTTGCGCTCACGCTGGTCGCGGCGGCGCAAACCATTCCCGCCGGAACCAGACTCACCGTCCGTATCGACTCGCAAGTCAATTCGGCTACGGCACGCACTGGCGATCGCTTTGGCGCCAACCTGACCAGGGACCTGGTCGTCGACGGCGCGACTCTCGCAAAGGCCGGCGCTCCGGTCAAAGGCAAAGTAACCTACGTGAAGCCTAGCGGACGGTTGCACGCGCCGGGAGAGCTTACGCTGCGTCTAGCGTCCGTCGAAGTCGGCGGCAAAATGGTTCCCATCTCAACCAGTGGTTTTCACGCCAAGGGCAAAGGCCACATGAAGAGTAATGCGACTAAGATCGGCGGTGGTGCCGCTGCTGGCGCCATCCTCGGCGGCGTCTTCGGCGGGGGCAAGGGAGCTCTCATCGGGGCGGCCGCAGGTGGAGCTGCCGGTACTGGTCTAGCTGCAGCCACCGGCAAGGAAGAAGCGGTTGTTCACGCCGAAACCGCAATGACTTTCACGACCACGGCTAACGCGTCAGTGAAGTAACTTAGCTTTACTTCTGATTTCCGGCAATCGGACATGGGCGGGCCATAAACCCGCCCTAACATTTTCATCAAGCCGCGCCCTTCAAATATTCCAACACTTCCTCCGCATGACCATCGGCTTTCACGTTGTGGAATACGTGCGCGATTTTTCCCTCCGGCCCAATCACAAACGTCGTGCGGGCGATCCCCTTCACTATCTTGCCATACATATTTTTGTCTTTGATCACACCGAAGGCCTGGCAGACCTTCTTGTCTTCATCCGACAGTAAGGTGTAAGGCAGCTGATACTTATCCTGAAATTTCTTCTGCGTCTTCGGCGAGTCTGCCGAAATTCCCAGAATCACTGCCCCGGCACTTTGGAGTTTCTTGTTTGCGTCGCGGAACCCGCTCGCTTCAATGGTTCAACCGGGAGTATCGGCTTTGGGAAAGAAGAACAGCACCACCGTCTTGCCGCGAAAGTCCTTCAACGCGACGTTTTTCCCGTTCTCGTCCGGCAAACTGAACTCAGGAGCTTTATCATTAGTATCCATGGGGATATTCGCCTCTCACCCATCGTTATACCGCACCTCCCGCCGAATCGTCATCTGGACGGCGGTTCTGCTCCTTGGGCTGGCGAGTGTCCATGCCCAATACGGCCATCGACCTCAAGTCAGCAAAGGCCCGCGCGCGACTGGCCTGCTGGAACTGGCAGCAAACGGCAAAGCTCATTTGATTCCAATTGCAATTATCATCAATGGCAAGTTCTACGACGCCGCGGCCTACAAGGCTTCGCCCGTGCCCATGGCGCTCTATTCCGGCACCGTCTACGAGGCATTTCGTACAGGAGTTTCTCAGGGGCTATTCACCGCGGGAGGCGCACGCCAGTTAGAAAATTCATGGATTGCCGAGGGCACCTGGCAAGCCGCCGGCACGGCCCCGGCGAAAACTGCGCACCAGGCGGAATCCGCCCCGGTGATGGAAAAGGACGAGGGTCCACCAGTCTTGCGGCATCCCAGTCCGCCCAAGCCCCCAGCGGACAGTAACTCCACCGAAACGAAACCTTCCGGTACCCAATCGCAATCTTCCCCGCAAGCGCCTACAACTCCGTCCGCCTCGGACACTAAAACCAACACGCCACCTCCCGCCGCCGGCAACGCCCCACAAAAATCCGCCGCGCCGAATAAAGATTTAGCTCAAGACCAAGCCCAGGGCCAAGACCAGAAGGCGGGTCAGGATGATAAAGACCATCCTGTCTTGAGACGCGGCATTCCGCCCGGGTCCACCATGAGCGGCTCCGCCATGAGTAAGACCGCCCAGTCGACCGTGCCGGAACCTCCCCTCACTTCCAAAGCTTCGTCCGCCGCTCGCCCCTCACCGAAAGACTCAACTCAGACTGGGCCGGTGCAAAGGCTGCCCGCCATTTCCGATGCCGACGGTCCTGACCCGCGACCCTACAGCTACGATGCCTCTCCACAACAGCAGCAGGATTTTCGTAAGAGAATGCTGGCTGTCGCTGCCGTGGAAGTCCGTAATCGCGCCGCAGCACTTGGCGTCATTAACAGCGAACCGGGGATGTCCGTTGCTGCTTCCCAACGCAAATCCGGAACTGCGCAAAAAGCACAGCCTAAATTTGACGACATTCAGTTCCGCGTTTTCGACCTCGCCAATAGCAATGAGCCCATTCTGGTTTTAACCGCGAAAGCCGTGATCGAAAAAGCGGCCAGCGCGAAAGCGCCTTCCGGCGCCCGTCTCCCCCCGCATCCCATCGAGGCGACTGCGTCCGACCTCCAGTACTTCGTCACCTTAGCGGGGCGCTACGATATCAACGGCGAACTCCACAAACTGTTTTCGAATGTCACTGACACTCGCCATCTGGACGCCATTCCACGCATGGAGTTGATTGACGCAGTCGACGCCGATGGTGACGGTCGCGGCGAACTGCTCTTCCGCAAGACTTACGAGTCGGGCAGCGCCTTCGTCATTTACCGCGCCACCGCCGATCAGCTATGGCCCCTGTTCGAAGGAACTCCGGGACAGTAGGGCAAAGGAAGAAGTGAGAATGCAATTAAGGCAAGGCCTGCGTGGCTCGAGGGCACAATGTAGGCGCGGGGCGTCCCCGCCCCTGCTCTCCCTTTCGAGCGGCCGCGGTTGACGGCTCCACAGCACAGCGTATGATGTGGCCTCAACAAAGCCGAGGAGGCTTCCATGAAAAAGTACACAATCTCAGCCCTGGGACTGATCGTATTCTTCGCGCTACAAGCGTTCGCGCAGGAACACTACACCGAGGGCCCAGTGTGGCAGGTCACACTGATTCGCACCAAACCCAACCAACAGGACGCTTATTTAACCAGCCTTCGCGAGAGAAGCAAACCTCTTCTCGACGAACAAAAGCGCCAGGGCCTGATCCAGGATTACAAGGTATTCTTGAACACCACGCAGCATGACCCGCAAGATTGGGACATGGCCCTGGCTGTTCAATACAAGAACTTCGCAGCCCTGGATGGCTTAACGGCGAAGGCAGAGGCGATACGAGACAAAATATTCGGCTCCAAACAAGCCGCTCTGCAAGTTGGCGAGAAACGCGTCGAGATGCGTGAAATCCTCACCACGATGATTTTGCGCGAGGTTACCCTGAAATAGTGCGGATGGAGTAAATCCTGATGTGTTTGGTGGGCCCGGTTTGTTTCCTGCCGGGCCTGATCTTCTTGACTGAAATCCCTTACTTCTGTTTCATCACCAGTTCGCCGTTCTCCACTTTCATGTCCCCGACGAACTCCGGCAGCTTTAACCGGTCACGCTGCTCGGCAAGCTTTTTCTGCAAAGCATCATTCACCAGCGCCACTGGCACATTCATGTCCCCAACTTTAAATTCCGTGGGATCAAAGGTGGCATAGCCATCCTTCGTCCCCAGGTGGCCAGCCAGCGTCACGTAAACATTCTTCCCCGCGATTTCAGTAAGGAATTGCCCGCGCACAATGTCGCCTTCAAAGTTGAGCTGGTAGTCTTTCACCGTGGGCGTTCCGCCGGCAGCAAAGTCTGAAATTGTGGATGGAAGTTGTCCCGCTGGTGCTCCCGCCGCGCTTGACGGCCCCTGACCACTCGGCGCGTAACCATTCGGCGCCTGGCTGACCGCGGCCGGAATCGCGTTCGCCGCCTGTGCCACCGCTGCATTCACTTCGTCGGCATTCAGATGTATTTCAGCTTCGCTCTGACCTTGCTTCCTGGGCTGCTCCAACTGCTCCAGCTTGCTCTCGAACGATTGCGCATTGATCGCTGCTGCCGCGGCCGGCTGCGGCACCGCCACCGGCTGCGGTTTCTTGAACAGCAAAAATACAGATAATACTGACAGCACCAGAACAGTCCAGCGCGCAATGCGATAGATCTTCACGACCTTCACGGGCATACCTCCCCCCGGATTCCTCTACGGGGAATGCCCCCTCATGTTAAATGCGCTAAACCACAGACTCACATGACGGAAGTGTGTGACCCTAGGGAAGAATTTGACCGGCCCTGGACGGAAGCCGCAATGATGGAATGGGCCGGTAGAATCTGGGGCCTCAAAAGGAAGGATTTTGCGTTTGGGCGATCTGTCTACTTGTCCGCCTTATTTTCTACCGCCAGAATTTGTGGTCGGCTCCACTCCAGCCGCGGGCTTCTCCCTCGCCCCTAGCCCAATCATCATCGACATGTCCTTCGGATAAACCACATCACGGCCGCGGGCGAGAAAGTGGGAATACACCGACATGGCGGCTCCATAGAATCCAAATCCCGACGCTACGACCCGGGAGTGGGCGAACGCTCCCACGATTGTGCCTACAAACCGGAATCCGGATGCGCCATTCGCGGCGCCACTGCCCACATCGCCCCCGCCGCTGTGGCCCAGACCTCCGTCACTATCATGCTCGTGACCATCGCCGATGGAGGAAGTGGCCAACATGACGGAAATCGCAGTCGTCAGATAACGGGTTTTAGGCGCGATGACTTGTGCGCCACCCTCGGAATCGAGCTTCAAATGCTCTCCTTTGGCGACGTGCACTCCTTCGAGGCTGGCTTCCACTTTTTCTTCAATCCCGTTGGGCGGCACCACCTGGTGAAACACAATGCGGAGCTGACCATTTCGGCCGAGCCTGCGCGCAGGACGCACTTGCAGGACGGAACCCTTGAGCCGGCTTCCCTCGGGAAGAATCAAGCGATCGGAAGCAACCAGCGGCCGAGTGATGACCGCTTCCACCGGATCATCCTTCTTGCTGTTCGCGGAACCGAGTGGCGTGACGAGTACTGCGTGCACGACGCTCCCCGAAGGCGGCGGCGTCCCGATGTGCTCCACTAACGCGGGGGTAAGCGGCTCGGTTCCGAAATCCAGCGGGCGTCGCAGGTCCGCGTTAAAGCTGGTCCCCGCATCCATGTATTGCGGATGGTATGGGAGTTGTGCGACCGCGAGCCGCTGCAGCCGGTGCATCTTCCCAGGCTCGTGAAGTTGCTTCTTGACAGCATCCCACTGCCGCCTCACTTCCTTCTTGGCTTCGCCGATCTTTCGCGATGCAGCGTTTCTGGCTTCGTCTTTCTTACTCTGTTTTTCCTTTTCGTTGGCAGGCACGAACTGCAAAATTCCGCCGGATCCTGGGCTAACGTCCGTCTGTAGCGGCAAATGCCGGCCATCGGGCATTACCAGTTCACTGAAGTCGATATGCACTTGCCGGGAAGGCGAGAATTCCCCATTCATGGCCGCCAGGGTGCGCCGTGTCTTTGGCACCCGATCAATGGCTGAGATTTTGCCAACCACTTCAGTCCCAGCCGGAACCACTAGCTTGTCGAACGCATACACCGGCTCGACTATTTTTCCATGGACTGGTTGGCCGACTTTTTGTACGCGCACCTCCTGATCGAGGTCCACCTTCAAGGGCGTACCGGTTAGGCACGCTGAGGGGAATCAGAGTCGGCGCGGGTTGGGAGGGACTTGCAATGCTGCTTGCCGGTGCAGGTCGTTCCGGCCGGAGAGTCAGAGTCTGACCCCAAGCACAGTTCCAGGGGAAAGCGAGAACAATAATCCAAAGCGTAAGAGGACGCATAGATTTATCCTGACGAATCGGTTGTGAACACCCGGTCTACGGGAATGCGAGGATAGTGAAATGATACAAGAGAATTGGCAGCACCAAGCGAATTCTTCGCTGCCGTCTTACGGTCTCACGGTAAACCGCCGAAGAGCAACGCGGAAGTGATCGCAGAGACGGTGTTCATTCTCTGTTCATGTTCCGAGTGCTAGGATGCCGCGCGAAACAGCCACTTCGCGATGATCGAATCCAAAGCCGCAAGGCGAGGAGGCACGACCCGATGAACCGTTATTCTCATTTGAAACCTGCGCTGTTTGCGATGGTCCTTACCGCCGCAACAGCCGTAGCCGGAACCGCCAACGTCTGCCAATTAACCTCACAAGATGGTTTGAACTCCTGCACAAAAGGGGCCCAGGGTGACTATTGGACCGCTGTCGGAATGTGCGCCAACATTTCCGAGTCACAAAGCCGACAGGCATGCATCCAAAGGGCGAAATCGGATTTGCAGTCCGCCATGACCACCTGCCAGGATCAATTCACTTCGCGTAACCAAGTATGTCAAAAGTTGGGCGGCAGGCCTTACGATCCCACAATCGATCCCGCCAACTTCACCACCAACATAGACAATCCCTTCATGCCTCTGAAGCCGGGGACGACTTACATCTACGAAGGTCCCACCTCCCAGGGTTTTATACGGACCGAGTTCGCCGTCACTACCAACACGAAGTTAATTGACGGAGTCACCTGCGTTGAAGTCCACGACCAGGTTTTCACCGACGGTGAACTTACCGAAGACACGCTCGATTGGTTTGCTCAGGACAAGGAGGGAAATGTGTGGTACTTCGGCGAAGACTC
Organism: Acidobacteriota bacterium; assembly: GCA_003225075.1. GTDB lineage: Bacteria > Acidobacteriota > Terriglobia > Terriglobales > Acidobacteriaceae > Gp1-AA124. The sequence goes on along the minus strand of QIAP01000063.1, from coordinate 20,345 downwards.
CGACGAGCTTGTCAACGGCCGGGTTTCCAGCCTGGGCGGCACCTGGCAGGGCGGTGTGAATGGCGCCAGTCCCGGCATTGTGATGAAGGCTCATCCCAACGTCGGCGACTTCTATCGCCAGGAGTTCCTGCTCAACACGGCCGAGGACGCAGCCGGCGTAGTCAACCTTGATCAGACGGTTAAGGTTCCCGCTGGAACATTTCATCACTGCCTTGACACGAAGGAAGTGACGGGGCTGGAGCCGGGCGCTTTGGAGCACAAATTCTACGCCCCGGGTGTCGGCAACGTGCTGACCGTTGACTTAGTCACTGGTGATAGCTTTCCCTTGGTCCAGATCATGAACTAAGAAGGCCTTGCCCTTCGTCTGTGGGCGATCGACACTTGCGATTGTTCGGTTGCAGCACTCGGATAGAGTTCGATCGCCCACTCCGGCCAATAGGAGGAACGATGTGCAAATGGAAACTTTGTAATCTTACGCAGAGTATCCTGATCTGCGGAATGCTTGCGGTTCCCCAGCTAAGCGCCCAGTTGAAAACGACACAGGCACAGCATCTGGTCGACCTGACCGCCCAAAGACATCCGGAAATTACCGGACTGGAACTCTCCGTCAACCATGGTCAGGAGGGTTGCGTCACCATAGCGGCGACACAGGCGAAGGACCTGGGAGAGAAATGTGACGACGATGAGGCCGCCGCGCTGAAAACTCTGAAACCATTTGTGGAACATGAACCGGATGGTTTCGATGTCACAGCGCCACTCCATGATGCTAGGGGAAACTTGATAGGAACGCTGGGCATCGATTTCAAACCCCAAGCTCGACAGACTAACGCCAGCATTCTCAAACTCACGTCCGGACTGCTTAGAGAAATAGAACAGAAGATTCCCTCGAAAGAGTTCCTTTCTGCACGCGTTACGCGGGATTAGGGCGTTTTCCGTCCTCGCGAAAGGGTAGGGAAATGCAAAAGATGCTACCTTCAGCTCCGCAGTGTTGGAGACTGAGCCGGCCGTGGTGCAACTCGGCAATGGAACGCGCAATGGCAAGACCCAAACCCGCTCCGCCAAGCCCACCCGTGCCCAGGCGCGCTTTGTCGGCGCGAAAGAATCGTTCAAAGATGCGGGGCTGAAGTTCAGCGGAAATGCCGCATCCGGTGTCGGCGACCGTAATTTGGTAGCTGGAGTTAACCTGATGGAGCCCCACTTCTACCGTTCCGCCTTGCGGGGTGAATTTGATGGCATTGTCGAGAAGGTTGGAAATCATTTGCCGTAGCAGGCGCTGGTCACCGTGATATGGCGCTTCCTGTATGTTTTGCGATTTGAGGTGAACCCCCTTGCGTTCCGCCAGTACGCAGGCGGCGCGCGTCGTATCAGCGATCACTTCGTCAAGATAGAGTTCGCCGATCTCAAGCGGAAGTTGGTTCATGTCGACACGAGTGAGCGCAAACATTTCCTCCACGATACGACTCAAACGACCCGCCTGCTGCTCAATCACGCTCAGGGTCTCGCGATATTCCGCTTCGGACCGTTGGGGTCGGTGACTACAACGATCGACGACAAGCCGCTCGTGCCAGCCGCCAACTGATATATCCCACGACAGCTGTCGTCGGCATCAGTGCTGGACTCCGCTAATTCATAAAACTGCGGCACCCTCGAAGCAGGAAGAGGAAAAGCAGGAAGGCGCAAGGCCAAAGCTGAGCTGACCGGTCTTCTTGCCAGCACTCGCCCACCGGTGTCGAGCACCGCAACGATCTGGCCTGGGAAGCGAGGGTCTTTCACGTAGCCGTTCGCGCAGGATTCTTTCCACGAAGAAGTACACGCCCAGGCTGAACACTATGAGTACCACGCTGAACGCCCCCACAAACCAAAGTGTCAATCGCATGCGTAGTGGGCTAGACATTGTCGCGCGGCTCCCCGGAGCAGAGCATATAGCCCTCTCCGCGCAGGGTGCGGAGCAGTTTCAAGGAGTGGCCTTCATCGACCTTTCGGCGTAGGCGTTGGATGTAAACCTCAATCAGGTTGGAAAAAGGATCGAAAGCTTCGTCCCAGACATGTTCCGCGATCTCGGCTCGCCCGACCACCTGATCAACATGGCGCGCGAGATAGTCGAGCAGCGCATATTCCTTGGCGGTAAGTTGGATAGGGCGATTTGATCGCCAGACCCCGCGGGACCGCGTGTCGATCACAAGGTCGGCAACGTGCATCGCCTCCGGCTGCAATTCCGGACCACGCCGCAGCAATGCTCGCATCCGCGCCAACAATTCATGAAAGTCAAAGGGCTTGATCAGGTAGTCGTCGGCGCCAGCGTCGAGCCCCCGCACCCGGTCGTGGATAGCGTCCCGCGCGGTGAGCATCAGGATAGGCACCGCCGAGCCGGTCCGCTCGCAGGCTTTGGCAGACCTCGATGCCGTTGCGCCGAGGCAGCATCACGTCCAGGAGAATGAGGTCGTAGTCGTTGATGCTGGTTTGGTAGAGCGCTGCCTCTCCGTCGAGCGCGATGTCGACGGCATACGACTGTTCGCGAAGGCCCTTCGCTAGAACCTGTGCCGCATCGGGTTGGTCTTCGACCAATAGTATCCGCACGAATCCCTTCGCCGCCAAGCGCTCGCGCAGAAACGCGTAACAATGTTAGCAAGAGGCGCCTAAACAGGAAATAAATTGCTCAGCGACAGCCGCTTGGTCCTATAACCGGGCACGTAGAATTGAATGTCCTGGAGGCGAGCACAGTCCGGTAGAGAGAGGGAAGCCCCATTGGCGATGGCGTGGATTGCGGACGGACGACTTGCCCGGAAGCGACTAGTGATTACGCCTGCCCTATTCTGAGAGGTGGCAAGCCGCCGTACTATCACCTGCTACCGACCCCCAGAATCCACCGTAACGAACGATCCCAACGGCGGCTCTTCCTCGTTCAGACGCTCACAAGCCACGTCGAGTGTCCGGTACTCCTCGCCGAAATTCTTCAGAAATGAATCCCAGGCCGCTTGCGACACCCAGCGATCGATCGTCACATACCTTCGCGGCGTTTCCACATCGCGCAGCAGCTCGGTCCCACAAAATTCCCGGCTGCGCCGGAACAACACCGCCCAATCGCCGTCAGATCCGTAGATTCGCGCAAACTCTTCTTGAGAGCCCGCCCTCACGAGGAACTCACACAGTCTCACGTACATATTGCCCTCTCCGTGCATAGGTGGGACTGACGATGATCCTAACCTCGCGCCGCAAGAAGTATACGCGAGCAAGTCAGGTAGTTGGATTTGCTTGGATGCGCCGCGAGCATCGCGACCAATGATCACCATTCCAGCAGCGCCACTCCGAAGCTGACGAGAGCAGCTCCCGCCCAACGATGCCAGGTGACTTCTTCCTTCAGCACCGTCTTTGCCAGCAAAGTTTCAAGCAGGTAGCTGACGGCCGTCGCCGGCACAGCGAAGCTTACTGTCGTTATAGAGAGCAGCGACAGGAGTGCGAAAAACGATACCGCCAAGGCCCCCAGTCCGGCCAGAACCAGCGGATTGCGCGCGATTTGCAGCACCATTTGCAGTAGCGTGCGCGGAGCCAGCCGGTCCACTTCGCTTTGCCGCTTCATCCCCGCGGTGTTCAGCACGTCGCCCAGCGTGTTGCAGGTTGCGATAATCAACACCAGGATCCACTTCATCGCAGATGCTCCGGCTGCGGTTTGGTAGTGCGCACCGGGGTCTTTCCTACCAGAGCCGCGCCCAGGGTGATCACCACCACCCCGGTCCAGCGCACCCACGAGATTTGCTCGTGCAGTAACAAACGGCCGGCCAGAGCGATCAGCACGTAAGTGCTGGCTGTGACCGGCATCACGAAGCTCAGATCAGCTCGGCTCAGCAACGCCAGATCGGTCAGCATCCAGACGACCAGTACGCACACTCCGGCTATCGTCCACGGGTTGGCAAAGGCGCGAACGTAATCGAGCGGAGAGGCGGAAACAATCTTGCCCACCGCGTGCATGCCGCGGCCCAGCGAAATATTTCCGATGACGTTCGTAATGATTACCACCACCGTAAACACACGCGTGGTGTGCACTTCGAGGCTCTTCGGGACTTCCACATCTGTGTTCGCTTCCGTTGGATACTCCGCCGTCATTCGCATGGCAAGATACCATCAGCTTGGCTTTGGATGTGTGAACAGGGACGACAGTCTACTCGGCGGGCAACAACTTTCGTCTCCCTGCCTGCGACGTGTATGGGATTAGTGCTTCTGGGATTAGCGCTTGATGACCGCGGCCGGCTGGATCTCTTCTACGTCCACAATGTCGGTTGGGTATTTGCCGGTGTAGCAGGCCGTGCAGTACGTAGTCTTCTCTCCGTCGCCGCAAGCTTTTTTCATTCCCTCGAGCGAGAGATAGACGAGCGAATCAGCGCCAATATACTCGCGAATTTCTTCCACGGATTTGTTGGCGGCGATGAGTTGACTCTTGGAAGGCGTGTCCACGCCGTAATAGCAGGGCGAGATGGTTGGCGGGCATGAGACGCGCATGTGGACTTCTTTCGCGCCCGCGCTGCGGATCATGCGCACGATCTTGCGGCTGGTGGTGCCGCGCACGATGGAATCATCAATCAGCACGACCCGTTTGCCTTCCAGCAGGCTGCGTATCGGATTCAGTTTCAGCTTCACGCCGAAGTCGCGCACTGACTGCGAAGGCTCGATAAACGTCCGTCCCACATAATGATTGCGGATCAATCCGAAACGAAATGGAATGCCACTCTCCCCCGCGTAGCCCATCGCTGCGCTCACGCCCGAGTCCGGCACCGGCACCACGATGTCGGCTTCTGCTGGAGCCTCGCGGGCCAGTTGCCGCCCCAGCATCTCGCGGCTCTTGTCCACCGAGCGCCCGAAGACAAAACTGTCAGGACGCGAAAAATAAACGTGTTCGAAAATGCAGCTCGACTGCTCCTGGGCCGGAGCATAGAAGTGGGACGTGACTCCTTCCGGACCAACCACGACCAACTCACCGGGTTTCACGTCACGCTCGTAAGTCGCACCAATCAGATCAAAGGCACAAGTCTCCGAGGCAAAAACAATCGTGTCGTGCTTCATGCCCGGCTGCGCCGGAATGCGTCCCATGGCCAGCGGCCGGAAGCCGCGGGGATCGCGCGCCGCAAAAATGCGGTCGGGACTAATCATCACCAGGGAGAATGCGCCTTCCACTCGACGCAGCGAATCGGCCATGGCCTCAGGCAGGGTGTGCTCGCGCGATAGCGCGATCAGGTGGACGATGACTTCCGTATCACTGTTGGTCTGGAAAATCGAACCCATCGCTTCCAGGCGATGCCGAATGTCTTGCGCATTTACCAGGTTGCCGTTATGCGCGACAGCCATCATTCCTTTATTCGATTGCACAAGAATGGGCTGCGCGTTGAGCAGCGCGGAATCGCCGGCGGTCGAATAACGTGTGTGTCCGATGGCCAGCGTGCCGTGCAAGGGTGCGAGCACCTCTTCGGTGAAGATGTCGGCGACGAGTCCCATCGCTTTATGAGCGTGCAGACTCATCCCGTCGGAGGTGACGATTCCCGCTGACTCCTGACCGCGATGTTGCAGCGCATGCAGTCCGAGATACGCGAGCTTCTCAGCTTCCGGGTGAGCGAAGATCGCAAACACACCGCACTCGTCGCGAAATTTATCCGTGGCAGTCACCGTTTCACCTTAAAAATACACGACTTGAAGCTACTGTTAGCCGTAGTAGTGTCAACATTTCAGACATGTCCGAAACCGCGATGCCTAACCGCCAATACTCCCTGAGGAGGTTAGAAACCGCACTCTCTCTAACCTGCAAAACCGCTCGGTCGGGTTAGAAACTTGCAAGTCCAACATTCCACAGAAGAGTCGATGCCGGTTTCAACTCGCCATAGCTGGTTCTGCCTCCGTCCGCAGCGCCTGTTCGAGCGCTTTCTCATAAACGTCGCGCAACTCCGAAACTCCTGCAGACACAACCACTTGCCCGTTAATTTTGATTTCAACCTCTTCCGGAACAGTCTCTCCGATTACATCCGCGGAGAGGCCGTATTGTACTGCTACTTGTTTGATTCGCGGAAGGTTACTTGCGTCGCACGAGAGCACTACCCGGCTGGCATCCTCGCCGAAGAGCACAAATTCGGCCGGCAGCTCCGAATCGAGGCTAGCTCGCAAGCCAGTACCCTTCTCGTAAGTAGACTCGACCAGCGACACCGCCAATCCACCCTCGGAACAATCATGCGCCGACTCGACCAAACCTGATTGAATCATTTCGATCAGCACTTTTTGCAAAGCAGCTTCTTTCTCCAAATCCAACTGAGGAGGATAGCCCCACAGTGTTCCAAGAATTTCTTTGGCGTACTCAGATGATCCGAATTCTGATTCGACGTCAGTAATGTCACCAGGCTCGGTGGCGCACAATAGCACGATGGTGTGTCCTACCTCGCGGAAGTGCACGCGGGCTGCTTTGTGCACGTCTTCAAGAATGCCGACGATGCCAATCACGGGCGTGGGATAGATGCCTTCGCCCAAAGTTTCGTTGTAGAAGCTGACATTGCCACCGGTGATGGGAACTTCAAGCTCTTCGCACGCTTTGGTGATGCCGTCGATCACTTGCGAGAACTGCCACATGATGTGCGGCTTCTCAGGGTTGCCGAAGTTGAGGCAGTTGGTTGCGCCGACCGGCGTAGCTCCCGTGCAAGCCACGTTGCGCGCGGCTTCGGCGACGGCGTGCATCGCACCCAGGCGCGGATCGAGATAGCACCAGCGTCCGTTGCCATCGAGCGCCATGGCGAGGCCGCGCTGCGATCCTTTGATACGGATCACCCCGGCATCGCTCGCGCCGGGACCTTCCACGGTATTGGTCTGCACCATGTGATCGTATTGCTGCCACACCCAGCGTTTGCCGCAGATATTTGGACTGGCGAGCAGACGCTTCAGATAGGCCGTCAGGTCGGTGGTTCGGCCGAGATGAATATTTTCCGGCATCTCGCGCGGGACGGGCGGCTCCCAGCGTTTCAGTGGGCGGTTGTATACGGGAGCATCGTCGGTAAGCGCCTGGTTAGGAATCTCGGCGACCACGTGGCCGTGCTCGAGCACCCGCATCCTGGCATCATTGGTGACGCGGCCCACTTCAACGGCATCGAGCCCCCACTTCTGGAAGACGCGGAAGACTTCGTCCTCGCGGCCTTTCTGCGCCACCAGTAACATGCGCTCTTGCGATTCACTGAGCATGATTTCATAGGGTGTCATGCCAGTTTCGCGCTGCGGCACACGGTCGAGTTCAATTTCAATTCCCACGCCGCCACGCGCGCCCATCTCGCAGGTAGAGCAGGTCAGGCCTGCAGCGCCCATGTCTTGTATGCCGACGATCGCGCCGGTCTGCATGGCTTCAAGGCACGCTTCGAGCAGCAACTTCTCCAGAAACGGATCACCCACCTGGACGTTGGGCCGCTTGGCCTCCGAGCCTTCGCTGAATTCTTCGCTGGCCATGGTGGCGCCATGGATGCCGTCGCGCCCGGTCTTGGCGCCGACGTAAATGACGGGATTGCCTTCGCCGGCGGCACGAGCATAGAAAATTTGGTCGCGGCGGACGAGTCCCAGGGCGAAGGCGTTTACCAAGGGATTATTCGAGTAGCAACGCTCGAATTTGGTTTCTCCGCCGAGGTTAGGGACGCCGAAGCAGTTGCCGTAAGAAGCGATGCCGCTTACTACGCCTTCGAGAAGGGAATGATTCTTGTGGATTTCTTTTGCGGCAGAAGATGGAGAGTCAACAGCCGCGGGCGAGGGCGCCCGCGCCACATTATTTGTGATGGGGCCGAAGCGCAGGGAATCCATTACTGCTACGGGGCGCGCGCCCATGGTGAAGATGTCGCGCAGTATTCCCCCGACGCCGGTGGCTGCGCCTTGAAAGGGCTCGATGAACGACGGGTGATTGTGCGACTCGATTTTGAAGGCGCAGGCCCAACCGTCTCCAATGTCGATGATGCCGGCGTTCTCGCCGGGTCCCTGAACTACCAGGCGGCTACGTGTGGGCAAACGCTTCAAATGAACGCGGGAGGATTTGTAGGAGCAATGCTCGCTCCACATCACGCTGAAGATGCCGAGCTCTGCGATGGTGGGCTCGCGTCCGCCAAGCAGTTGCTTGATTTTTTCGTACTCGTCAGGCGTAAGGCCATGTTCCCGGATGAGGTCGGGAGTGATGGCAGGAATCGCAGAAGTGGTCATATGGGGAAATTCTATTGTCGCATTTGGTGAAGGCTGAGGGAAGAGCAGAAGGCATCAGGCGGGGACCATGGGTCGAAAATGCGGCTGCGCGTTTTTGGAAAGGGTGATCTAACTTAGCGAGATGGCCTTGGGTGTCTGCACGCACATTGTGTGGATAAGAAATATTTTCGATACGGAGAATGCCACTCCGGATGTTGCTGAATGTGATTAGAATAATAACGAAGATTTGATTTCAAACAGGTAGGTTTGCCTTATCTGGATGAGTGTGACCATGCGCAATGCGTTCAGCAAAGCGGTTCTATCCCTTGTTTTTTCCCTGTTCGTATTATCGATCGCATCGTACGCGCAGAACCAGGTCCTGGGAGAGGTACAGTTCGTCAGCAAGACCAAGCTGGAGAAAACCTCGGGGGTGTGGATCGACGGACAATATGTCGGCTACGTCGAAGAGCTCAAGGACGACAAGAAAGTTTTACTTCTGCCCGGCGAACATCAGATTTCCGTGCGCCAATCAGGGTACATGGATTTCACTCAGAAGGTGGTCGTGGAGCCGGGGAAGAAGGTCGTTTTGCATGTGGCAATGCAGAAAGATCCTCGAGCCCAATTTCCCACAGTCACATCTCAGCTCAAGCTCCAAGTCACACCGGAAAGGGCAGCTGTTTTCCTGGACAACGGTTTTGTGGGAACCGTCCATGAATTTAGTGGGGTTGGACGAGGGATGCTGGTGAGCCCCGGGAAGCATCGGGTCAAGATCGCTTTACCCGGATACCAGGCTTTCGAGAGCGAGGTGAACCTGTTACCGCCCCAGAAAATCACGATCAAGACGAACCTGGTTCCAGGAAGCATCACCCAGGCAGGTCCTTCGATCAAAAAAGACTAGAAGCTATCTCATAAATGTAGCGCGCACCCAAGAACAAGCCTCGCTACTTCAGTCACTCGCCCATTCTGCGGCTGGACACAGATGCCTTTCCTGCAAACGAGATGGGATGGACAAACGGCGTCCTCTGTGCAAGGTCTGGGACAGGGTCCTACAGAACCCACGGGGGCGGAGGCGAATTCGGTAGATGATCCCGCCGCGCAAAACAGGTCGACAGGCTGGCCGTCGCATCCGCAGCGCCCACCCGGGTCGAAGCATGCGCCGGCGACCGCCACGACGCATTTGCCGCTGCCATCACAACCCGTGGCCCCCGTGAATCCGCAGCGCTGACCGGCAGGGCATTCAGAGTCCTTTTTGCAGCTGGCGCCGCGCTGGGAACTTCGAGTGTTCTCGGCTCCGATCGTGGAAGCGGTTTTGGCCGAAGGGACGCTGGTCGCGCCGTGGCCGCACGCTGCGAGAAGCCATAGCCCCGAGACCAATGCCATGCGCCCCCACCACAACGTTTGCATAGCGTGCGTTCCCCTGCTTTCCGCCCTGAAAAACAATAGTACCGCGTGGGCAGCACAACAGAACCTATCGGCTCGGGAAAAAGCCGCGCCCTGATAACTGGGAAACCGATCAGGCCACATCACTCTTGGCACTTTTTCCTTTGCGATGCTGCCGGGTAATTGACTTCTTTCGAGAGCGGGTAAGAGGAATCTTCGCCGTCACGATGGTACCCTTGTCAGATCGAACGTCCAGCCATCCCCCCAGCTCATGAATCCGTTCGCGCATACCCGCCAATCCGACACCTCCGCTGGTATTTGTTTCTTGAAAACGTTTTAGTTGTGCCGGTTGAATACCGCGACCATAGTCGCGGACTTCGAGCGTAACCTGGTCGCTTTTTCGCCCCAGACGGATGTCCAGGGCTGGGCTGTTAGCGTGACGGTGGACGTTGGTCACACTCTCCTGCAGCACGCGAAATAATCCCATTTCGACCTTCTCCGGTAATCGGCCAAGGTCTTGCTGTACGTAGAGGTTGACTTTGATGCCGCTGCGCTGGCCGAGGCCGTCTACATACCAGCGCACGGCCGACGCCAACCCTGCCTCATCCAACAATGGCGGGTGCAGCAGGTAAGAAATTGTGCGGGTTTCAGATATACATCGATCCAGCACTTGCATAGATTGTGCAAAGAGCTCGGCCTTGTCGTCTGGTTCCAACTCGTGACGACTCAAAACGTCGAGATTCATTTTTAGCCGTACGTAGTATTGGCCGAGAGAATCATGCAGTTCACGTGCGATTCGGCGTTGCTCATCATCTTTTATCTGAAGCAATCGGGCAGTCAGACTATGAAGCGATTTTTCGAGTTTTTTCTGATTGGTTACCTCCACCACAATTGTGCCGATTTGCTTTACTTTTCCTGAGCCGTCTTTTATGGGGAAGAAGTTTCCGATCCAGTGACCCACTTCAGCCCGTTTGGGCAGCCGTCCACTAAGGTCCACGTCCAAAGCAGGCCTTGTGGTTGCCAATACATGTTGGAGAGTAACTTCCAATGGCTCCAGATCTCCGAAAATTTGCTGAGCCGTTTTGCCCAGGTGTGCTCCCGCGGGAACGCCGCTCATCTTAGCGAGAGCACCGTTGGCAGCCTGGAAACGCAACTGACGATCCAGGATGGCAAGGCCGACGGTGGAAGAATTGAAGAAAGCTGCCAGCAATTGTTGCGGCTCACTAAAAGCCTCGGGTGCGAACCACCCGCGGGGAAAATAAGCCGGGATTTCCATTTTGAGTCCCAAGGTGGAAGGCATTTTACGCCCGATTACCTGCTTTCGGGACGATGCGGCGCGATCTTGCCGGTTAGGTGCTGTGTGGGAGCCATACACTTCGTGCGGTACCGTACCGTGTAGAGAGGGCGTGGCAGTGCGGTTTATCCCCAGATTTGCACACATCGTTACGGTGGCCAAGATATGTGTCTATGGCCTCGGCAGCGCGTGAGATTGAAAAATGAAATCACTGTGCACTATTTTGCGTCATCGGCCTGTGCAGATTCGCGCCAGCACTCTGCAAATAAAGGCGATACAGTTTCTGAAGTTTACCCTTGACTCTAAAAACGCAAGCCCCAAAGTGCAACTATAGCGGTGCACCCCTCCGCTGGCGCGGAAGCGGTTCGCTGCACAGCACCTACGCTCCAGTCTCCGCGCATCGGGGGTTTCGATGCCCGCTCGCAAGAGAATCATCCTGCTAATCGACGATGAACCGCAGCAGCTCAGTTTGCACGAAATGGTCCTGGAACTCTCGGGCTACACCGTTCTAACTGCGAGCAGCGGCCGCCAAGGACTTGCACTGCTTTGCTCTCACCATGTGGATGAAGTGTTGCTGGATTATGAAATGCCGGAAATGGATGGTGGGATGGTTGCGGCTGAAATCAAAAAGACACATCCGGAATTGCCTATTCTCATGCTTTCCGGCCATGTGTCACTGCCCGAAACCGCGCTGCAATTCGTGAACGGTTTCGTCTCTAAAGGGAACGCTCCGATATTCCTGCAATTAGCCATCCGACAACTGTTGCCTCGTGTGGAGAAGCGAAGGCCGCGAGGGGTAAGGCTGCGGCGTTCCACGAAATGCGCATAATCCCGAAAAAAGTTCCTGACTGGAAAGGTAATCAAGCGGCTATGTGGCAGAGCAGACTGCGGCTTTGCGCATCGGCGAGGACGTCTCCGCGACTACATTTGTTTGGCCATGCGGACGATGGGGAGCGATTCGCCGTCCGCCAGGGGGACCGCGAGATGCTCCAACGCGACATAACCTTTGGCCTCATAGAACGGCACCCCGGTTAGAGTGGCACCCATTTCGAGGCGGGTGAACCCCTCGGATCTGGCGGCGCGTTCACAAGTTTCCAGAATCATGCTGCCAATGCCACGTCGCGCCCATGCGGGGTGTATGAAGAAGGCGCGAATTTTGGCGGTGTCGTGGCGAGGGTCCAGTAGCGCGTCCTCGCGGCCCGTCCAGTGATCGCCGCCGTAAAGAGTCTTGCGCTTACTCCAGCCGCCGCAACCGACGATGACTGACTGTGGCGGTGCAGGCTTTGTCTTTGTCTCGGGACTTTCGGTTTCGGGAGCTTTGGTTTCAGCAGCCCTCGCTTCGTTAGGCGTTGCTTCGGCAAGCACGGCTTCAGCCAACTTTTCGTCAGCGAGGTTGGCTTCGGCGGAGCTGGCTTCTGCCACGTAGTACGTGCCGTCCGCGATCAACTGGCTATCCACACCGTAAACGGATTTCAGCGCGCCTTCAAGCTGAGTAGGGGTGTAGTCCTGCGTCTGCAGGCCGCGCACGGAGGCTTCGATCAACCCACGCAGCACCGGGATGTCTGCGGGGACGGCTGGACGAATGCGGATGCTGGTCTGCATGGCACCTGGAAACATAATTTTGCCAGCAAATTCCAGTCTGGAACACAGTTGGGGAGAATTTAGGTGAAGACAGCGGAAGGCAGATTACTGCGTTGTGCGCCTGGTGCTGCGATTTTGGAAATGCACGCCGACGGGCGCCGGTGCTCTGGAGGCCACTACATCTGCGCTACGATAGTCGAGAATTCGTGAAGTTAAGGTATGCGGACCAAGCAAACGGACGTCGGCGACAGCTTCCATGCTGGTCTGCAGCCAAGTTCCGTCCACATCCGCAAAGGCGAGTTTGACTCGTACCTTCTTCAGCCACCACGACGGTGGTTTGGAGATTTCTCCCTCGATGTGGCGCACCAGAAAGGATTGTTTATCGACCCACGCCTGCCCTGAGATCAGATCTTTTTGTTTGCGTTTGGGGCTCAGGCCCAGGAGATAACAGGGCTGACCGTCGAAAACACTTTCACCAACGTAGGTGAAATCATAGTTATCACTGGTCACGGCGTCGGTGCGGGCTTGTCTACCCTTGCGCGCGGACTCTACTTCATGATCCAGAATCCGGCGTACGACCTGCTCACCGCGGGTGCTGCCGGAACGCTTTTCAATGTCGTAGTCCTTGCTGCTGGGTGGGCGGAAATCCACTTTGGCTATGACTTCTGAATCAGCGGCCGATGCATTTGTGGTGAACAGGCGGTATTCGCGAATGACCTGATAGGAAACCTGAGGATGAGCTTCGGATTGGGCCTTTTCCATTTCCTGGACGATGGACTGCAGAGAGAGTGCGCTGTTTCCCCGCTGGGCGAGGCCGATCCCACATAGGGTCACCGCTACTATTCCCATTTTCAGCAAGTCGGTTGTGATCGCCAGGGGCATGGTCCGTAAGCCTTATGATGCGCGCAAACAGCTAAGAGCACGTCCGGGGCCAGTGGAAAAGGCTGCAAATACTGGTCTCCGGCGGAATACTGTGGGAAAGCGACAGAACAGTGTGCAATTTCTGCGACTAAGACAGTGAAATTGGCCTACCGTGGTTGGTGTAGTGGGCGCGTAACGTTACTGTACGCGGGGTGGCTGGGTCACCACCGCGACGTTTTCCAGCAGCCACACGTCATCCCCGTTGGTCAGTAAGGTAGCGTGGATAGCGTCGCCTGGCTTCAGGGTGGTGAGTATCGCGGGATCTTTCACGTCATAATCCATGTCCATCGCTCTCATCACGCCGGGCATGTCCTCGTTATGCACGGTAAGTTTATGCGGCTTCGCGTTGACGGCGACGACGGTGCCGGTCAGCTCGTGGGGCATGAGTTGCGGCTTCCTTAACAGAAACCAGGCGCCCACCGCGATAAGACACACAGCTACGAAGGTTGCAAAGAACAGCCATTTACGTTTGGACATGGCGCGACCTCGTTAAGATATTAAAAGATGGAAAAGTATACGGGAGATGATGGGAATGAGTCCCGTTTATGTGTGTTCATAGATGATAGAGAGTGAGCCCATGGTCTATTCAAAGAAAACTTGACGCTTATACTAATTGTTTTCTCCGGATAGACATTGAATGAGTTTGCGAGTGTTTTTCTCGAAATCAATTTCTTGAAAATCAGTTTGGGACAGATCAGTTCTCATGAAATCCGTCATTGTTGGCACCGCGGGACACATCGATCATGGCAAGACCGCGCTGGTCAAAGCACTCACCGGGATTGACGCTGACCGCCTGGAAGAAGAAAAACGGCGCGGCATCACGATTGATATCGGCTTCGCGCATCTGGAGCTACTGGCGCCGGGAGGAGATGTCTTGCGGCTCGGATTCGTGGACGTGCCGGGACACGAACGGTTTGTGCGCAACATGCTGGCGGGAGTGGGCGGAATTGACCTGGTGTTGCTGGTGATCGCGGCGGACGAGGGCATCAAGCCGCAGACACGCGAGCACTTCGATATCTGCCGCATGCTGTCGGTGCGCCGAGGGATCGCGGTGCTGACAAAATCGGATCTTGTCGATCGCGACACTCTGGAAGTGGTGCGGCTCGAAGTCGAAGACTACTTGCGGGGCTCGTCTCTTGATTCTGGGAATCGTGATTCCGCAAGTTTTGCGACAGTGGCAGTCAGTTCGCTTACTGCCGCGGGGCTCGACGAGCTCAAGCGAGCGCTGGCGAAAGCTGCGTCGGAAGTGCCGGCGAAAGACTCCAGTGCGCTGGCACGTTTGCCGATCGATCGCGTATTCACCATGAAAGGGTTTGGCACAGTGGTTACAGGTACGCTGATCTCGGGGGCGATTCGCAAGGACAAGGAGCTGGAAGTTTTTCCTGGTGGCAAACTGGTGCGGGTGCGGGGCCTGCAAGTCCACGGGCAGGCGGCGGAGCAAGCCGTCGCGGGTCAAAGGACAGCATTAAACCTGGCGAGCGTCAGCACGGAAGAACTTGCGCGCGGCATGACGCTGGCGCCAACTGCTACCTTTCAATCGACGTCGAGGCTTGATGTGAAGCTGTCTTTATTGCCTTCCGCGAAGCCGTTGAAAGACCGGGCTCGCTTGCACTTTCATTGCTACACCATGGAGACGATTGCGGACGTTCTGCTGTATGGGAAGAAGCAACTGGGGGCTGGGGAGGCAGGCTACGCGCAATTGCGGTTGGCGGAGCCGGCGCTGTTGCTGCCCGGAGATCGTTTCATCCTGCGACAATTTTCGCCGGTGGCGACGATTGGGGGCGGGGTAGTGCTGGATGCGATGCCGCTGCCGAGGACGAAAAAAGAGATTCGCCAATCCTTTTTGAAAGCTCTGGATGACGGCGATCCGCAGTCGATTCTCAGGACGCGCATAGCCCGGCGCCACCATGATGGATTGCCCCTCTCCCGGTTAGTTGCCGAGACTGGATGGACCAGGCAAGTGCTCGAACACCATCTTGCGGAGGCAGCACGGCAGCGGCATGTGCTGCGAATCGGAGATTTGCTGGCTGACGCGCCTGCCATCGAAGGCCTGAAATTGTTCCTCGCAAGCACGGTTGAGGATTTTCACCAGCGAAATCCACTGGTAGCGGGAATCGGCAAGGAAGCGCTGCGCGAGGCGGTGAAAGCATCGCCGGAGGTATTTTCAGCGGTAGTGCAGTCGCTGGTAAATGAGAAGAAGATTGAGGTCGCGGGCGAGCTCGTGCGACTTCCTGGCCGCGGCGTGGTGATGAAGGATGAAGAATCGGAGGCAAAGAAAACCATCGAAACAGCGTTTGCGTCCGCCGGGCTCAAAGTGCCGGCGATCAAGGACGTCCTCGCCGGACTGAAAGTGGATAAGTCTCGCGCGCAAAAGATCGTCACCTTGCTGCTGCGTGAGAAGCTGTTGATCAAGATTTCAGAGGAACTGGTCTTTCATCACAGCGCGTTGGAAAGGTTGCGGCGGGAAATGGCGTCATACAAGATGAAGTCGCCGAAGATTGATGTTACTCGATTCAAAGAGCTCACTGGAGTGAGCCGAAAGTATGCAATTCCGCTGCTCGAGTATTTGGACCGCGAACGGGTGACGCGGCGCGTCGGGGACGAACGGGTGATTCTGTGAATCGTTCACGCCCTAGATCTTTTCTTCGGGGAACTCCACTTCTAATCCCAGGGGATCAGTAAGGCGGTTGGTCAGGTTGACTAAGCCGGTTAGTAAGTGCAGGTCAACGATTTCGGGCTCAGAGAAATATTTCTTCAGCGCCTGCACATCGGGATCAGTGATCTCCTGCAAGCTCTTTGTTAACTTCTCGGCGTAGGAGAGCGCGGCCCGCTCTTTCTCGCCGAATCGGCTGTCGTCCCCCTGTTTCAGCGCTTTCCAGTCATCTGCTGTCAACCCTACTCGCTTCGACGAAGCGAGATGGTGCTGGAGTCAATAGTTGCACCGGTTAATCCAGGAGACACGGATGTAAATCATCTCGTAGAGCTTGCGTTCGAGCGAGCGGCCAACGCTGGCGTAGAAGGCAAGAAAGTTTTTCAGTAACTCAGGACGGTGGGCAAGCGCCTTCTGGACGTTGCCTGGCTTGCCACGCAGAAGTTTCTCTTAAATTTCTTTAACTTCCGGACTCGCCTGTTCGGCTTCGATCAGCGATATGCGCCATGAGCTGCCTCCCCCGCGATGTGATGTGTAACAACCGTATAATATTGTACTGTGGATAGCGTTGAAGAGAGCCGGAAGCAGGAATTGTCGGAGTACATCGACTGCCTTCTGAATGCGTGGTGCCACCGCCGCTGCCTGAAAGCGCTGCGCTATTTATTACAAGCGTGGCCGATGCCGTCAGGCTTGGCCGATGACTGGTCCAACCTTGGGGTGTCGCTTAAAGATGTCCGGACGTTCGCCCGCGATGAACTCACTCCTTATGAAACCGAGCAATTGGAAAGACTGATTCATGCCGTCGAAGCGGTTACCTGTCGTGAAAGTTAACATCCCCAACATCAGGATTGTGGGCGCCGGACTGGCTGGTTCGGAAGCCGCGTGGCAATGCGCGCGGCGTGGCATGGCTGTTGAACTCTTCGAGATGCGACCGTTACGGTCGACCCCGGCGCATCGGACGAGTGACTTCGCCGAACTGGTCTGTTCAAATTCCCTGAAATCCGAGACCGTGAACACCGCGCCCTGGCTGCTGAAGGAAGAACTGCGCAGGGCGGGCTCGCTGCTGATTGAGATTGCGCGAGAATGTGCCGTCCCTGCGGGACATGCGCTGGCGGTAGATCGCATCGCCTTTGCAGAAAAAGTGACCGAGGCGATTTCGAATGAGCCGCTGATTACGGTGCGGCGCGAAGAGGTCGCGCTAATTGATCGAGACCCAGTCACGGTCATTGCGAGTGGTCCGCTCACGTCGGATGCGTTGTCGCAGGAAATTGTGCGGCTAAGCGAGGTTTCGAACGGGTCGTCGAGCGACACTGCCGTCCGACATCCGCGCCTCTACTTCTATGACTCGATCAGTCCGATTGTAGAAGCGGATTCGATCGATATGTCGCGTGTGTATACGGCGGCGCGCTACGACAAGGGATCGGCGGATTACATCAATTGCCCGATGACGAGGGAAGAGTATGAGCGATTCTATGAAGCGCTGATTTCGGCGGAATCGGTAGAGGCGCGGGAATGGGAAAAGCTGAATTACTTTGAAGCCTGTCTGCCCATCGAAGAAACTGCGCGGCGTGGGCGAGATACGCTGCGATTTGGACCGATGAAGCCTGTGGGACTACGAGATCCGCGGAACGGGCAGCAGCCCTACGCCGTGGTGCAATTGCGCAAAGAGAATCTGCGGGCTGATTCCTACAATCTGGTCGGATTTCAAAATCATTTGAAGTTTGGCGAGCAGGCGCGCGTGCTGCGGCTGATTCCGGGACTGGAAAATGCGCAATTCTTGCGCTATGGGCAAATGCACCGCAATACTTACATCAATTCGCCGTCGCTGCTGAACGTGACGCTGCAGATGAGGAAACATCCGCGAGTTCTATTTGCCGGACAGATTTGCGGAGTCGAGGGGTATGTCGAGTCGATTGCGACCGGCCTGATGGCGGGAATTCATGCTGCGGCACTGAGTATCGGAGCGGAGCCCCTGGTACCACCACGGTCCTCCGCGTTTGGATCCCTGGTGCACTATATTACGCATGCGAATGCGAAGAATTTTCAGCCGGCGAACATCACGTTTGATCTCCTGCCTGCACTCGAAACGAGAATTCGCGACCGGCAGGCGAGGCGCCGCCGGCAATGCGAACTCGCGTTGCGGGAATTTGAGGGGTGGATGGAGAGGGCTGGAATGGTGGCGGCAGCGGGGTGAAAGCGCACTTGCCACGGAGGCACAGAGACACGGAGCGCGTCATCTGATGCTTACAATCCCACAATCCCCTAAATTCCTCTTTCGCCGGGATCTCACATTAGTTGTCGCCTAGGTTAGTTGTCCGTTTAAATTGTGCCCACCTGCGCCACGAATGGGTGTCTGCCCAGTCCTACTCAGAAGCAATCCGGAACCGATTTCTGCAACAAAACTACTCTGAACAACGTATCTGGATAAGACGCGACGCTAGTCTATAAGTGGCTCACGTTCACCGGGCGGGCGCGTCCAAAGCATTGACGATGGTGCTGCGCGATCTCATTGGCGACGTTCTCCGCACCTTGTGGTCGCATAAGCTGCGCACTTTCCTCACGATGTTCGGAATTGCCTGGGGGATCGTGTCGATTGTGCTGATGGTTGCCGCCGGGGAAGGCCTGCGCAAAGGGCAGGAAGATCAAGCCAAGAATTTGGGTAAGGACATCATGATCGTGTTTCACGGGCGCACCAGCCTGCAAGCCGGGGGACAGCGCGCCGGGCGCGCCATTCACTGGGAGGATGCCGACGTACCGTTCGTGCAGGCCCAATCGTCTGACTGCGAATATGCGATTCCTGAACTGGAGCAGGACTCGGTGCGTACCCATAGCGCCTATAACAATGCAGCACTGCTGGTGACGGGATCGTATCCACAGTTTGGCGAAATTCGTAGTCTGGGCGTTGGCGAGGGACGTTTCTATAACTGGGATGATCAGCGAGAGGCTCGTCGGGTGGCTTTTCTGGGGACCGATGCTGCCAAACAACTGTTCCCGGGTCGCAATCCGGTTGGGCAGAACCTGTATTTGAACGAGATTCCTTATGTTGTCGTCGGAGTGATGGCGCAAAAGAAGCAGGACTCGAGTTATGACGGCTGGGATGTGAACAAGATTTTTGTTCCTTTTGCCGCCATGCACCGCGATTTCCCCGATAAGCCCCCGGGGACGCCATCCACTTTTGATCAGTTGCTGGTGACACCCAAGTCAGTTGAGCAGCATGAAGCCTGCAAGCGTGAGATCCGGCGAGCGCTGGGGCACATGCATAATTTCGATCCCCTCGACAAAGAAGCGTGTCCTATCTGGGATACGGTGCAAGAAGCAAAAGCTTTTCGTCAGATGACCGATGGCATGAAGTATTTTCTGGGCGCGGTCGGAATTGTGACTCTGTTTCTAGGCGGCCTCGGGGTGATGAATGTGATGCTGGTCGCGGTGCGCGAGCGAACGCGGGAGATTGGTGTACGCAAGGCGTTGGGTGCGCCCGCAGACACCATTCTGCACCAGTTTTTTATCGAGGCAGTATTGATTGCGGTGATCAGCGGCGGCATCGGACTGGGCATCGCATATGGCATTTGTTCGCTGGTGAACCTGCTGCCCATGCCGGATTTCTTCGCGGGGTTGTTGCCAACCTGGACGTCTGGTTTGGTGGCCACCGGGTTGTTGGGAACGATCGCGGTGCTTTCGGCGTTGTACCCAGCGAGACGGGCGGCCTCTATTGATCCCATTGAGGCGCTCCGCTATGAGGCAGGCGGGTAATGCTGACTGAGATCATTCGCGAGGCCTGGATTGCTCTCAAGCGCAACTACACTCGCAGCCTGCTGACGATGCTCGGCATCGTGTGGGGAATCGCGACGGTCACGTTGCTGATCGCCTATGGCAGCAGCTTTCGCAGCATCCTGGTCAACGGATTCAATGCTTTTGGTAAGGGTGCAGTGGTCTGCTGGCCGCAGCAGACCAGCGAACAACCGGGCGGGCAGCGGGCGGGCAAAAAAGTCCTGCTGGAGCAAGCCGATCTCGACATGGTGAAGCAGGACGCATCATTGGTGAAGCATGCATGTCTGGAAACGGTGAGGCGCCCGGGAATCAGCTACGGTGATCGCATGGTCGGAACTGCGGCGGTGCGAGGGGTGTGTCCAGAGTACGGCGAAATGCGTAATGAAGTAGCGGCCCAGGGACGCTGGATTAACGCTGCCGATGAACTGGAGCGGCGGAGAGTGGCGTTCCTGGGAGGACGCATTCGTGAGCAACTGTTTAGCGGACGTCCCGCGGTCGGAGAGACGGTGCTGATTGGAGGGGTGCGCTTTACCGTGATCGGCGTGATGGAACGCAAGATCCAGATGAGCAATTACT
>QIAP01000165.1 GCA_003225075.1 Acidobacteriota bacterium | reverse complement strand
GTAATCGAAAGGTCGGCCACAACCGGGATGATCTTCGATACAAATGCGTCCCAAGCTCCATTGCAAACCCCGGCATTTCCGCAACCAGTCTGAAAAGCACCCACCGTAGTTGGGAAATCAAATGAGCGAGTATTTCCCGTGATGTAAACACTGCCCGAAGGATCCAAAGCAATCCCGTTGGCAAGATCAGGATTGGCACCACCGAAGTTGCTGGAGAACACGGGCTGGCCCGCCGGGTTCAATTCGGTTACGAATGCGTCTGTGCCTACACCTGTATTTGGCGGCTGAATTGGATTTGTGGTTGGGAAATCACCGGAAAAAGTCGTGCCGGCAATATAGGCATCAAAAACTTTATCCACCTGAATCCCCTCACCATAGTCCTGGGCCGAACCACCCAGATAGCTGGAGTAAACTAACGAACCCGCCGCAGGTCCTAACTTGGTTACGAAGGCGTCATCGCAGTTGCCGCTGTTGTCCAGCTTGCAAGACGGCTGGAATGCGCCGGTTGTTACCGGAAAGTCTTTGGAGGTAGTTTCCCCAGTTACATAAACAAACCTCTTTGAATCCACCGCAATGGCAAAAGCAGAGTTGCCGGTCGTCCCGCCCAGGAAGGTCGACCAAACCAGAGACGCGGTTCCAGATAGCGAAGGATCAAATTTCGAGACGAATGCGTCGCTGAATGTCGAACAGCCCTTACATTGCCTTTGAAATACTGCCGGAGTGGTCGGAAAATTCCGCGTATTTGTCTGGCCCGCAACGTAAGCTTTGCCCAACGAATCAATCGCGATCCCAAACCCTAATGTGTTCCCGGGTCCGGCAACTCCGAAACCACCCATGTAAGTCGAGTAAACGAGGGCTGAACCCGTGGCGTTGAGTTTAGTGAAGAACGCGTTGAGGTTCTTGCCTTGCCGTGTGGTCGAAAAGCCAGAAGGAGTTGTTGGAAAATTGGGCGAATTAGTAAAACCGGTTAAGTAGGCCTGACCGGCAGAATTCACGGCGATAGCTTCACCCCGGTCATTAACCGTTCCACCAAGCAGCGTCGAGTAGACCATAGCGCTTCCGCTGGAGTTCAACTCGGTAACGAATACCGCGAAACCACCGCCAGCACCACAATTCGGGAATGTCGTCTGAAATGCTCCAACGGTAAGTGGAAAATCACAGGAATTTGTGAAACCGGTCACGTAGGCATTGTTATTAGTGTCCAAGGCAATCGCGAAGCCTTGTTCCTGAAGGCTTCCGCCGAGATAAGTAGAATAAACCAAACTTGAACCTGTCGGATTGAGCTTGGCCACGAACACGTCAGCAATAGAACTGGCGCAGCTCGCACAGGTGGTTTGAAGATCTCCGGCAACCACGGGGAAATCTGTCGACAGAGTGTAGCCGGTCACGTAGGCGCTGCCACTTTTGTCCACCGCAATCCCTGTGCCGAAGTCATCATTGCTCCCGCCCACGTAAGTCGAATAAGCCAACAGCGGATCGACAACCAGCGAACGGGACTTGTCGTAGGATCCCACTTCAATGGTGACACGATTATCTGATTTGAGACGATAACGACTGGCGATAATCTGCTTGCCACCAGATTTTTCCTCGGTCTGGTAAACCAGCGGCTTATGCAAGCGGACCTCGCCGACACTGGTTTGCATCAGGAGGTCGCCTTGATCACCGAGGCGCACCTCCGCGCCAGCGAAACCCAGAGTGATCGCGGTGGTATCACCGCCTGGCGACACCAAAAAATCGTACTCCAACTTGCCTTGGGTGCCGTAATAGACCAAGTCCACGCCGGGGTAGACTGCCTGATACTCCACTCGCGCGAAATTGGCCACATCTCTCCGCCATTTATGGGGATCGCTTCCTATAAAATAATTGCTTTTACTAGAAAGTTCGTTTAGACCAGTCACTTTGGGATCGCGATTTGCGCCCACCAGTTGCAGGCTGAGAACCCCAGTTCTCGAGGAAGAGCGCTCCGCCTTTCGCTCGGATTGGGCTCTCAGCCGGAGAACCGCTTCATTCGAGGTCAGGAAGAGCGTGTAACCTGAACCGCGGGCCAGGAATTTAACCTGGGGGTCGGTTTGCCCAGCATTTTTCTCGAAGCTGAGCGGTAGTTTCCCGTACGCTGAAGCCTGCCGCCGATTAGATTCTGCAAGAAATTTGTCCGAGGCAGCGAGTCTGCCGATTGCAACCAAGGCGAAAACAAACGATAAGAGCCAGCCGGTTAACTTCATTGTCACTCTCCACAAATAATAAATCTGTTAGGGTTTTGACTACGGCTGTATCGACGCTGTGCACGACGTCAGAAGCCAGGCCGTGTTTTAAAAAATGTGATTGGGTCTTACCGAACCCCCGCGCTGCACTGTGCAGCCGAGGCTGGCGAAATGTTGTGTCTGCGTATCTTATACAACAATCCGCGGTAACTGATACTCAGGAGTTGCGCGGCGCGTTTTCGGTTCCAGCCGGTCAGCTCCAAAGCCCGGGAGATGGCGTGAATTTCCGCTTCCGCCCGCAAGGCGCGCAGCGTCGGGATACAGTCATGAGACGTATCGTTGCGGAGAGCAGACGCGGTTGTTGCAGAGCCAGAATTATCTTCGTTCCGCGGCCATGACTGGCTCGCTAGCATCATTTTATTGTCTTCTATACTCATGTTAGGACCTCACGAATTGCACCTTTCTGATGATAACTTGCAGGAATTCAGCGGAAGGCACGTATCCTGACCCGAGCCAAGCCCCGCATTTGAGGCGATGGGCGATCTAGACGGGCTCCACCTGATAGCCTTCGACCTGAATGCATATCGAACGCTGGATAGGCGCAAGCGAAATGACCAAGTTCCGATTTCCATTCGTTGAAACCAGGATTCCTTCCAAACCATCCAAAGATCCGCCGCGAACTCTCACATGTTGACCGACTTTCAAAAACGGATGGCTGCTAATGGGAACATCGGCGGACAAAAGAACCCTAACCTCGTCAATCTGCCTGTCAGGGATGGGTGTAGCCTGCCGGTTTGTACCAACAAAGCTCACTACCCCGTCGGTTCGCAGCACCCGAAGACGATCCTCGGGCGAGGGCAGCAGCCGAACAAAGGCGTAACCGGGGAATAGCGGCAACTCAACCAGCTTTCTGCGGTCGCTCCAGCGATGCAACCTTGTGACCACAGGAAGGAAAGTAACAACTCCTTGGGCTTGCAGCTCGCGAGCGACGACTTTTTCATGTCGGGAGCGGGTTTGGATAGCAAACCAGTTCATCTCCTCTGCTGCTCCGGCAGGTCCAGGTCCGACTGACGAGCAAACCCGAGTTTCACGGCCGCAAGTCATAGCTTCGCCCTCTAAGTCACATCCGTGACTTCAAAAAAAATTCGGCCCCTAAAATAGCTCCGCCATATGCAGCGGCGACGGGCTACATCATCAGAACAGATTCGCTACTGCGTTTGTTTGAGGGGGGGAGTTACTAAGTGCTAAATGAAGCAACTCACATATCGATGTTCTTACGAACTCAAGTGGCCTCAGAGTATGGCACTTTGCCAATTCCGACAAGAGGTCAAAAGGCTCAGTGGAAGAAAGTCCCCATTTACCTTCGTGACCTCCAATAAGGCAGAGGAACCGGGTTAAAACGAGCGACCCGGTGTTGCAAACAGTCACGATAGTGAAGCCCTCTTTTCCAACCACACAATCCCCAGACCTCGGCCGCGCTGAAACCCACGTTGAGCCGACATTCACCCCACGAGCACTAACGAGCAATTTGAGCTCCAGAGTCCGGGGGCAAGACCAGCTATTGCGCAGTACCTGTGAGCGCTACTTCTTGAGGGCTGAAAGCATCACCATAGCTGACAGTCACCAGTCCGGGGATCGCACCCCTCACCGAGGGATTAAACACCACCCCTATTGTGCACTGGCTGAGCGCGGGGACATTGGTGCCACATGGATTTGAGCCCGCCGGCGTAATCGCGAAAGCACCGCTGGCACTGATGGCGCTGATGGTCAGTGCAGCATTAAGCTTGTTGCTCAGTGCAATAATTTGCACAGAACTGGTAGTGCCCACGGCCTGTAGAGGAAACGTGAGACTAGCTGGCGTGAATTTCACCGGCAATATACCTGTGCCAGCAAGGTTTAAGACCTGTGGGTTCACAGCGCTGTCATTGGTGAACGTAACGGCCCCTTGAATGGTTGCGACGACAAGGGGGCTGAAGTGGACCGAAACCGTACAGGATGCACCTCCCGCAAGTGGACCACCGCACGGGTTTGTGCCGCTGCCTGTTACTGTGAAATTACCACTGGCAGCGATGCCGGAAATATTCACCGAAGAGGTTCCAGCGTTCGTCACGGTCTCGTTCCGCTCTCCGCTCGTCGTTCCCGCCACTACTCCGTTGAAGGAAAAACTAGCAGGGGAGAAAGTAAACGGGGGCGGTGTAGCGGCGTTGGCACCGGTGCCTGTGAGTGAAGTGACCTGGGGACTCAGTAATGCCCCATGCGTGAGGGTTAGCGCGCCGTTCACCGCTCCGTTAGTAGTCGGACTGAAGGTCACGGCGATGGTGCAATTTGCCTTTGCGGCGAGAGTGGTTCCGCAAGGCCTGCTACCGCTTCCACTGGCCAAATAACCGCCGCTGGCCGAGAAACTGAAGGTGATCGGCGTGGTGAGATTGTTGAACAAGGTCGCAGTTTGTGACGCACTGATGCTGCCCACATTTACCGTGCCAAACGAAAGATTCGCTGGGGAGAGCGCGACTGGCCTTATTCCCTGCCCAGAAAGACCGACGATCTGAGGCGAGCCGGTGGCGTTGTCTGAGATGGTGAGGATCCCCGGAATAACCGCCAAGGAGGCTGGCGTAAACACGACATTCACGGTGCATGTGCTCGATGGTTGAAGGGTAACGCCCGCGCAGTTATCGGTTTCGCCATAATTGCCGCTGGCTGAAACCTGCTGAATGGTCACTGCCGTCGTGCCGTTATTGGTCAGAATCACCGACTGGGCGACGCTGCTAGTACTCAATGGCTGTAAACCAAAATTCAGGCTGGTCGCTGAAAAGGTAATACTGGCACTCGCCCCTGTGCCACTGAGGCCAACGGTTTGCGGAGCGGTGAAGTCGGCATCACTGACGTTAAGTAAGCCCGTTCGCGGCCCGGTAGCGCTGGGCTGGAATGTAATGTTGATGACGCATTGGCCGCCGGCGCCAACGGAGGTCCCGCAGTTATTGGTCTGGGTATAGTCTGACGCGCCCGTGAGCTCTATAGCACCGATTGGCATTGGAGTGCTGGCGTGGTTTGTGAAGGTCACTTTCTTCACGACCGCGGTACCTAGTGTCTGAGTCCCAAAGTTCAAGCCTGTGGTACTCAGGGTGACGGCTTTGCCGGTTCCGCTCAAATAAACGATATGCGGGCTGGCGGGATCGCCGCTGTTAATTGCCACAGCCCCATATCGAGACCCCGTCTGTTTGGGAGTAAAGGTCATGGAGAAGGTGCAACTGGATTGTGGTGGAACCGACTGTCCACACGTATTCGTTTGAGCAAAATCTCCAATCTTCTGAATGCTCGAAATGGCTAGTGATGAGGTCCCGTTGTTAGTAAGCGTTACCGTTGCGGCCGGTGAAGTGGTATTCACAACCTGGAAAGCAGGAAAGGCGTGACTGAAGGTGGACATACCGACAAAAGAACCCATGCCGCTTAAGCTGACTGTCTGCGGGCTAGTCGAGTCGCTGTCATTCACCGTAAGGGTGCCGCTCCTAGCGCCGGTTGCCGTGGGAGTGAAGGTAACCTTGATGAAGCACTTCGCCCCCACCGCAAGCGGCGATTTACAAGCCGTGGTCTCGGCAAAATCGCCGGTTATCGTCATGCCCGAAAGTGTCATTGGAGTGTTGCCGTTGTTCTGCAGTGCGAGGGTGTAGGGGGGGCTGGGCGTACCTACTACTTGTTGCCCAAAATTCGCGTATGCCGATGATACCAAGGGGCATTTCCTCGTCGACAGCACCAGCGGCGGCAGGGGTTGCTGGGTAAAGTCGAAGCTGTCGGTCATGTCGTTTGCCTGGGCATCGCGGTCGCTCAAAGTGGGAAGGTTAAACACCGTTTCAATGAATTTGAGCACCGAGGAAAACTCATACTGCGTATGAGAAATGTAGCCTGCCCTGGCAAACGGCGAAATAATCAGAAGCGGAACCCGCGGCCCCAACCCATATATGTCAAGATTGGTTGGGGGAAGGTGGTCGTAAAAACCCCCTGAGTCGTCCCAGGTGAGAAAGATTGCGGTGGAATTCCACTGCGGGCCCTGCATGATGGCATTGATTTGCTGTACTGTCCAGTTCTCTCCGGAGCAGGAGCCTTGGACCGGATGTTCGCTGAACAGGCCGGTTACCAACCAGCTCACAGCGGGCAAGTTCCCATTGAGCGCGTCGCTGACAAACTGCGACTCCGGCACAACATTTGTAGACCATAGAGAGGAGTTGCGAATGTGGTCGATCGCGTCTAATGTCGACCAGATGTAGCCGGGCGTGTTCTGCGGGGGGGCATAATATTTCCAGCTAACACCCGCATTCTGCAGGCTATCCGCCAACGTAGGCACATTTACGCAGGGGAACTTTCGTGAAACGTTGCCACCGGCATCGATAGTCTTCACGTTCGCAGTCGCTAGCGTGTCACACCCCCAGGAGCTGAGACTGGTGTTGCCAGGAGCAGCCGGAAGCGTAAATGTCTCTGCGGATTGTGCTGCCACGGTATACAAATGATTGGAGAAACTGGCGCCGTGAAGAGAGGAGAACATGTGGTCGCCGAGCACGAAATTACGTGCATAGGCGAAGTAGTTCGGAATATCGGACTCCGTCAATTGCGTATAGGCCAGTAAATCGCCGGCATTAGCGAACCAGCCCTGTTTGAGTGCGACGTTAGGCGCCAGATCAAAACCGTCCATCTTTCCCCCATCCATGGACGTAACCATGTCAAACCAGCCATGGGGAAGATCACGTGGAAGTTGGTCGGGGGCGTGGCCGAGGGGGATCACTTGGCCCGTAGACATCGTCCCGATAGTCGCCCCATCAGAACCAGGGAAAGTACCGAAATAACTATCATAAGAGCGATTCTCTTTGATGATGAAGACCACATGTTGAATCTGATTAATTCCTTGCAAATTCACCGTGTGTGATGTGCTGCCGCCGGATGTAGTCGCGGCATGCTGAGCTCCCACGTCGCTGCTCGAGGATAGGCTTTGCGCGTTAGCGCTATGCGTGAGAATTAAACAGCAAAGCAATGATAGGCACTTCTTCATGGTTCACCCAACTATTCGGCTGATTCGGTACTCAACGTTATTGATTAGAGCGACGTTTGAACAAAGTCACAGTTATCCAAGGTCGTTCTTGAGCGCATCATCCAGCAGTTGTCTTCGACGAAAGGGCGGTTACTGCAAAAACTTGCATCACAAGTGGCGTCAATACATCAACGTTCAACTGCAACTGAAGCAAAACCTATGGGGAGGCGTATTGGACGTCTCATTTATTCCAGGAAAGTGCAACTGAGAGTCCAAAACTCCGGGTTTCGGTTTACCCGTTGTTATTTTGCACGGTGATGGCGTTGGCGTAAACATGAAATTTTTTGCACACTTATGGTAGCTTAGTTACCACGCCTAACCCCGCAGAGTCCCTTTCGCCCCTTCGCAAGCTCTTCGCCCCTTCCAAACCACGTGCCCCCTTGCCACCCAATGATCGTATGTTGCGAGTTTCTTCACAAATGCGTAATCTTCTCAAAACTAAAATCTACTAGCTTCAGGGGCGGAAGCGGGGAGTGGAAATGAAAAACCTCATTGTACTCGCTTTGACACTGTCTTTTGCCGCCGCGCCGGTATTTTCTCAAGTCACTGATACGTTCTTCGGGATGCACATCAACAAGCTCAAATCATTTCCGGTGACCGTGCCAATCGCCAGCATACGGCTGTGGGACACGCAGAATAACTGGAATCTCGCTTGTCCGTCCAGCGATCTCTCAAGCTGCGACTGGGATCGCGTGGATCGCTGGTTGGAAGCGGCCAAGCGCAACCGCGTTTCCGAAGTCGTCTACACCTTCGGCAAGGTCCCGCAGTGGGCTTCCTCAGATCCAAATGGCCGCTGCTGGAAACTCCCCGAAGGTAGCTGCTACCCACCAAAGGACCTCAAGCCCGACGGCAGCGGTTCAGACAGCGCCTTCAAGGCTTTTGTACAGGCGCTTGTCAACCACAACCAGCACCTTGACCCCGGGAAGTATGCCAAGATCAAGTTTTGGGGAATTTGGAACGAACCTAACGCACGTCACTTCTGGCAAGGAACGAATGAACAGCTTGTGAGAATGGCGCGAGACGCACGCAACATCGTAAAAGCCGCGGACCCGGAAGCGTTAATGCTTACCCCAGAACCTGCCTGCACCTCCAAGCATGACCCGCATGGTGCCGGAGATTTTCTAGACGGTTACCTCGGAAAAGGTGGCGGAGAATATGCCGATGTAATCGCATTTCACGTCTATAGTAACAACGCCGGTGACCACCCGAAGGTTGAGGATGCAGTTGCCATGGTTGACCATGTGAAGTCGAAGTTGGCGCGCCATCCAGAAGTCGGCGGCAAGCCACTGTGGGTAACTGAAGGAAGTTGGGGCAAGACGGAAGAGACTAACTGGGACAGTGACGATCACCCTATGGGCTTCGTAATCAAATATCACGTGCTGATGGCCTCCGAGGGTATCCAACGAGTGTACTGGTATAGCTGGGATACTCCGACCGGCACTCTCTATGAACCTGGCCGCGGTCCGTTGCCAACAGCTGCTGCTTACGCTCTGGCACACAAGTGGTTGGTTGGGCGGACGGTTACAAACTGTGCCTCCAAATCGCATCTATGGTCTTGCAATGTGGAGAGCCCAGACGGCTATCACGCCAAAATTGTCTGGAATGACGAACACGGTAAAACGGCCACCTATGACGCCGGCAGTTTTGCCGGTTTCAAAGATATCGCCGGCAACAAAACGGCTTTGGATCCCAAGGAGCACCTCGTGACCGTTGGAAACAAGCCCGTGTTGTTGGAAACTTCAAAGTAGCGGCCGTTGACGTCCGTATCGTAATTTCAAGATCGCAGGAAGGGACGATTCCAGTCGCCCCTTCCCGATTTTCCATTTAGCGATTTTCAAGCAGGATCGGCTTGATGCCAATCGGCACCATGGTGCCACTGACGGTCACCACGCTGCCAGATAACGTACGGTAGTGTTTCCACTGCGTGCCGATTTTGTAGCCAATAGTCGTACAGGTCCCGTTGCTGCAAGTCTGCGAAGTATCCCAAACCGCTCTGGCAACATATCCGCCGGGACGACTGAAGTTGCACGTCCATGTGGTTAAAAGTGCTGAGCAGCTGGTAGTCATGGTGGCTCCGATCAGCCATTGCCGGAGCTGCTGGAAAGCCACGCCAGGCTTAAGCAAGGTATTGGATGAGGTCGCGAGACCTCCCGTAGGACCCTGCCACTGGTACCAATAAAACCGTGTTACATATTGTGACCAATGCACCAGCAACGAGCGCGCCACCCAGGCAGCTTGGAGATTCGGATCACTAAGACAGATCCTGTTAGTGTCGCCCCAGCTGCCCTCGGTGTCCCATAAGGGCTTAGAGCTTTGCCCGTAGGCAGCCAGCAGGGTGCGCAGGTTCTTGGAGTGGATTGAAATGAGCTCCGGCCGAGGATACACATTGCAGGCCAGCGGGTAGTAATTTGTGTATCCGTGCAATGCGATGATGTCCACGTATTTCAAACCGCCCGCTGCGGCAAAGCTGTTCCACCACTTCATATGAAACGAGGTCAGAGCCTGATTGCCGGGAGCGAGAATCTTGGCATTTGGATCAATGTTGTGAATGATGGTATAGGCGTCTCTAGTCATTCGGACCATTTGCGCGGGCGTGCCCGTCCAATGAATGGTCCATGCAGGTTCGTTCCAAATCTCCCAGAACTTGATGCGGCCGGCGGCGTGCTTGACCACGGCCGTAACAAAATCCTTCCAGTGCTGGTCAGTGCCCGTCCCATCCGAATTGAGATCATTAGGAGGAGCGCATGCGGCCGAACCGTAGCGGCAGTTCGAGTCGTTGCGGTTGGAAGACGCCCATGCTGGTGTTCCTGCCATGGTTAAAATCAGATCGGCGCTCTTTGATTGCCCGGCCGCAATCCACTTGTCCAGAACTGTCCAATAGTAGACGCCCTTTGATGGATTGATGTCAGCCCAATCAGTACTCGTATTCCAGAGTCGAAGACTGGTGACGGGGATAGAAGGCCACGGTTGGAACCAATTTTTTGTTACGCTAAAAAACTTTGCCGGAATAGGCTGTGGTGGCGGTGTTTGTGACTGCATACCGACGTGTGATATCAGGATTGCAACGATCAGCGCTTTCAGCTGGGATAAAGTCTTCACTGGGATTTACCTCTATTAGATAAATTGACGTACTGACACTCGAAATCGGATTCTCACGTGCTCCGTTTTCGGCCAGAGGGTTTGAAGGCTAAGTCGGTTGAAAAGCAGTGTTAACTATGGCTAAAAAAACAACAAGTATCGTTAGTACGACGCAGTCGACTACCCGTACACTGTCCTCAGGTATGCTCGTTCGGCCTCCAAAACGAAGCGGGCGCTACGAGAAGCTCTGAGCATACAAAGGACTCGTGCGAAACTATTTAGTTTTGCACTTAAGTCCTGCAGTCTACTTGTTGAACGTTTCCGGTAGGCTAACAGAAAAAAGGGGTAGTAACAATAAGATAAACACCTTATATTTTGGGAACGAAACCAGAAAATTTGTGACGATAGAATGCAATGCGGCCGGAATCCTGAACTGAAGCCGATCTCAAGCGCTGTGCTAAACTGCCGCGCGTTGTTGGCTTGCGTGCAGGATAGCCGAAACGGGGAAAAATCTTGAAGATTTTAGTAGTGNNACGACGTGGTCACGTATTTGCGAAGTAATGATGAAGTCAAGCAGTATTCCGGCGTACGCCAGCTGGCGTTAATCCCCCATACCATCTGGTCTACGGAAGCACGACGGGAATTTACTGAAATATTTGTGCGGGAACGGCCGCAAATCGTGCATGTGCACAACACGTTCATTATGATCTCACCTTCCATCTACTCGGTCTGCGCAAAAGCCAACACTCCGGTCGTTCACACGTTACACAATTACCGTCTTTTTTGTCCTGCGGGAACCTTTTACCGTCATGGTCACGTGTGCGAAGAATGCGCAGAACACACGTTGTGGCGGAGCGTACGGTACGGATGTTATCGGGGTTCGCGTGCAGCCACGTCCACCGTGGCCGCCATGTTGGTTGTTCACCGCGTCCTCAAGACTTGGAATCACAGCTCGCATTTCTATATTGCCCTTACCGAGTTTGCACGCAGTAAATTCGTTCGAGGAGGGCTTCCTCCAGAGAGAATTTTTGTAAAGCCAAATTTCGTTGAGCCTGATCCAGGTGTTCCGGACGAAAAGGGGAATTACACAGTGTTTATCGGACGCCTTTCGCCAGAAAAAAGGGTCAGCACATTGCTGAATGCCTGGAAGTTGCTAAGCGAGCCTTTCCCGTTGCTCATTCTGGGCGGCGGTCCGGAGCGTGCTTTCCTGCAGGAATTGGCCCGCAGCCAGAATCTGGACGGCGTCTCGTTCCGGGGTCACCTGCCGCGAGAGCAGGTGATTGCGATTTTAAGGAAGGCCCGTTTCCTGATTTTTTCAAGTGAGTGGTACGAGAATTTTCCAGTGACCATCGCGGAAGCTTTTGCTTGTGCGACGCCGGTAATTGCCTCACGTATGGGTGCGATGCAAGAGATTATCGAGGATGGCCGTACTGGACTACATTTTCAGCCCGGCGACTCCCAAGATCTAGCGAAAAAGATCGCTTGGGCATGGTCTCACCCCAAGGAAATGGCCGTCATAGGCAGAGCCGCACGACGGGAGTACGAAACGAAATACAGTTCCCAACAAAACTATGCGCAGCTCATGAACATATACGAGCAAGTGTTAGCCTCAACCGGCAGGAGACTTAATACCTAGAGACGTTTTTCCCATTGCTATGGCTCTAACGCCTCGCTATGATGTACCAAGGAGTCGGTCCCCCTATCCTGGCCAATTTTTCCTAAAACCAAAAATCAGTTCGTCCGAGGGCCATATGGGTTTCAATGCTACATCACGGTCAGTCACTTTGTTTCGCGGAATTATACTTTCAGTTGTAACCTTGGCGGGGGTCGGAATAATACCGAACGGGTTGGCGAAAGCAAATGCACAGGCTCCAGCAGTGCAACTTTCAACTACCTCTCTCAATTTTGGCAACCAGTTGGTTGGGACCACCACCTCCGTTAAGTCTGTCACCGTGACGAATGTGGGCACGGCTGATCTGGTGATCAGTAACATCGTGGCGGGGGGGGACTTTTGGCAATGGAGCAATTGCATCGGGACCTTGCCGGCAGGAACGAGCTGCACCCTTCGTGTACTGGTGATGGTCACGCTCGCTGGAGCGAGAAACGCAACCATCGTCATCACGGATAACGCGCCCAACAGTCCGCAGAAGGTTATTTGTAAAGCCACGGGCGTTGCGCCGCCAATTTCAATTGCTCCCATTAGTGTCAACTTCAGTCCTCAATCCCCAGGCACGCAATCGGCGATTCTCACCAACACAGGCACTTCTACTTTGACTTTGTCAGGATTCTCCATCACAGGTCCGGCAGCAGCGGATTTTACCGAAGCCCATCCGACGTGCCCGGCCCAATTGGCAGCAGGTGCCAACTGTACGATCAATGTCACATTTCAGCCGAACGCTGGCGGAATGCGAGCCGCTACATTAGAAATCAACGATTCCGATCCCAGCAGCCCACAGTCTCTGCCCCTGATCGGCACTGGGACGGTAGGCCCGCTCTCGCCCTCAGTTACGAGTTTGGCGTTCGGAAACCAAAACGTTGGAACCGTGAGCACTTCCCAAAGCATCACCCTTACGAATGCTGCCAGCAACAATCTTGACATCATCAGTATTGTCGCCAGCGGCGATTTCGCGCAGACTAACACTTGCCCCCAATCTCTCGCCGCGGCAGCAAGTTGCGTCATCAACGTGAGCTTCTCTCCTTCCGCTGTAGGTGCGCGGACAGGATATATCACGATCAATGATACTGAGCCCAGCGGTCTCCAAACCTTAACCCTTTCCGGTACTGGCGCCACTCCTGCAACGACGGTTACGGTTATTCCGCGCGCCGGTTCGGTCACCTTCAAGCAAAAGCTGCAGTACAAGGCGAAGATCAACGGTGTACTAAATACCGACGTAACCTGGACAGTCGATGGGGTCGCAGGCGGAAACGCGACGGTGGGAACGATTTCCACTACCGGCCTTTACATTCCTCCCGCTGTGGTCGGCAAACACAAAATTACTGCAACCAGCAATGCCGATCAAACCCAAAGCGCCACTGTTCCAGTTATGGTGGTGAATTACGTGGGTACCTTTACTCACCAGGACGATAATTCTCGGACGGGCCAAAATATAAATGAGACGGTGCTGACCACGGGCAATGTAAACATTAATCAGTTTGGCAAACGATTCGCGTATCCGGTGGACGGGTACATCTACGCTCAGCCGCTATACGTACCTAATCTCTATCTGCCGGGTCATGGCTATCACAATGTGATTTACGTGGCAACTGAACACGACAGTGTTTATGCGTTCGATGCTGATAGCGGCAATCCCAAGCCCTTATGGCAGGTGAGTTTCATCAATCCAGCGGCAGGTATCACTACCGTTCCCAATGCCGACGTGAACATAGCAGATTGCGAGAGCATTGGTATTGAGGTGGGCATTACGTCGACCCCGGTTATTGATCCGGTGAAACACGTCATGTACGTCCTGGCTCGCACCAAGGAAACGCAGGGCAATAACTCCCAGTGGGTACAAAGGTTACATGCTCTGAACATACTCACTGGCGCGGAGATGCCCGATAGCCCTGTGCTGATTCAAGCCTCGGTGCCCGGCCTCGGTGCTGGTTTCGACGGCACTGGTAACATTAGTTTCAACGCCCTTCGACAGAACCAAAGAGCTGCGCTACTTTTGTCGAATGGCGCCGTGTACATCACCTGGGCATCGCATTGCGATTACGGTCCATATCATGGTTGGGTCATGGCTTACGACGCAAACACCTTGCAGCAGCTTGCTGCGATCAATCTTTCACCCAATGGCTTCCGAGGTGGTATCTGGCAGAGCGGAGGTGGACCAGCTGCGGATGCAAACGGAAATGTATTCTTGATGACTGGCAACGGTAGCTTCAATGCTAATAGCAGCGGCCCCGATTACGGCGATAGTTTCGTGAAGCTCGGATCCGGCAGTGGGCTAGCCGTGCTCGATTATTTCACGCCGTATGATCAAGTTAGGCTAACCAGTGGCCTAGATCTGGACCTTGGCTCCGGCGGCCCTTTGCTTTTGCCCGCTGCTGACACTTCGCCGGGGCAATTGATGGTAGGCGCCGGAAAAGATGGAAAGATCTACCTGCTCGATCGCAATAATTTGGGACATTTCAATATTCTCAATAATAGTCAGATTCTGGAGAATGTTCTGGGCGCGACGCCGCATGGTGTCTGGGGCAATCTCGCGTACTGGCAGAAGCAGATTTATATTTGGGGTTTCAACGATAAGCTGAAGGCTTTCCGTCTGGATCACAACTTGGTTTCAGTTATACCTGTGTCCCAGGGAAGCCCCATTTTTGCGTATCCTCCACCTACGCCAACAGTTTCAGCAAATGGAAATGGCAGTGGCATCGTGTGGACCGTCAGAACAGATCAATGGCAAACCAATGGCCCCGCGATCCTGCAGGCATGGGACGCTGCAAATGTCTCTCGCCAAGTTTACAATAGCAACATCCGCGTGGTGCGCGATCAGGCAGGTCCGGCGGTGCGCTTCGTTGTTCCAACTGTGGCAAATGGGAAGGTTTACGTGGGTACTCAGTCCGAGTTGGACGTTTACGGACTATTGCCCTGATCTCCTTTCCAACACGAACTGCTATAGCCGAGAATCGGCAAACTAGTCGGTCAACTCGTACGGGCAGCCGTTTGATGTTACGTCCGGGGAGCGTACGCATGCCATCGTAAATCCGATGAATGCGACCGACGGCCAATCTTTTCAATAAAATAGTCTCCCAAGTGACTTACGTACAATCTACTCCGGGGTCGAGCAACACAATCTTCGTTCCCTTAATTTTCTCCAATTTATCCCACATATAAGATACTGCTCGCAAACGCGGAAACGGGCGTGTCCAGGCCGCGTTTCCCTATCTAGGAGATTTTTCAGTGATTGGCAAGACGACCAGATAGTGGAAAGCGAGCTCCTAGGAAGCCGGACTACAGAGGCGGGTCAGTGAAGCCAAATTGCTGACGCAATGGGGTTCCGCGCTAACCCTCCCCCATAGCAGCGTTCTGGTCGGAAGGCGAGGAAAATCGACCGGACACCGCGAATCCAGGATCTTGGTTTTCAAGTTCAACACGAATCACGCGGCCCTTGGCTTGTAATCGCAATCCAGGCGCCGACAACTCGTCCAACGAAGGAAGTAAGATTTCCATGGAAAACTCCGCGCCTTCTGCTGGCGCATCGGAAGAGAAGATGAAGGCGCCTTCCGGGCTTATGTCTCTTGTGAACCCGGCGCCTAGCTGCTGCTCTCCCAAGAGATCCACCCACTTGAAAACAGTGGGGAGTCGTAATGAATAGCGGACAAAGTTTCGGCGCTCCAACTGGCTCCCTCTTCTTCAATGTCGTCTGATATACCGCGCAAAAAAGGGGCCTAAGAAGGGATACTCCAATTTGCGAATCGTGGGTACTGTGCCCGCACCCTAACAGAGCGCAGCCCTACTGCGCAATAAGCAGAAACTTGCAACCTGTACAGTGGAAGGCAACGTGATAAGTGCTGGATCAGACTGCTTCGCGGAATTCGTCATAGATTTGTGAAATTGATCGTGATCATGGTCTGTACTTCGACGGCCTGACCGTTCACGTAATACGGTTGATATTGCCATTGCCTTACAGCTTCGATTGCGGCCTCTGCCAACCGTAAATCGCCGCTCATCAGCTTGAGCTTTCCGACATAGCCATCAGCGCCGATCCACGCCTGCAGGACTACCACACCTTGAACTCCTTGCTCGCCCGCTGCTTTGGGAGGCTGCGGGTCGACACGATGAATCAGGCGGCTCGCAGCAACCTCTGGCGAGACCTGCAACAATTTTGGCTTCGCGGATTCCGTCTTCAAGGCGCGGTTTACGATTTGGTCAGGACTGGGAGTTGCTGGGGAGTCTGCGCGTTCCTGAATCGTACGGGTGTCCGATTCCGCCGTGGCTGGAGGTGCCCAAAAGATCACTTTGCCATTTTGGTAGACGACAAGCGCCCCAGGTGGAGGAGTTTCCTTTGGCTCCCCACTCGTCGTTCGCACGCTGCGCTTCGCCGTTGACGCAATCACAGTCCTCTCCTTGGAATTGTTATTGTCCGATTGTTTTACCGGCGCTGAAACAGCCCGTGGTTGTGGAAGCGCTTGATTGTGCGCCCTCGAACCGTTCACTCGTACACCGGACAGCGGAAAATTGCGCCAGGTCGATCTTCCCAACCTCCATCCCAGAAGAAGCACGAACCCTACTACCAGCGCGGCCAGAACTTCCGTTAAAGGATCGCGGCGCCGGCGAACTGCCTTGAGCACCTGCTCTTTCGGTTCTTTACCGACGAGTAACGCCCCCATCGCTGGCTGAGTCACCGGAGCCTTACTCTGTGAAATTTGCTGGCTTGCGGAAAATGAAGACAGGTTGCCTTGCAGCGGAATCGGCTTTGTGGCTTCGCTGGCTTCATGAGTGCTGTGGATTATCCTTCTCGCGAGCGCCTGTAAGGTCTGAACTTCCCGTTCACCAAAAGCATTGGGCAGTGGGGACAGGATCTCGAAAACACCAATTCCCTTTGAGTTGTCCAGCAGGGGCAGAACCAAAATCGATCTCACTCCCAACTGTCGGCAAACTTCCGTATCAACCCGATCATCTGTCTCAGTATCGCCGCAGATCTGCACCGCTGCCGACTGCACACACGCTCCGGATAACCCTGACTTGGTATCCAGGTGCATCCCCAAGTCGGGAGAATTGGTCCCGATGGTTGCACGACAGACCATCTCATGGTCCCGGATGAGCGCGATCGCAGCCCCTGTGGCTCCTGTCGCCAGCCGGGCTTGTTGCACGATCTCATTGAGAACGAGGTCAAGAGCCAGCTCTGCAGAGACAATCCCGCCGCCGTGCTCGGCAAGTATTGCAGCCAGGTATGGCAAGTCGTAGGTTATTTCAGGCTTCTTCAAACGCGGGCCGTTTACATCTACGGAGGGGATTTCGTCGTTCAGGGCACTGTTCGCCAGATCTGGCCGCGACATGGGTTAATCTGCCAAGCGAGTACCACGGGCACTCACAACGCAAATCTCCGTCCTTTACTCGGCCGTCCTTACGGCCATTCTTCAAGCGAGTACTGTTTTTGGAAAAATCCGCAGTCACGCTGACTAATGCGGAGTTTTACGCGAATCAGACTGGATGTCAACATCAAACACCTGAGGGAATCCGCTCCATGACGCCTTCAACGCACAGGCAGGACAGGATCTGACTCAACTAGCTGCGCAGTTTTCCATTTTGAAACACGGATGACTAGCTTGGTCATTACCCTCCTCTCTGTCCTCCCCGCTGGGGCGAAAGGATGTTAAAGTAGCGCCATAATCCTGTTTTGTGCCGATTTGACCGCAGGGTCTAACTCAATGCGAATTGGCGTTGTGGGTTCGGGGTACGTTGGTCTGGTGGCAGGCGCTTGCTTTGCTGATCTCGGACATGACGTGATCCTGGTGGACAACGACCAGCAGAAGCTGGCCTCGCTTAAAGCTGGAGTTGTCCCGATTCACGAATATTTCCTACCGGAACTCCTTCGGCGACACTCCGGCCGCCGGTTGCATTTTTCAGACGACTTGCACGAGGCCGTACGTAGCAGTGCCGCCATATTTATTGCGGTCGGTACGCCTCCCACAGACAGCGGCGACGCCGACCTATCGTACGTAGAGTCAGTTGCGCGCGAAATTTCGGGAGCGGTGAATGATTACAAAGTGGTGGTCGAGAAGAGCACGGTTCCGGTGTACACGAGCGAATGGATCCGCAAGATCATCTTGCGCAATGGAACCGACCCCGCCGCCTTCGATGTCGCCTCCAATCCAGAATTTCTGCGGGAGGGTACGGCGGTAACAGATTTTCTTTACCCGGATCGAATCGTGGTTGGAGTGGACAGCGAGCGTTGCGCGTCAGTGCTTCGAGCAATCTACAAGCCGCTCACTGATGGCACTTACTACCAGCGCCAGGATGCTGTACCCCAGCCTGATCGTGCCCGCATTCCTGCACCCATAATTGTCACGAGCACAAAGAGCGCAGAACTCATCAAACATGCTTCAAACGCATTTCTCGCAATGAAGATTTCGTTCATTAACGCGGTGGCTTCGATATGCGAATCCGTCGGCGCGAACGTTCAGCAGGTTTGCCAGGGAATCGGAAGCGACACGCGAATCGGGCCTCGTTTTTTGAATCCCGGCATTGGGTACGGCGGCTCGTGTTTTCCAAAAGACCTGATGGCATTCCGATCCGTGGCGCGGGAGTGTGGTTACGATTTCCGATTGCTCGACGAAGTGATGAAAATCAATGAAGAGCAACGCCAACGTTTTCTACGGAAGGTGCGCAGCGCCCTATGGACATTGCGCGGAAAGCGACTCGGCGTGTTGGGACTCGCGTTCAAGGGTGGTACCGATGATATCCGCGAGTCGCCAGCCATGCTTGTGGTCCAGATGCTTCTCCAGGAAGGCTGCCACATTACGGTATACGACCCCGCCGCCATGGACCGGGCCCGCGAGATCCTCAATTTTCGGGTTCAATTCGCAGAAAATGCCTATGAAGCGGCGAGCGGCGCGGACGCCCTCCTTATACTGACCGAATGGGACGAGTTTGCCTCACTGGATCTGGAACGCTTGAACGAAAAGCTGAAGTATCCGATAGTGATTGATGGCCGAAACTTGTACCAACCGGAGTTCATGGCCGAGCACGGTTTTACCTACTACAGCGTGGGACGCCTTCCCGCAATTCCGGAGAACCAGCCCGCTGGCGCGGGCGGTATTTTGCGGAACAACTACAAGAAAGCATGACCGCCCAACGCGCCCTGGTCACCGGCGGAGCCGGCTTCCTCGGCTCACATCTTTGTGATGCATTGCTGGGAGAAGGTTATTCGGTAATTGTCGTCGATAACCTCCTCACTGGTCGATTGACCAATCTAGATCACCTGCGTAACGAGCCACGCTTTGAGCTAAAGCAACTGGACATATGTGAACCCTTTGATTGCGGCAGGGTCGACTACGTATTTCACTTCGCATCCCCGGCAAGTCCGGTGGACTACATGGCTCATGGAATCGCCACCCTGAAAGTGGGTTCGCTGGGCACATTTCATGCTTTGGAAATCGCCAGGAAATATGGCGCGAAATACTTGATTTCTTCCACTTCAGAGTGCTACGGAGACCCGCTCGAGCACCCGCAAAAAGAAACCTACTGGGGCCACGTGAATCCGATTGGCCCGAGATCTGTATATGACGAAGCCAAGCGTTTCTCCGAAGCAGCCACCATGGCCTACCATCGCTATCACCACATTGACACCCGAATCCTTCGCATCTTCAATACTTATGGTCCGCGAATGCAAGTCAATGATGGGCGCGTTATCCCCAATTTCATGAAACAAGCAATAGGCGGCGAGGAGTTAACAGTTTACGGCGATGGCAGCCAGACCCGAAGTTTCTGCTACGTCAGCGACGAGATCGAAGGCATCATGCGGCTGGCAAGATCATCAGAGCACGAGCCGGTAAACATCGGTAATCCGAACGAATTCACGATTCTTGAGTGTGCCCGCCGCGTATTAGACGTCACCGGCTCCAAAAGCAAAATACGATTCGAAGCTTTGCCACAAGATGATCCCAGGCAGCGACGGCCTGATATCAGTAAAGCGAAAAGATTGCTTGATTGGGAGCCAAAGATTGATCTGGAAGTGGGATTGCAAATGTCGCTGCACTACTTCCAGACTGCAGCGCTTGAGCAAAAGGTTCGGAGCATATAACCAGTGGAGTGAAATTCACAGCGACAGCTAAAAGCCCAGGTGGCTGCTGGCGCTCTCAAGGCAATCCCGGCTCGAGGGCCTGTTGCGCATGCAACAGGCTGATCAACTGTTGCACATCGTCGCGCTCCTCCGCCGTTTTCGGTTTAAACCGTACTCCCATTCCAAATCCGGGATGTACCGATTGTACGATGCCACGAGTACGTATTTTCAGGTCACGAGTACGGACCAGGATTTCGACTCCTGTCTCCGGAGGAAATGGGGAACTCGTTTCCACATAACAACCGCCCTCACTGATATCGCTCAAGCTGCAACGATGGGGAACGGGGATGCCCAACTGGTAGACCTCAGCTCCGAGTTGACAGGCGTGACGGGATTCGCCACGGCGATTACCAGGTGTGGCGCGAAAGCGAGCCAGTCCATCGTCCGCGTCAGCGGGTTTGGAAACTGGATCTGACCCCTTGGAAACTGCTGGCGGTTCGATGCGCGCCGGCACTCGCGGAACGGGTTTTGCCTCTCGAAAAGCATTCTGGCGCAGCCACTCCTTCAGCAGTTTGCGGGACGTCTGCGGCACGTCAACAAAGCGCACTCCCACTCTGCCCGAAGAATCTTGCCACACAACTTCGCCGGCCAGGCGCACCACGCTGCTATGTCCAGGTAAAGTGAATTGGAAGTAAACCTTTTCAGAAGCTGGCAATTTACACTGGCTTTGGATTGCTGTTCCCTCTTCGCTTAAGTCAATCAGTGTAGCGCCGGCGCTCTCTACATTAGAGTATGCGATGCCGGCTGCGGTGTGCACTGGAATGCGAGGATGCCGCCGCCGCTCGCGACGCATTAGACCGCGCGCCGCACGCAGACTGCTTCTGGCACGCTCTACGGAAATCGGCTTATACAAGATGAAATTCGCACCCATCGCAAATACCCGTCGCACGTCGTCGTGGCTGTGAACCAGCGCAATTACCAGCGAGGTCCCGTTAAGTGGTGAGAGCCGGGCTTTTTTCAGAACTTCAGTCGCAGACTTGTAGTCGTCACAATCTACAATAATGGCGTCCACCCGAGCCTCAGACAGCTTTGCCGCAGCGGAAACGAAATCGCAGCAGCACTCGCCTTCGATATCGAGCTCTTCTAAGATGCTCCGCAGTATTTCTGCCGCATTATCGTCGGCGCACACCAAGAGGGACTTAAGTACCATATTCTCAGAATCCTAGGATCACATACCCGCGGCGACAAGTTACTGCGGTAATCCCCAAGCAAGTAGGCGGTTTCACAGCCGAAACAAAGAGAATGTGCCAGGAAAACGGTAAAACGTAACTGCCACATTCTTACGATGGTTCGATTCGTTAACTGATGATTGCATGCACTTGGTGCGGCAGATCATTCGTTGTGATTTTTCCTGCCGATGTCATATGTAGAAATGTGACGGTAAGAGAACACCTGCACTGAAAGTCAGATATTGACCTGTCTGAAGGGTGTTGAGCCAGGCATTTGATTGTGGCACCCGTCACGAAACGTATCGGATTACTAACGTTACTCATCTGAATTACGTTACGAAGGTCCAGCGCCCCACCGCTGTACCCTAGTGCTTTGACGCCCTTCAACACTGTCCCTACGATGAAAAGAGTCTGTATCAGGCAACCGGGCGACGGGCACACTCCTCCTCTGGGGTTCGAACGCTTCCCCTATCACCCCCACACGGCGGAACTTGGTGGACAGAGAAGCAAAGCGGAGCCATCATCCTGATCATCAGCTGTATCGGCTTCATTACCTTGCAGCCGAGTTTAAAGAACCAGCGCCTCACGACGGCGTACAACGCGACACTCATGACATTGCGCCGCGCTCGGCAGCTCGCCGTAGACCAGCGAAAGACTTACCTAGTGACGTTTAATACGGGGGGAGCGCCAGCCGTCCCGGACAATATCACGCTGAACATCCTGAATGCAGGGGCTGTCGGCCCCCTTATCAGCACAACTACCCTTCCTCCAGACGTTCAGTTTCTTCAGGTGGCAGTGGGTAGCACGCCAGACAATTTCGGGACTGGCGCTTTTCCCATCGACTTTAACGTCAACAACGGCCCGGGTGGAAGCAATGTCATTTACTTCAAACCCGATGGTGGGGCTTACGACAACATAGGCAGAATCAACAACGGTGTGGTTTATATCTCCCGCGTAGGAGAGTTCGGGACCTCGCGTGCCGTAACTCTTTACGGCCTTAGCGGTCGTCTTCGAGGGTGGAAGTTATACAAGAATCAAACTGCAGGAACATGGCAGTGGACTCAAATATGAACAACTCAAATCGGTCCGCGCGAAAACTCGCAGCTCGCAAGCCGGAATGCGGCTTCATGATGTTGGAAGTGGTGATTTCCGGGGCCATCCTGGTGATTGGTCTGGTCGCGCTGTTGGCGGTATTTAGCCTCTCCGTGGCCGCGACCCAGTCTGCCCAGGAAGACATGATAGCGAAGCAAGTAGCTTCCGAAGCCATGGAAAGCCTCTTCACGGCGCGCAATACCTCCCAAGTCACCTGGGCGCAGATTCAGAATGTAGCGGACGGCGGGATTTTCAAAAATGGCCCTCAAGTACTGCAAGATCCCGGTCTTGATGGCCTGGTGGGCACGGCGGATGACACCGCAGATCCGGACCCCAAATGCGCAGGACCAGCCAGGTGTTTAAAGACGCCTGGTCCTGACGGGATGCTTGGCACCAGCGACGACATCTATCTGCCGCTCAATCAGTTCACACGTGACATCCAGATTTTGCCAGTTCCCTCGCCAACTGGCGGGAACAATCCTTTTCTGAGACAAGTTACGGTCACGATTACTTACACCACGCCACAATTTCGGCAGGTGCAGAAGACTTACGTCATGAGCGCTTACATCTCGCAGTTCCGATAAGACTGAAGGGTGAGACATGCGGATTTCACGTCAAAATTCTAATCACGGCTTTACGCTGGTAGAACTGTTGGCCGCCCTGTTCGTGGGACTGATCATCTTGGCGTCGGCGACCTATCTGTTCAGCCAGGCTCTCAAGGCGAGCTTTATAATCAGCCAGCGGGCGGAAATGCAACAGAACGGGCGTGCCGCCGTCGGTCTGACCAGCAAAGACATCAGTCTCGCGGGTGCGGGCCTACCGGTCGGCGGCGTGCAGTTGCCGACCGCCACAGGGACCAATTCGAAGTACGGTTGCAGCCAGACGGCGTGCTATGTCGCCGGTCCATTCCCTGCCGGCATCGCCTATCCCAACAATCATCTTTACGGAGTGGTTCCCAGTCCAGGAATTGGTTTGCCGACGAGCGCCGGCGGTCCCAATACCGATATCATCACCGTCGTCTACACCGACAATACTTACGCTCTGAATCTGTACAAGGTTACGGCGTTCGGAGCTAACGGCGTCTCAATTTCCCTGATCCCACCCAATCCACAGCCCGTCCCGGCGGTTCCTCCCCTGTTGGATCCGGCATATGGAATTAAAGTGGGCGATTTAATTTTGTTGAGCAATAACAAAGGATCGGCCATCGGAGAAGTTACAGGAATTCCGGACAACAACACCATCAACTTCGCCGACTTGGATCCGCTGCGAATCAACCAGAGCGGCGCTGCCACCGGCAACATCAAGGCTATTATTGTGGCCGCAAACCCGTTAGGAACGGGAACGACAGCAACCCGGATTTTGGCCATCACATATTACGTCGATGTCCCCCC
The DNA here is from genome assembly GCA_003225075.1 of Acidobacteriota bacterium. Taxonomy (GTDB): domain Bacteria; phylum Acidobacteriota; class Terriglobia; order Terriglobales; family Acidobacteriaceae; genus Gp1-AA124. The sequence continues at coordinate 1,164 of QIAP01000165.1, read as the reverse complement.
CGGTGCAGACGGCATTCGCTATACTGCTGACGATCCGCCAACCCGCCTCATGCGGCAGGTCAACGGACAGCCCCCCGTTCCTGTGGCAGAGAATATCGCCGACCTGCAATTTACTTATGACATTTTCGATGAGACTACTGGAACTGCAACCGCCAATTTGCCGGATGCAGGCCTCTCCACCGGCAAGTCCCCCAATCAGATTCGCAAGGTCAACATCATCAGCATGACCGCTCGTAGCGGCATGCGTGGTACCCAGAGCTTTCAAGCAGTTGACTTGGCGACATCGGTCAGCGTTCGCGACATGAGCTTCCGCGACCGATACCAGTGAATGGGAAAGGTTCAGGAGATTTGCTATGAGTGCAGAAAAACGCCGCGCAAGCGGATTTACGCTAATCGCAGTTCTGCTGCTAATGGTACTGATGTCAGCTTTGGCCATGGGGTTGATGTACATGGTCAATACTGAGGCTCGCGTCGGCGGCAGCGATCTGGAAAACAATCTGGCCTACCATGCTGCGGAAGGCGGCATGGAAAAAATGACTGCCGACCTGGCAACTCTTTACGCTTCCAGTCAGGCGCCGACCGTCGCCAATATCGTGGCCTTGGGCGGGTCTCCTCCCTCCATCACAGGGGTCAACTACGTAGACTACTCAATCACCGTCCCGACTAACCCTGATGGCACGCCGGTAAGCGCGGTCGATACCATAAAGTCGGGGCCCAATGCGGGCCTCATTGCCGAAATCACCCCCATGTCGCTTTCCGTGACGGCGCAGCGGCCTTTGGGCGACCAGGTGCATATGTTGCGCACCGTCGAGGTGGCGCAGATCCCGGTTTTCCAGTTCGGTGTATTCTCCGACAGCGACTTGAGCTACTTCCCCGGCCCGAACTTCGCTTTTGCTGGTCGAGTTCACACCAATGGCAATCTATTCCTGGCCTCGGGCTCAAGCTTGACCTTTAAGGACAAGCTTTCAGCCGTCGGAGAGGTCATTCGCGCCCGGCTATCGAATGGCTGGGACACGGCCACGAACTACACCGGATCCGTATATATTCCCAATGCGCCGGCAGGCTGCAACGCTGGAGGGCCAGCGGCGAACTGTATTCCCTTAGGGTACGCTCAGGGGAGTAAGGTCACTGATCCAAATAGTGCCAATAACCCGGCGTGGAGCG
>QIAP01000230.1 GCA_003225075.1 Acidobacteriota bacterium | reverse complement strand
AACCTGCGATCATTTCAGTGGCGCGAGCGCGCCGCGTTTCAATCGGGCCAGTCCCAGCGATTTCTTCAGAAGTGGCGTCAGATTCAGTGACGCGGACACGCTGGCACTGATCTGGGCCGCGTAGTAGAGGTGTGGACGAAGCTGCATACGGAAATGTCCATTTCGTTGCGCCCGCGAACACTTACCCTATCTGAGTGAGCGGCTACTTGGACGCTGTCAGCAGCAGTGTGGGTTAACCATGCTGTTTTTAGCAATGAAATCAGTTTTGGATCGTTACCGGGAGATCAGGGAAAACGGCGACATTCCCGCTGCTATCGACAGCCCTGACCTCAATGGCGTGAGGACCATTGGAGTATGCGATGGTATCGAGCGAGAAGCTGTAGCCGATGGCGGCCGGCGCATGTGGCCAGTCATTGGCCACGTCCGGGCGAGATCCACCGTAAATGGAAGTTCCGGCCAGCATCCCATCCACATAGACGTCCACCTTCGATACGGCTACGTTGTCTACCGCCCAACCCGTCACGCTGATCGTGCCAGAGAGTGTTGCGTTCGCGGCGTACACACCGGCGACCAGATACACGTCTCCTTCTAGAACACTGTTTGGGCCAAAGGTGAAAAATGTCCGGGGGGCGAAGTAGTTTGTGCCGAAGCCGGTTGCGCCAGAATCTCCGGCGGCCGCGAAACCGCCGATATACGGCGCCATACCAGGAACGAAAACCGTCAACCCATTGTCGCTGCTGTCGACAAAACCTCCCCATTGCTCAGATGCATACAGAGTCGGACTAAAGAGAGGCAGTTGCGGCATGGACACAAACGTCACAGGAGCGTCGGACCAGGGACTCGTACTGCTGTCGCTTACAAATCGGTCAAAGCCGAGGTTTACATACACCGCAGGAAACTCCTGGATACTGTTTGCATGCCAGTCCGTTCCGAAATGCGTGATCTTGTAGTGCACCTTGAAGGTGAAAGCATGCTCGGTGACGGCGGAGATTGTGGCTTCCACGTAAGTGTCACCAAGCACCGGCTGGCCTCCGCCTCCACCCTTATCGTCCGGGTTCCATTGATACGGCTGGGCTTTAATATATAGTGAATCCGTTGTCAAAGTCTGTGTCAGCACCGGGCTGCCGTGATCGTATTTGTCGCCCCCCTGAACGGGGTTCCAACCGAAACTGCCGGTGCACCCGGCGCAGTTGTCATATTGTGCGCTTCCGTCATACTGCGCGGCCTGCACCTCGCGGCCAGTATCATGCTCGTTGACGTAGTTCGTCCCATTCAGACTAACCTCGACAATTGAACCGCCCCAGATTGTCTCAAGCCCGATACGCGAGACGTCCGTACCCGAACCAGATTCAAGGTAAAGAACCGATCCACTTTGATAGGTCCTCACGCGGACGATCGGCTCGGTGGTCAGCACCAGCTGCGCAGTGTGCGAACTCGTTCCACTCGCGCCACTGACCGTAAGTGGGAACACGCCGACCGGCGCTGAACTCGTGACCGCAAACAATAGGGCCCGACCGACTCCGGTTTGGAGCGTGAAGGACGAACCTGGAGTCGCATTTACGCCCGGGGGCAGCCCCTGGAGGGTGACATTGACCGAGCCGTTGAATCCATTTTGCGGCACAACGGAGACGGTCACTGTCGAAGTGGTATTTCCTATTACTGCGGAGGCTGAACTTGGTGAAACAGTCAGACTAAAATCCGGCATTGGTGGCGGTGGCGGCTGTTGGTTCCCTCCGCCGCATGCTGCTAGGGTAATAGAAACAGCGACGAACGCAAGCGACTCAAAAATCGCACTGCGAAGAGTCTGAGTTAGACCAAGTCGCCAGATTTGTAATTGCGACTTCACTGCTCCCATTCGGGTTGAAGTCAGAAATACGGGCTACTGATTCAGCAAGCCGTAGACGCTGAGGCGCCCCGCCGCACCCACGTACACTTTGCCGTTGACGACGGTAGGCATGGTAAACTTCACGGCACCACCAGGAAAGTCACGGCTGCTGTTTTCGTCGCTGGAATACAACTTGCGAGCCACGTTTGAGGCGTCATGCGCCTTCAGTATGGCCGGACCATGAGTAAAGAATGCATCGGTTTCAAGGGACCAGACGATGCCGTCCTGGTTGCCATTCGCGGAGATTGACACGGTTGCTCCCGGAAACCCATAAACATCCGTCGAACTCGAAGTGGCCCTGCGGCTCAACTTCCCATTTTGGAGCGAAAATGAGCGCAGCACATCGTCGATGGCCCAGAAATACACATGGTGGTTCCAGTAGGCCGCCGAGCTCCACACTAATCCCATAGCGAACTGGACTTCCTGAACGATCTGCGGGTCAACGCCGTCGCAAAACATAACGCAATAGTGTAAGTTGCCGGCGGTCATTCGATCGCGGTCGATGAGGTAGATTCTGCCCTCTTTACCGGCTTGCACCAACAAATGAGGATGGCTGCCGGGCTGATCCGGAAGCAGCATGGCGCCGCCAGAGCCCAAGTCGCCATCGACGATGTTCAAAAGGTCCTGGTTGAATGGAGTGAAATAATCGAGCAGAGAAACCTCACTGTCACGAAGTCTCAATTTTAGTATGCTGTCTCCCAATTCCGTTGCTGGTATGTTTTGGGTGTCAAAAGTGCCGTTGCCAGTCACTGCGAACACGTTGCCTTCGTTATCAGCCGCTGGGGCTGCGCCAGACATCCAGAAGCCGCCCAGACCGCCGTCGGGCGTGGTGACGTAGACTGCCTTCTGCGCCAGATTGGTTGCATCGTAGGCAAACATCCAGCCGTGATACGGGAAAAAGTCGCAATGTGAAGCATATGCGATGTAAATCGTGCCACTCGAAAGGAGCAAGCCGGGGCGGTTATTGTGATGCAAGGCGTCGAACGTGAGCTGCCCGTTCACGCTGCCATCGCCCGAACCCGGGACTGTCGCCGTTACGACGACTGGACCGAACGCTTTCTCTGCACCTGTATGAATGTCGAGAGCGTGCAGTCGGTGGACAAACGTTCCATTCTCCTTGGACTTCGCTTCCACGTACATTGTTCCCGTGCCCGCATCGATCGTCGGAGTGCTGGTGATTCCAATCTTCGGTACCAGATCGCTGCAGCCGGTATCGGCAAGGCTGTCCACGGTCGTGGCGCCTGAGGCCGCGCCGTGGGCGGTATCGATCAGACTCGCCTTCCAGAGCGGCTTCGCGTTCGCGCCGCCGTTATTGTCTGCATCAAAGGCAAAGACGCTATCCCCTTCGGTGGCTACAAAAACGACGTTGTGCGATCCTTTTCCTGGAATTGTCAGATGGGGTACGTAAAGCGGCTGGGCGTAAATTTGTCCATCCACGGGATATGAGAAAAGCTTGCCAAACCCCTGAGTATTTACGTTCGCAGGAGTCAGGGTACGCTCCGCCCTGTTCTGTCCCGTTCGGCTGTTGTCATTGTGCCAGGTAAGTACGCTCGGTTGCGCCACCGCGGTAAGCGCCCAAGCCAGAACTAGCAGCAGAAGGGCCGGCCCTCCCCGGACTGTGCACAGTATCCGTTCCCTCCCGTCATGAAGCACTCGGGAAAAATGCATGGTTTGTCTGCGACGAAGGGCTTTCATATTCACACTCCAAAAAACTACCAGGCAATTGCTTGCGTGAAGATCTGCATGCTGCCGTTGCGTGTGTCCGTCCAGGCCGCATGGACGACACCATCAGGCCCGGAGACCAATTGAGTGTAGTCGCCAAAGAAAATACACCCTGGGAAGCCGATGCAGGGATTGAATGAAGCGTCGCTTACTGCGCGTTGCTTTGGGAACGTCGTGCCACCATCGTCGGATCGTCCCGCAAAATATTC
>QIAP01000229.1 GCA_003225075.1 Acidobacteriota bacterium | reverse complement strand
CATACGGAAGATTGCCGGTGATGAAAGAAGTAAAACGTGACGCGGAGCGTCGCAACATCGAATTGCTGATTCTACCGACGATCAAAGCCATCGAGGTATTGCAGCAAGACCCCGAAGACACCAATGCGATCCTCCACGTGACGTGCTAGAGGCTGTGACCTTCGCCCGCCTGCTTGCCCTATAGGCTTGTGTGTTCGCGGATATTCGCACCATAATTGGGTAATTGACCAAAATTTCTTCCAGGCATACCGTAGGCGGTAAAGCCGAGACGTACTTCCGTCGTCGCGCTCGCGACGGGTTCCTTTGGGTGGGCAGTCCGGCATCAGTTAGACTTTAGTATGGGCGCCGACTTCAATGAGTTCATGCACTTGCGCCCAGAATGCATCAACGTCTGCCACGTAGAAAATCATCCGCCCCCAATGAGCTACGGGACTTCCCTGCTCTAGATTAAGAATCGGGTTTTTGACGTCCTTGGTGCGGGGCGAAGAAAAACATCTATTGCGCCTGACCGAAGAGTCACAGCAGAAATCTTTTCAACATTCATCTCTGCCTCCGGCCACCTGCGCTACTTCCGGTGACTCATTTTCGGCTTCCATGCCGCTTTTGCCGCGCGCGCTTCGCAAAATCGGAGATCCATGCCTCACGAAAAACTCGCGACCTACCCCACGCAAAATCTGGCGACCCAGACCTCCTGAAAAATTAGCAGACCGCTAACAGAGCGATGCCGCGGAAGTCAGGCGGGTTTTCGGTGGCGCGGCATATTCTCAGACTGTGGTTACTTTCGTTACTCGTTTTGAACGTTCCGCCTTCAACCCCAGACAGCGTTCAAGCTACGATCAACACTTAATAGGAGGTTCTCGTCCAACGACGGTTAGCAATCGTTACTTCCGTGCTTGTTTTCTTCTGGACGTCACTCGCCTGCTCAACGAAACCCGCAGGCGAGAACGCCACCGCTTCGACGACATCGAGTATCTTCGGCAGTAAGCAAGTCACCCTGCCCGCCGGGACCGTAGTCACCGTGCGGTTGGACAACGCAGTGGGCTCGAAACTGAGCGCGGCGGGCGACCATTTCAGCGCCTCGGTTGCCAGGCCCGTGGAGGTAGATGGCAGGGTAATCGTGCCCGCAGGAGCCGAGGCCCTGGGGAGAATCGTTGAAGCTGTGCCGCAAGGCCGCTTCAAAGGCGGCGCCGTGCTCCGCCTTGTCCTCGAATCCATAACCATTAACCGCGACGCCTACGACGTGAGCACAAGTTCGGTCAGTCACTTCATCAAGGGCAAAGGGAAACGCACCGCAGTTATGATCGGTGGCGGAGCTGGTGGCGGAGCTCTCATCGGAGGTCTTGCGGGGGGTGGAAAAGGAGCACTTATCGGGGCGGCATTGGGTGCCGGCGCAGGAACCGCGGGCGCCGCTTACACAGGCGAGAAGGAGATTGTCCTACCTGCCGAGTCCACACTGAGCTTTAAACTTGCCGAACCCACGACCGTGAAGATGTAGCGGTAGATGCTCCCGAGCGAGTAGGGCAAAAGACAAAAAGCCGCGTCTCGCAAGGCGGCTTTTCCGTCACAAAAAACTCGAAACGTCCACCTCTATTCCTCCAGCGGTTATTGCGTGATCCGAGGGGTAAGGCGCATCACCGCAATGCAACTGCTGGCAGGGTTCTCCGCCGCCACTAGATGCCGATAAACAAACTGAAAGGTCCGTTGTAAACCACTACGCACTGCGGCAAAACGTACTGTCCGGCGCCAGATCTCCACGTTTGTGGGAGGCGGCCGCAATCGCTTCTTGGCATATTCCGCATTACAGAGGCCGGAATGCCCGTGACTTCCACGTCCTGTCCGGCAAACTTTTGGGCCTCATCCTGATCATCCAGACGATAGACATTATTCTTGGAAGATAGGACCAAATCGCCCCCCAGATACTTTGATGCAGTAGAACGTGCACGAAGCGGAGTTGCCGCCCATTGACTTGGACTTCAACATTTCCTGGTGCGATCGGGTGAGTGAATGGACGTTGAGCGCGCACTGGCTGTCCGCGATTTCACCATAAAAGGTTTTATTCTCATTGCCCTCGGCAAAGCACCAAATCGCCACTGTTGCCAAAGTCAAAGCCGCGCTCCAGATCCTTCTCTTCATCGCTCAAACTCCTGATTTACGGCAGCACTATGAACTTCAGGTGCATGCCTTCGTGGTCCTCGCTGCAGATTACGGTGCAAACTACTTCGTAATCACCCGGTTCGGCAGGCGCTGCCAGGGCAAATTGCTGGACACCTGGCCTGAGCAGCAAATCCCATCCCGCAACTTTCGACCGATCCTTTGACCGCAGCAGCGCAAATCCGTGTATCGAGCCATCGCGATTCCACGATTTACCTCGTCGCGCCGTGAGGCGCAGTAGGATCGGTTCTCCTGCCTTTACGATGATGACAGGCTTGCTCTCTCCTGCGATTTTGTACCGGCTATCTTTGTCTGCGAGAACTTCAATTACACGCGCCTGTCCAGAGCATGCTAGCGATGACAAGAGAAGCCCGCTTACCACCCCGATCCGAAACACTTTCGTCAGGCCCGACGCAATCAACCAATCCGCTTTGTTGATACGGACCAGCATTATTGTGTCATGTAATGCAGAATCAGCCGCATATCTTGCTCAGTCACCAGGGCACGAACCCGCATATGGCGCTCGATCGTAACCATCATCCTCGGCGGAAATTTATGTGGTGCTTGGTGGCAGCGGCTGCAATTTGCCTGGAACCGCTTTTCCCCTTCGAGTCGCGCGTCGTCCTCCGGTTCCGCACGCTGCGTCGTTGCTCCTGGAGTAGACGAATCCTTGCGACTGGGCGGCACCTTGGCGAAGATTGCAGGGAGCATAAACAATCCCAACAACCCAACCGCGAGAGCGGAGTTATGTTTCATTGACCCTTCCCCAGCGGGAATGCGAATCGATAAGCAATCCCCACCGTCCACAGATTGAAGTTACCCTCCGGGGTGAATCGTCGACCGTAGCTTGCAGTCGCTTTGACTCCATCACGCAGGTAGTAGTTCGCCCCAAAATCTGCTTGCTTGGCATTCACCTCGGAAAGGCCGTAGGCTGCGGCCTCATCTTCTTCTGCAATACTTCCTGCGAAGAATTGTTGCGTTCGTCCTACGACTTCCGCATGCCGCAGGACTTGCTGCCACCGCGGGATTTGGCTTAGGCGATAAACAGCTTCAATCCAATAGCCACTTCCCTTTTCGCCCGACCACGCATATTCTGAGCGCAGGGTTAACGGCGTCTTCGCGGGTTGCCAGGCAAAGTGAAATCCCGCCGCGCTCTGGCGCTGCTCTTGCAAAAGTTGCTGGAGAGATGCTCCCATTTCGATCCTCGACCCAGGCAGAAAGAACCCGATTCGACCGCCAACCATACGATCCGACTCGAATTTGTTGACGGTGCTCAGCGCGGAAAAATAAATGGCGTAATTCAGGTTTATTCTCGCATTCGCCGGCAACCCTCCACGCAACATGAAGCCGTCACTCGATCCGCTGCCGATAGGAAAGATCAATGGGGTCGGCTGCAAGCTACGAATCCAAATGGGGTAAAGCCGTTCGTTGTAAATACCGAAAGGTGTGAGGAAGCGGCCAGCCGTAACTGTGACATATGGATTGGCAATGTAATCCACCTGCAAGTAATCGACCTCTTTGTGTACTTTTCCGCCGAAGGATGACCCACCTTGGGGCTTTTCGAACTCTCCTTCAAACTCGCCGCGCGACTCGATCAACCAGCGTTCTCCGAGTGGCACCAATAGGACTGGGGACACAATGGGAACTAGCTGAGTTTCTCCGGCATTCACGTTAGTGAAGAAGCCGGCGCTGCCAGTGAAAATGGGAACGGGCTTTTCCGCGTTGGGTGCCTGTCCGAAAACGACCTGCAGCGCCCCCAGGACGAAAATCAGCAGGCCGCGAATGCAGCTCTGAAGTCCTTGGCGCGTTTCGCGTCGCATTAGATCAACGTGCAGACAGACACCTCCCGTCGCTAAATTCCCTTTAATTCTGTGCTGTTGATGGTCTGATCGTAAGATTACGAAGGTCATGTCTTGTCTGGTTGGGGGATCGCGAGAGGACACATCAATGGCAACGAAGATTTTTTGGTGCAGATGCGGCAACTAGATGAAGCTGGGTGCAAACGCCCCAGGGCGAAGGCAGTACAAACGCCCGGTTAAGCGATGAGTGAAACCAGATTTGCCGAGCCGACTGATAAGGAATAGAGAACAGGCACTTAAGGAAATGGAGCCTGCGAACAATAGAGAAACGTAATGATCCCGGATAAAGAGCTATTGCTTCTTTAACGTCCCGGAACCCACCTGCCCATCGCAGCTTCCACCGGTGATTGAATAGTCCACATTCATCGTAGTGCCGGAAAGGTCGAGCGTCGTTGTAAGCTGAAGCGCGCTGCCGGTGTCGAACTGGCCAGCAAGAATCAATTGCTGACCGGCAATTGGACTAGCCGTCGCTAGTGAAATAGCATTGAGACAAGATGAACCGGTGATCGCCGATGTTCCGGTAACCTTGCCTGTGCTGTCCTGGGTAAGCGGCAGCATAACCTGGAATGGCGCTTGGCCGCCTGAGCTAGGGGTCAACGTTCCCTTCCAGGTGCCCGTAACAGCGGGAATCCGGTTCGCAGTCCACGTCCCTGAATCGCCAATCGTACAGTTGCCCGCGGGCGCCGTATACGTGCCGCTCATCGACTTGGCGCCTTCTGCGATCGTGCCCATATATACGATAACCAGGCCACTTTCATTTAAAGAAAAGTTGATACTGTTCTGCTGAATGCTCCCGCTCAAGGCCCCATTCGAGGCGCAAGGCGGATTTATGTTTCCCAACACGCCGGATACAGTGCCGTCATGAAAATTTTCCTGGAACACGCCTCCTGCACTTCCTTTAGTACCGGACATAGAAGACATAGTGATTTGCCAGTTGTCCTGCAGCGCAAAAAGTGCGTCCCCGCCCCCGCCGTCTCGATTCGCAGAGTTTGTGCCTCCGCACGACACCAGGATCACCGCCAGAGTGGAGATTGCGATTACGTATATAAGCTTCATAGGCCTTCTCCAATTCT
>QIAP01000240.1 GCA_003225075.1 Acidobacteriota bacterium | reverse complement strand
ATATATATATATATATATATATATATATATATATATATATATATATATATATATATATATATATATATATATATATCATCATCATCATCATCATTAGTGTTCTGCCTTACGGCAGGTCCTTGGCACCCAACTCCTCCATTCTTCTCTATTCTCTGCTCTTCTCTTCATCTTCTCAAAGGAACCTTCCTTCAGCTCCTCTAGCATACCAATCCTTGGTCTGCCCCTCGGCCTCTTGCCCACCATTTTACCCTCCATCACTTCTCTTAATAGTCCTTCTCCTCGCAAAACATGTCCAATCCAATTCTTTTTTCGCTGCACAATCGTCTCCACTAATTTCCGACTTTCTCCAACGCTCTCAAGCACCTTCTCGTTTGTCATCCTATCCTCCCAGCTCACTTTCTCCAATCTTCTCCACAGCCACATCTCCAAAGCCTCCAAACGCCTGATATCCTCCTTTCTTAAAGTCCATGTCTCCGCCGCATACAAAGCCACACTCCAGACAATTGTCTTTATCATCCTCTTCTTGAGCCTTATATTCATTTTCTGTGCAAGAAGTTCCTTTCTCTTGCCAAATGCATCCTTTGCCATCCCTATTCTTATCCTAATTTCACTCTCACATCGCCCATCTGCTGTAATCATACTACCTAAGTACTTAAATCTATCCACCTGCTCCACTCTCACTCCTTCAATGACTATATTTACTATACCTTCTCCCTTCCGTGATACCCTCATGACTTTTGTTTTCTTTACATTTATTTTCATGTCATAGCTTGTTGCTGCCTTAACTAATCCGTCCATCAGTTTTTGCAAACCATCTTCAGAATCAGCTACCATCCCTTGGTCATCTGCGAATCTAACATCTTTCAGTAACTTTCCTCCAACCATTACTCCCTCATCAATGTCTTCCATGGCCTCCATCATCATTGCTTCAGCATACACAGTGAACAACAACGGAGATAAACAGCATCCCTGTCGAACTCCTCTTCCCACTACACTCGGCTCCGAACATTTCTCACCTATGCGTACTGTTGCCATCTGCTCCATATACAAGCTACCTATGAGCCTCCTGTCGCGCCAATCTACCCCTATCCTCTTCAATACTTCCAACATTTTCACCCAATTTACTCTATCGAAAGCTTTCTCGAAATCTACAAAACATACAAACACTTCATTGTCCAACTCCAAACTTCTCTCACATAGCATTCTCAATACACCAATTGCCTCCCGTGTTCCACAACCCTTTCTAAAGCCAAACTGATTCTTTCCAATAAAATCTTTTGCTTTCGCCTCAATTCTATTTGTGAGTATACGCAACATGATTTTTGAAGCGTGTGATATTAAGCTAATCGTCCTATGATCAGCGCATTCCACTGCATTTTGTTTCTTCTGCAATGGTATCATCACAACCTTTGTAAAATCCTGTGGCCACGTACCTGTGTTGTACATATTCTTACATATTTTTTCTAAGTGCAGGTACACATCCTCTCCCAAAATCTTCAAAAACTCCGCCGGAATACCATCTACTCCTACCGCCTTCCCCTTTTTCATTTCTTTAATTGCTAGTCTAATTTCATCTCCCAGCAAATCTGGTCCCTTACTATCCTCATCAACTGCCCCTTCTGGTTCTATTCTCAGATCTACCAACTTTGGCTTTTCATCCGCACAGTACAATTCCTCAATGTACTCTTTCCAACGGTTTCTTACGTCTTCTTCTTCAGTCAATAAAATACCACTTGCATCCTTGATGGTCACACTCTGTCTTGCTCCTGTTTTTGTAGTTCTTGTAATTTCCTTCACTTTGGCATACATCAGATCAGACCTTCCCCTTCTGTCCATCTCTTCCAGTTCTTCACACTCGCTCATCCACCAACTCTCCCTGGCCTTGTCTGTCTCTCGCCTCAATTCATTGTTCATTCTCCTATAGCTTTCTCTACCCTCAACTGTATTCAAATTCTTGAATTTTCTTCTTTCGTCCATTTTCACGATCATTGCCTCCGTTACCCACGGTTTCTTCGCTCTTGTTGACTTCTGATACCCAATCGATTTCTCTGCACTTTCCATCACCGCATTCCTAAACTCATTCCACTCCTCATCCACTGATCTTATTCGCTGCCCATCCTCTACTCCTTCCAGTATCCTTTGCGTTTCTTTCTGGAAAGCAGCTGCTTTATCTTCAATTCCCTCCATACGCCATTTCTTCACTCTTGTTACTTTCTGTAATTTCTTCAATCTAATTCTTACATTCACCATTACAAGGTTGTGGTCTGAATCTATGTCAGCTCCCGGGTAACTTCTCGAATTATTTACACTATTACCGTACCTCTGCCTTACCAAGATATAATCCAACTGATATCTGCCTGTGTCACCCGGCTTCTTCCAAGTATAGCGACGCCTTTTACAGTGCTCGAACCATGTGTTTGTAATCATTAGCTTCTTTCTTCTGCAAAACTCTACCATCATCTCCCCTCTATCATTCCTTTTCCCTAATCCAAAGCTACCTACCTCCTTCTCATCCCTTCCTTCTCCAACTACCGCATTCCAGTCCCCCATCACTACCAGATAATCCTTTCCCTTCTCCTTATCAATTAATTCCTCCAACGCCTCATACAAATTCTCAACCTCCTCATCATCATGACCTGTTGTCGGAAAGTATACCTGAATTATGATGAGATCCACAGGTTCTGCTTTGATTTTTACCATGATCATCCTATCACTGTGTTGGACAATTTTTGTTACTCTCTTTGATGTTTCCTTATCTGATATCACAGCTACTCCCCTCTGACTCTCTTCGCCTCCAGCATAGATCACCCTAACATCATCACTCATATAGTCTCCTTCGCCTTTCCATCTCACTTCACTCACTCCCAGTATATTTAACTTCATTCTTTTCATTTCCAACTTTACATTTTCCAGTTTGTCCTTCCTCCTCATCGTCCGTGCATTCCAAGTCCCTATCCTCAATATCTTTCTTTTCTTCAGGTCTGAGTGACTCCTTTCCTCAATCTTATCAGGTGCTGGGCTTCCTTTCGGCTTTGACCCAGCACCTTCATCACGATTCTGAGTACTCGTAGTCCCTCTCGCCTCATCCTCAGTA
>QIAP01000239.1 GCA_003225075.1 Acidobacteriota bacterium | reverse complement strand
ATCGTGACAATCGCGATGGTAACACGATATCGACTAGTTTGCCTTCACTTTTTAGAGGGCTTTATAGCCGGGTAGCAGAAAAACTGGGAATAGATCCTTCCTATGTGAGCCGGGTGGCACGTGGCGATCGGAATTCAGAAGAAATCTCTGAGGCGTTAGAGGCTGAAATCCGGCGAGTCTCGATTTTGGCGAGCCGGAACGGGCACGCCGGCCGGGATGGACACGCGGGCAGAGACGGGCACGCGGGCCAGGGCGCACATGCTAAGAAGAAGAAGATGGTAAAGGCTGGGAAGTCCCGTTAGCACTGCTTGGATGTTGTTCGATCATTGACGGACAAAGAGTTAGGTGAGCGGTGAGTGCCGGGGCAGGTGACGTGTTTTCGGCAGGCCCCGCCCTCGCCGTCTAAAATTGAGCCTGCAAGAAGACTCGCTAACGATCAGCGCGAGTTGCGATTCCTCTAAGCGCACAATAAAATTCCAATCGCCACGCAGGATATGCTGGGCGCGCGAGCCAGTAGCATACTTTGCTGCAGATCTCCTGAAGGCAAAGAAATTTATATCGGAGAGATGGCCGAGTGGCTGAAGGCGCACGCTTGGAAAGCGTGTTTACTCGAAAGGGTAACGTGGGTTCGAATCCCACTCTCTCCGCCAACCTTTAGTCTTACAAATACCGCATGAACACTGCCTTTCCTTGATGGTTACCGAAGATATCTAGAATGTGTGCTAATTCTGTGCTTAGCTGTACTGATGAGCGCACCCGTAATCACAATCTTCGTGCGTCACTCGCCTGGATGTAAGTACGCCGGGGATGAGTTTCGCAAGACTTGCAATTGCCGGAAACATCTCCGCTGGACTCACAAGGGAAAACAGCACCGGCAGATGGCGGGCACGCGATCATGGGCGCAAGCTGAGGAAGCCAAGCGCAACCTTGAAGCACAGCTCAGCGGCAAGGCCCCGGCTGATGGCGAATTACTAGCCGAGGCACAATCGCTCACCGATGCGATAGACACTTTCCTCCAGGAAAAACGCAACCAAGGCGTAACAGAGAAAGTCGTGGGCAAGTACACCCGCGAACTGGCACGCCTCCGGGAGTTTTGCGAGTCCCGCTCAATCTTCACTGTGAAAGGTCTCACGCGGGAATTGTTGACCCGCTATTGCGCCACGTGGCCGGAGGTCTACCCAGCGTCTCTGACAAGATCCAAGGTCCGTGAGCGTCTTCGGTCCTTCCTCCGTTTCTGCTACGAGGCCGAATGGTTGAGCCGTATCCCTCAGTTATCGAAAATCGAGGTCGACCAAAGCCCGACGCTGCCGCTTAGCGCCGTGGAATACGCCCGTCTCCTGGATACGTGCTACGCAACCTTCGCCGATGATCCTGCTAAGCGGGTCCGCATACATGCACTGCTGCAATTGATGCGATGGTCCGGGCTTGCCATCCGGGACGCCTTGACCCTGAAACGGGAAGAGATTATCCACGATGCAACCAAGAAACTCTTCCGAATCGTAACCGCTCGGCAGAAAACCGGCACGCATGTCTCTGTGCCCGTCCCTAACGAAGTGGCGGAAGAGATCCTTGCCGTTGCGAATGGCAATCCGGTTTATGTTTTTTGGTCGGGCAAGGGCCTGGAAGAATCCGTCACAAAGAATTGGGCTAAGTTTCTCGCTCGGCTTTTCCGCGATGCGCGATTGGACGGCGGCTATATGAAGTCCCACCGGCTACGGGATACGTTCGGAGTAGATCTGTTGCAGAAGGGCGTCCCGCTTGAGGAAGTGTCCAAGTTGTTAGGCCACGAGTCCATCAAGACTACGGAGAAGCACTACAGCCGATGGGTTAAGGGCAGACAGGACCGGCTCGACAATCTGGTTACCGCCACGTGGGATAAATAGAGTCCCTACCTTATCCTTCTGCCGCAGCTTGTCGATGCGCCTTGGCATTTTTCCAGCGGCAGAATCGCTATGGGCTTTTCTTCGCAGTAGTGCCTCCGCCGTCGAAGGCGAGATTTTCGTTAATTCTGGTTTGACGTATCGCTTTTTTGGTTTTGATTTGGGACCGGTTTTCGCTTTGGACGGCGAATCCATGACCTCTCTCTTTCTGGAAAGGGAAAGCACGTAGAAAGAGCGTACCGCGTCAGACGCTTCGATAGCACAAGGGGCTTCGTCTTGTTTCAAAAACCGAACAACAGGCTAGACAAACTGGTTACGGGGACGTGGGAGAAATGACATTCCACAGTGGACGAAGGTCCGGCAGGGCAGGACGGACAAGGCGATTAAGGCCCGCCCGAGGGGTTATAATCCGTCTCCAGCGAAGGAACCCCCATGCCAACATGCTTCGTCATTCAACCATTTGACAATGGCGGGCCATACGACAAACGCTACCGGGATATTTTGGTCCCTGCAATCAAAGAAGCAGGTCTTGAACCCTACCGCGTTGACGAGGACCCTGGCACCACCATCGTGATTGATGATATAGAAAAAGGCATTCAAGATGCTGAGGTCTGTCTTGCTGATATCACAACCAATAATCCAAACATATGGTACGAAGTCGGATTCGCGTTTGCGAACGGTAAAGCTGTCGTCATGGTCTGCCTCGATCCTCGCCCGGACCCGTTTCCATTCGACATCAGACATAGACATATCATCAGGTACAAGCTGCACGCCCCAAGTGACTTCGAAACGCTGAGAGGCGAAATTGTCAAACGATTAAAGGCACAAAAAAAGAAAGCGGAGACACTCCAGACGGTTGCGGCTATGTCACAGATGCGGAGCGTAGAAGGACTTTCAGCACATGAGATTGCGGCACTAGCAACCTTTAACTGGGCAGCGGCAAAAGCGGTTCGCACGTGCTGAGCGTCTACTGGCTTACGCATGCTTGATTTACGAACAGGGCGTCATGACCTGCTTGTGCTACCACTTTTCATGGTGCTTGGGACACGACTCGGATACGTCTCAAACATTCGTTTCAAAAACATATATTTTCGCAATGCCATGACAGCTAAAAATGACCATTGATTTCAAAGCACTTCTAATAACCTTGCGCGAAGGGTTTTTGAAACGTTCAGCAATCCTGTCAATTTCCTCCTCGAAAAAAGTCGTCCAACAATCAGTGTCGTGGTGAACGACACAGAGTGCCAGGTAATAACCGCCAGTGTGGCGTGAAGACGGGCAGTCCCAACTCCACCGTCTGAACAGCGGTGAACGATCAGTTTCATTTCGGGGGGGGTGACGGGAGTGACGGGAGTGAAGTTATTTGTCTAAAC
>QIAP01000062.1 GCA_003225075.1 Acidobacteriota bacterium | reverse complement strand
ATGCTGCCGAGGCCGACAAAGCCATCGCAGCATTGAATGGAAAAGAGCTGGAAGGACGCGCATTGAAAGTAAACGAGGCGCGTCCGAAAACCGAGCGAAGCGCGAGTCCGCGGGGACAACGTTCGGGTGGCGGCGGATATGGGCGCGATGACTATCGTGACCACGCGCGGCAGCCTCGGGAACCGCGCTGGTAGCGTTCTTCCTGGTCTCAATGGAGCGGATGTGTAGCGGGGATCAGACTGTGTTCTACTACAGAACTGATCCTGTGGAGGTGTGAATGCCAGGTCGAGGCCGTTCAAGCTTTACCAAACGTCTAAAAGAGCGCTCGCGACAAGAAAAGCAGCGCGAAAAATTGGAAAAAAAGCATCAGCGAAAAGCCGAAAAGCAGGCGCGAGGGCCAGAGGATGATATCGGCTCCAGCCAGGCGCATTATTTTGAAGACATCGAAGATTCCGAACCGGATGACGAGGAAGAATCGCTTTCCTCAGGCACGAGCGACGCCTAGTAAGCTGATTGCGCGAAGAATAACTGATGACGCGTACAACGGTCGAAAATATCCCGGAATGGCGCGCATCGAAATCTTGATCTCCGTAAACTCCGCAGTCCGACAACTTGACGCGATTGCTGCTGCGCGGCACAATCTGTGATGCCGAACTCATGAGGTGACAATGCTAGCCTATCTCTTCCTGGTTTTTGCGGTTGCATTCCGTTTCACGGCCCATACCCTGGGATTTACTCCCTTGGGCGCATCGCTATTATTTTTCGGGTCGAAGGGATCGCGCCGCCAGATGTGGGTGCCTCTGTTGCTGCTTGCCGGGGCAGACGTGGTTCTGACCAAAGTGGTCTACGCTTACCCGTTCTCCTGGGACCACTTTGTGACTTGGGCCTGGTACGCGGCAATTTTATGGCTGGGCACCAGATTGGGGCGGAATCCGCGTCCGCTGCCAGTGTTGGGCGCGGCGCTGGCGAGTTCGGTTTCGTTTTTCCTCATCAGCAATTTTGCGGTGTGGGCGGCGTGGACTGACACCTATCCTCGCAGCCTCAGCGGCCTGATGACCTGCTATGCGGTGGGATTACCATATTTCCGCCGTGGGCTGGCAGGTGATTTACTCTTCACCGTAGTCATGTTCGCAACCCCGGTGGCCATCCGAGCAGTATCTCAGCTATTCGACAAAGCGGCCGGCAATCACAGTTCGGCTGCGTGATGGCTGATAAATCGCGCGAGTCTATAATTTGTTCCGCATGACATTCGTCTGCGAGAATCCTTTTCCGAAAAATATGCGCTGGGCTCTACTGCTGCTGCTTGCGTCACTGACATGGACGCAGCAAGCGGCACCCGCTACACAATTCCAAAGCAAGACCCGAGACAATGCCCGGCACCAGGTTTCTGAGTACCAGGTTTCTGAGTACCAGGTTTCTGTCACCAATGTCACTTACCATGGTTGGCCTAACTCTCTTATTTTGAGTAACGGGAAAGTGGAAGTCGTCGTTGTTCCAGCGATTGGACGAGTGATGCAGTTTCGCTTTGTCCGCGAGGACGGGCCGTTCTGGGAAAATCGGGCCATGGATGGTAAGGCGCCCAATCCAGCTGCTAAAGAATGGAGCAATTTCGGCGGCGACAAGAGTTGGCCCTCGCCACAAGCCGACTGGCAAAAGATTACCGGTCGTGGCTGGCCGCCTCCCGTGGCGTTTGATGCTATGCCCGATCACAGCAACACCCACGGGGGCGTCGTGGAACTGGTCTCCGCGGTTGATCCTTCGTTTGGTATTCGAACACGCAGGCGCGTTGAACTGGATTACCAAAAACCGATAATGACTATTACGACCACGTACGAGAAGGTCAGTGGCAGACCTATGAAAGTGGGCATTGGGGTCGTAACGCAGCTCCGCGATCCGCAACGCGCGTTCATGGTGCTGCCGCCCAAATCGCGATTTCCGCAAGGGTATGTGAGGTTGCAATTCGACCCGCCCCATGACCTGAAGGTGGAAGATGGCTTGGTCTCGCTGACGCGGGACAACACTCAGAGCCAGATTGGTTCCGACGCGAACACACTCTTGTGGATGGATGAAAAATACGTGGTGCGCATTGACTCGTCACGAGTCCGTGGCGAATACGCGGATGAAGGGACTAACGCCACCATCTACACCGGTGCGAATCCGGATGCTTATGTTGAATTGGAAACCTTTGGCCCGCTCAGCCTGATGAAGACAGGGAACAAGATTCAGCGGAGGAATGTTTATACGTTGCTGCAGCGGCAGGAGAAGGATCCGTTCGCGGAGGCTAAGAGGGTATTGGGGCAGTAGGCAACGCGGCTTACACTGTCACCTGCACCAGCGAGCTTTGTTCAATTATTCCCTTAATGTTTGCAAGGAACGCTTCTGCAAACTCCAAACACCTCGACCTGTCGGGAATAGGCATAGGGATACGCTGCGGATACTCATCATAGGTACGGCCATCTAACAGTCTGCCGGTTCGTTTCTTCCGCACCCCACCCCATTGTTTGAAAAAGAATGGCACTCCGTATGTGCCGCACTGATCGCGAATGGAGACGACCCACTCCCGCTTGATTGGGCGTGCACCGGGCCCACTCTCACCACCGACTATTACCCAACTGATACCCGAAAGGTCCAATTTGCCAAGATCCTCCAGAAGTGGCTCGATGGAGAGGAATTTTACTTTCGCAGGAGTGTCTCTGAGATCATCGAGTCGTGGGAGACCATGCTTTCGATCTTCGACGCTGACGCCCCACCAAATGTTTTCCGTTGCGGCAGCGAATTGCAATTTGCCCGTCAGCAATTCGCGCAATCTCTCGGATCGTTTGGTCAGCACTTGATAGGTGTGCCAGTTCGCCGTGACCATGATGCGCGACACAGCCTCGCAGTAGTTATCGGGAACACCTGTTTGGAATAAATCACTCATCGAGTTGACAAATACGAGCTTCGGCAAGCGCCAAGTCAGGGGTTCGGTCAGTTTCTGTGGCACCAGGCGCAAATCAAATCCTTGTTCGTAAGGATGTCCCCTAACACCGCGGAACCGCTCAGCAAAAGTTTCTGCGTAGCAATGCTTGCAGCCGGGGCTGATTTTCGTGCAGCCACGGACTGGGTTCCACGTAGCGTCGGTCCACTCGATTAAGGAATTAACTGACATTGCGTATCTAGATTCGCTGTCTGGCAAATTTATCGAAAATATACGTCACAATGTTCTCTGCTGTACCTTTATGCGAGGCGAAGAACAAGTAGTAAACGATAGACCCTTTGCCGTTGCGCATAGGCAGTGGCTCGGGAACTCTTGTGAATCCGGCGACTGTCTTAAGCCGCTCACGAAAAGCCTCGGCCAAGCGACGATTAGAAACCTTTTCTTCCATCGTTTCGAAGAGGCCATGTGATTTCTCGTAAGCGACACTCCGCCACGATTCATCGCCCCAATACGCGTTCATCCGTTCGATGTGCAACGGCAACACGGTCTTTTGATCGTGGTGCAGAACATTGATGTTAATGTCATATATTGGAAAATTGATGAAAATATCTAGCGATTGCATGGTTCCCGCTTCTTGTATCACTTTCCAATCAAGCGTCAAGCCGTAAGGATCTAGTAGTGCGTTCAGAGGACTGCCCAATACCATTTCTCCGGTTGCCTGGTTGCCTTAGATAAGTGAAAACCGGTTCCGGCAAAGGCATCTATGTAAACGTGAAAGAAAGACGGGTTCTTCTGACTGGACAGTATCTTCGAATACTCGACCGCATATCGCTTGAGTATGTCTAGTTTTACTTCTGACCAGGGCCCGATTTCATCGACCTTCGGAGATCCCATGCCTTGTTCGCCTTTTGTTCGCTATCAATTCTGGCATATTATCTTACTCATTTCAATAGCGCCGACGCCTACAGCGGTATATTCCCGTGCTTTTTCGGCGGGTTCTTGTCGCGCTTGGTTTCCAGCATCTCCAGCGCCCGGATCAGCTTCTGGCGGGTTTCCCGGGGCTGGATGACTGCATCCACGAAGCCGCGATCGGCGGCGATGTAAGGATTTGCGAAGCGATCGCGAAACTCTTCAATCTTCTTCTGGCGCATTTCTTCCCGATTTCCGGCGGCCTCTAATTCGCGTTTGTAAACGATGTCCACTGCGCCTTCCGGTCCCATGACCGCGATTTCTGCGGTGGGCCAAGCGTAATTTACGTCGGTGCGGATGTGCTTCGATGCCATGACACAATACGCGCCGCCATACGCCTTGCGTGTAATAACCGTCACTTTCGGCACGGTAGCCTCCGCAAAAGCAAAGAGCAACTTGGCGCCGTGTTTGATGATGCCGCCATACTCCTGATTCGTACCCGGCAGAAATCCGGGGACGTCTTCAAAAGTTACGAGCGGGATATTGAAGCAGTCGCAGAAGCGGACAAACCTCGCGCCCTTGAGGGAAGCGTTGATATCCAGTGTCCCGGCGAGAACTGCGGGTTGATTGGCGACAATGCCTACCGAGCGTCCGTTCAGCCGGGCGAATCCTACAACGATGTTCTTGCCGTAATGCTCGTGCACCTCGAAAAAATAGGCGTCGTCAACGACGTCGTGGATTACATCTTTCATGTCATAGGGGAGATTGGATTGATCGGGAACAATCTTATCCAGCGCCAGATCAGCCCGATCGATGGGGTCAGTACAGGGCTTGCGCGGCGCGTCCTCGAGATTATTGGAGGGAAGAAAGCTGAGTAATTCCCGGACGGAAGAAAGACATTCAGCGTCGTCGTGCGAGATGAAGTGGGCTACGCCAGAGACCTCATTGTGGGTCATGGCGCCGCCGAGTTGATCTTTAGTGACGTCTTCGTGAGTCACGGTCTTGATGACGTCGGGGCCGGTGATGAACATGTAAGACGTCTTATCTACCATGAAGATGAAGTCAGTGATGGCCGGGGAATAGACCGCACCACCGGCGCAAGGGCCCATGATGGCAGAGATCTGCGGCACCACCCCGCTGTATAGCGTATTGCGCAGGAAGATATCGGCATACCCAGCCAGCGACATCACGCCTTCCTGGATGCGAGCGCCGCCGGAGTCATTCAGGCCAATCACAGGGGCGCCCATCTTGGCGGCGAGATCCATGATCTTGACGATCTTGCCCGCGTTGGCTTCGGAGAGTGAACCGCCGAATACGGTGAAGTCTTGCGCAAACACAAAGACCAGGCGACCCTCAATACGACCGTAGCCGGTGATGAAACCGTCGCCATAAAACTTCTGCTCGGCCATGCCGAAATCGTTGCAGCGGTGGGTAACCAGCTTGTCGGTTTCTTCGAACGTGCCATCGTCGAGCAGAAACTCGATGCGCTCCCGTGCCGACATCTTGCCTGCTTTATGTTGTTTCTCGCGGCGCTGTGCTCCGCCACCTTCCTGGCCCAGCTGGTCGCGCTTCTTCAGCTCGTCTAACTTGCGGTCAAGATTCATGCGGGGAGATTATAGCGTTAGGAGGGAGCGCGAGAGGTATAAGGCTATAACTCTTCTCATAAATGTGCTGTCCAATTGTTGCTGATGTAATGGTGATCTTTCGACAACAATCTTGACCAAGGCTCCTTTCAGTGGTCTACTTTGCCGCCGTGTTTGATGACCTGTATGATGCTGTTTCTTTGTTATGGTCTTGGCGATGGCCTGAGACAGTGGGGGAGGTCACCGCAGTCGATATGGAACGGATAAAGGATTCCGAACGCGGCGAGACATTCCGGTTGGCAGTCGCTTACAAGTTCTCAATTGGCAATGATGGACCTTATACGGGCGAATCCTTTTGGCAGCCGGCGTTCTTCTCAAAGAAGAGAGTCCTGGCCGCTCGTCACAATGTTCGTGTTCATCAGCAGGTGATGGTGCGCTACCGTCCTGATGATCCCAGCGTGAACAAGCTGGATCGACGCGTCTGGTCGGATTTCTGACGGCAAAAATGGCGTAATCAGACGATTGCATCTCTCAACCCTGTTGGTTGATGAAATGACGATTTTCCGTCACACGTAGAAGAAATTACTGGGTAGTCGAGCTTTTGGGGAGTCCGGGCACTACTCCATGCTGGAACCCATAGGCTGGTACTTATATTTCTTGCCGTCGAAGAAAATGACCGAGGTGGCGCCGTCGGCGGTGGCTTCTTCTGCGTAAATCGCCATCACGGGCTTCTTGTGTACTGTCAGCTTTTTAACCGCGAGCTGTTTGAAGGGCAAATTGATAATCACAAACTTAGACTTTGTCGCCTCTGCGCGCCAGCCGTCCGACCCGGCACCGTGAATAATGAGGAGGACGAGACCCCGGTATAGGGGATCCTCCTCCGAAAATTTCGTGGTTACCTTGGGATCACCGAAACCATAGAAGCTATCGTAAGGATCCAGCACCTTGTAGTCGTGCTCAGCCTGATCGATGAGCGGGTTTTTGCAGCGCGCCGCAATCACCACGTCCTCGACACCGTCGCCATCCAAATCAGCCGTTAGCGGGGCAAATGACGGGAGCAGCGTGAACTCGCTGCCAAATTGTTTTTTTACGAATTCGCTGTTTACCACGGTAGAGGACGTTTGCTCGATCACTGCCTGGGGCAGAGCCTTTGCAGGTGCTGCGGGCTGCTGCGCTACGGAGTTTAGAGTGGTTGCGAGTACGAGCAAAAAGAACGAGCCTAAGCATTGGAAGGACGACATGAATCTACTCTAGTCCGACAAGTGGCTGTGGGCTATAGCCTAGAGAGGTAACAGAGGGACATGACCAGCAGCGGGCATTTATTCACGGCTTCAGGTGTTCCTAGCCCTGGGGGATTAGTTCACGAGCTACTCGGCGCTCGTCCACCAGCAAAACGCGCTTGCCACTTTTAATCTCACCTATCAGGTGGATTGGCACGCCGGCAATTGAGCGTGGTATTTTCTTACCCCGCGGAGCTGTGAACAAGAGTTCGTAGTCTTCTCCTCCGTGCAACGCGAGATCGAGTTTTACTTCGTGGCGGGTTCTACTGACACGGGCGCGAGGGATTGATTCCGTCCGGAGTTCGGCGCCTACGCCGCTCTCATCGCAGAGATGCGCGAGATCGGTAGAGAGTCCATCACTGGTATCAATCATCGCCGAGGCAAGGTTCCTCTGGCGCAAGGTACGGCCGACTTGAATACGGGGCATAGGACGAAAATGACGAGGGAAGTCCCTCGGGGAAAGCTTTTTGTTTGGGATGGCCACTAAGCTGTCTATCGCTGCTGCCGCACCACCCAGTTCGCCAGTCACGTAAACGCGGTCCCCGGGGCGAGCTCCAGAGCGCAGAATCGCCCTGCCCCTGGGCACCGATCCGAGTACGACGATGTCGGCAAGAATACCGTCTGGGGATTCTGCCGTATCGCCTCCAGCCAAATTGATTCCGAAATCCTGGGCGAGCGTCAGCAGGCCTTTCAAAAACAGGTCTACCCAGCGCTGCGGAAGTTTCGGGGGTAGAGCTAAAGAAAGAAATGCCGCAAGCGGTTCTCCACCCATAGCGGCGATGTCGCTCAGGCCTCGGGCAAGGCAACGATGGCCGACGACCTGGGGCGAGTGCCAGTCGAGACGGAAGTGAATTCCTTCCAGAGAGAAATCAGTGGTGACCAGCGCTTCATGTCCAGGCGGCAACCGAACGACGGCGCAGTCATCCCCGATAGCGACACCAATATTCGTACGACCGCGATTTAATTTTGCCGGCAACCTTGCCTCACGGCGGATGCGCTGGATCAGGGCTTTTTCAGGTAAGGGCAAAGTGAAATCAATATATAGGAGCGGGCCCGGCGGGAAGAAGTCGTCCTCCAACCGGTTCTGCCTGGCGGCTCCAATTTGACTCGATCGCCGGCATATCGTCGCCAACGCCGCCACCGGCGTTCTGTCTCAGGCGGCCGAAAAGGACAGACAGGCATCAAAGAATCGGGAAAAAGCAGGCACGTCACGGGACGGATAGAGCCAACCGGGGAAGTGGTGTAAACACCTTGGGTAATCGTCCTAGCGGACATGTGCCGATTACCCGCCCTTAGTAATGGAAAACCAGGCCTTGCGGCGTTGACAGGGAGAACCCAGTTTGGTACCGTCGTGAAGCTGTTGGAAGCATCTCCGGCCGAACTAAGTGCTGCATTAGCTTACAATTGCAGCCATCAAGTTTGGGTCTTGCCTGGTTCCGGTAGGTGGCGGGCACGCAAAAGCCTCATCCCCAAGTGGGGGCTTAGCCCAGATCGGGATAGTTTTCGGGCTCCTGAAACCACAGGACCACCCGGAAGTAACTGGTGGATCTCTAACGGGAAGGGAAATATTGCGTAAACGCTTTTACATTCTCTTTGTCGCCCGCGATGACGACGGGCAGTTGCGGAAGATACCTATTCCCGTCCAGTATCTGTACGTGTTCGTGGTAGGAGCGGCGATTGGATTTCTCAGCTTGACGGGAATTGCCAGTTCTTACGCCCGAATGCTGTTCAAGGTATCGCGTTACAACGAGCTCCGGACTGAAAAGGAAGATCTTAAGAACCGCTACTCGAAACTTGAGCAGGTGGCCAAGGAAAGAGATATCCAGGTGGCATCGCTGGGCTCGCTGGCCAGTGAGGTGTCTGCTCTCTATGGATTGAAGTCAGAACCGCCCCTGGCGGCGGCCAACGCCGAAGAAATCAGGGCGGCCGAAGTCAGCTCGTCCCTTGAGCAGTTATATGCCTTGAAAACATCGGCTCTGAGCGGCGCGGCGACGGTTGGAATCACCCTAGGACTTAGCAAGAATGTGACTACAGCCGACTGGCTGCGAGCCTCGGCGGCTCCGAACCTGTGGCCGGTGGAAGGTCCGGTGACAGGCTCGTTCGGGGAGCGCATTGATCCATTCAATGGAGAGGGCGCCTTTCACTCTGGCGTCGATATTTCGGCTGGCTATGGCCAAGGGGTAGTGGCTCCGGCTGACGGCGTGGTTGTCTTTGCCGATTTTATGGGCGGTTATGGCCGCGCCATAGTGATCGAGCATGGCCATGGCATTACGACTCGATTTGGGCACTTGGCAAATTTCGCCGTGATTCCGGGACAGCAGATACACCGTGGCGACACAATCGGATATGTTGGCCTCAGCGGTCGCAGTACCGGGCCCCACCTCCATTACGAAGTACGCATTAACGACACTCCTGTGAATCCTCATAAATACCTGCGAATGACCGTGGCGCATAGCGGCGGATTCGCAGCGGGAAGCTAGCGGGTCCAGCTTTTTAGCTCTCCCCTGCCCCATTCACCTCGTACTCCTAAGAAGATCTGAAAGCTTAAGCTTCATTACTGCCTCAATCCGATCCAGTGCTCGGAGATCACAATGGAATTGCCGGGATTGTGGGTATCGTAGCGCACCGAGGTGGGTAGACCGAGACGGCAGGATTGCAGGTTAATCCACTGGCGCAAATAAGTGACGTCCTGCGAAGCCTCGTAGGAGACGCCGGCAACGTCATACTTGTAGATCAACATGGTTGAGGCCTCGTCACCGTTGGAAATCAGTTCTTGCACGTCTATTACTGTGCCATCTGTGATGCGGCCGACCTGATTCAGCCATGCCCGGCGGATACGTTCGAGTTCGGCGGGACTTTTAGGCTTACGCCGAAAGAAGGCGTAGGCGGCGAGAGCGATTCCTGTGCCACCAATAACCAAGGTGTAGATGCGAAGAGGGTCCATTCGTTGCGGGAAAAAGCAGCGGCACTAACCGCCGCTCGATTCCAGGAACCAACAGCATAAGCTGGAAAGTCGAATGGTGGAAGAGACTGCGCTGGTTACCAAAGAATCGCTGCGAAGCAGGCCGATGCTTATAGTTTGTCGTTATTCGTCAACGACGGGATTCCGTAGAGTGCCGATTCCATCTACGATCACCTCGACGACATCTCCGGCAACCAGTGGCCCAACGCCTTTAGGCGTGCCGGTGGCGATCAGGTCGCCGGGCAGAAGGGTCATCAGCTCGGCAATGTGGCGGATTATGGTATCGAGAGAAAAGATGAAATCCTGAGTGTTGCCCTCTTGCCGAACTTCGTCATTGACACGGGTTTGGAGAGCAATCCCAGCCCAGGGATCGATTTCGTCGCTCACCACAGGTCCGGCGGGGCAGAATGTGTCGAATCCTTTGGCCCGAGTCCACTGCCCATCTTTATCCTGGAGATCACGGGCAGTAACGTCGTTAACGCAGGTGTAGCCGAGAATGTATGTGCGTAAGTCTTCCTCTGCGCCTGGTTTGTGACAAGGCCGTGCTATGACGGCGCCAAGTTCACCCTCATGGTCGACGCGTTGAGAAATCTTTGGACGGCGAATGTTCTCGCCAGCCCCAAGCAACGAGGACGGCGGCTTCAAAAAGATCAGCGGCTCTTGCGGGATGTCGTGGCCTAACTCGGCAGCGTGTTCGCGATAGTTGCGTCCTACGCATACGATCTTCGAGGGGCGCACTGGTGCAAGCAAAGTCGCCTCAGCCAACACGATGGGATCCATCCGTTTGCTGGCGAGGTCTTCCATGTCGCCTCCAACATCTTCCGGGGGACTGAGCAGCAAACGTGTGATTTTGTCAGTACCGGCAACAGCTTCGACCAGGCCGTAATTGGCCTGGCCATGGAATTGGAATCGGCAATATTTCATGAAGACCAGCCGCTAGCACTCAGCATTTAGCGTCAGCCCCAAAACGATTTTCTGTGATCAATGATTCTCTCGCGTCCTAGTTTATAGCCAAGGGACCATACGTTAAGTGCTAATTACCAAGCGCTTGTTAGTGTGTCGTCGGCAGGTTCTAGGGTACAGTCTCACTGGTTTCTTCCGAACGAGCACTTTCGTTGCCGCGCAGATCAATGGCGGATACTGAATAGAAATACTTCTTGCCCTGCGCCACCCTGGCGTCGCGGTATGCGGGAGTCTTTACCAGATCGCTGTTGATCTTGACCGCCTTACCACCTTCTTCATGCCGATAGATATTGTAGCCAGCGAGGTCGGCATCAGTATCCGGCGCCCAGATGAGATCGACAAAAAGCTGCTGACCGGCGCCGGAGAAGACTGCCTCAAGACCACTTGGGACTGCGGGTGGAAAAATGTCATGCGCGAAGACTCTGATTACGGGCGTATCGTCGCCTTCAACCTGTACTTCCGGTTTGCCAGGCTCCAAGACGGAAGTGAGTACGGTCGCGCGGTAATCGTACGTCTTCTCCCACTCAAAGCCGTGGTCTACCAACCGCATTTCGGATTCGTTCTGCAGTGGCAGCTCGCCGACAAGGGCTTCGTTGCTCGATCCGACTTCCCGACGGTAAACACGGTAGCGATGGCTCAAGCCGGGAATCTGGTGACTGTCAGCCGTCCCTTTCCACGAGAGCACGACGCCCTCCCCCGTGAGTTTCGCTGTGAAACCTTCGGGTGGCTGCAGCGTGGGCGCGGCTGCGACCTTCGCCTGATTTGACAGCCCTGCGCCGCGATTACTCGAATTCAAGACTTCTACGGCATAGGTCAGCATTGCAGTAGGGTTCTGCTGCTGCAGTTGTGGCGAAAGAGTATCGGTGTAACTAGCCTGCAGGATCTGAGTTGTAGAAGAAGGCTTTTTCTTATCAGCTGCGCGTGGCGGGATCGGTGGGGCAGGCGACTCACCTACGGGGTTTCCACACTGAGTCATCACCGTTTCCAGGGTCCGACAGATCCGGGTGGCGCCCAAATAACGGACTGCCTGGCGATCGGTGGTTAACGTGGGCACACTCCAGGTGAGATACACGCGGTCGGCCTTGCGCATCGCCCGGAGGTCGGTTGGTGGCTTGGGGAGCTCGAGCGACGGGGGCAGTGGGGGGCTGGTTGAGGCACAACCCGCAAGTAGGGTCGTGAGCACGAGTGCGAAAGAGGGGCCAAAGCAATCGCGCAAGAGTTTCATGCAGCAGAACTATGAGGGTAACACGGTCTTTACCTCGCGACTTATTTCACTGGTTTTATGACGTCGCAGTTGGCTATGCACTTGACCGTTTGTAGTTCGATTTCGGCTTTCTTGTGATTTGGGATGGAGACGTCGGGCAAGACAACGATGGATTGCGGGCCGTCGGCTAGATTGAACTTACACTCGAAGGTCAAGGACTGCACTCCTCGCTGCTTGCATGAGGTAGTGGCTAGCGCCGATCCCAACGAATCGGGCTTGTCATACACCTGATCGGCGAGCTTTGATGCGAGAACTGCAATCGTCATCGGCACTGGAGCCTTGATTTTTACACTTAATTGCTGGCCATCGCGTTCCGGCGTCAGCAGGCTGTAAATTTTTGCCACCGACGTGAGCTGGTATTTCTCTTTTACCAGACGAAACCACTGATACTCCGGTTGAATGCAATTCTGAACACATGCCCAAGTGTTGTAGGTGATGCGGACGTCATTGGGCGATGCAAACTGCTTTACGCCGTGCCCCAGGACCGCCTCGATTCCGGTTAGCAGAACGCGATCGGGAGTGCGTTCATCATGAATGACGAAAACCATCGGCCGGTCTGGAGGAAGATGACATTCATAAATCGTGCTGACAACATGTTCGCGCACGCAGCGGTAGGTGAGATTAGTCATGTTCTGGGGATGGAGGAGCGCGTCATTCCAGTCGTCAGCTTCGGTCATGGCAATGGTCACCGGCTGCTTCGCCTCAATGCCGACCTGTATGTTTCCACCGTCAGGTCCCGGCCGGTAAACACGGCCGGTGTGGTAGTCGGCAGGATCCAACTGGGCAGTTTCGTCACTGGCACGAACCCAGTCGAAGGTTTTCTGCTGCGCCAATGATGGCGTGG
Source organism: Acidobacteriota bacterium (assembly GCA_003225075.1). GTDB lineage: Bacteria > Acidobacteriota > Terriglobia > Terriglobales > Acidobacteriaceae > Gp1-AA124. The sequence goes on along the minus strand of QIAP01000062.1, from coordinate 22,510 downwards.
CGAATGCGCAGAGCAAAAGGCCTAGCATGAATGAGGTTTTCATGGAATTAACAGCATTTAAGGACATAGGCGCTCACCCAGCAAGGACATTCGAAACGGATGGGTTACGCAGGTACTCGAACTACGGACACGGCCACGCCGAGGAAAACAGCGTGGCCGAGTGCTGTTCGTACATGCCGGAGGCGCTTACGTTAGTTCTTGTGAATTTCGGGGTTTTGAACCTCGCTATTTTGAACTGCGGAGCTTGCCTCCGGAGCACGAACCGGTGTATTGACGACGCTCTGCGCCGCGGGGACGGATGGTTCCGATATCTTCACCGTAGAAAGAATCTTCTCTAACTTGGAGAATACGGCTTGGGAATTTGCCTCGGTGACCCCTGCCCCGATGACCCCTGCCTTGCTTTCGGATTCTGTGGCTTCCGGTGTAGGGCTACCGGACGCAGTAGTTTCAGATGCGGCGGTTGCTACGCCTAATGCAAATTCGTAGCAAACGCCATTCTTGAACAGGTGGTAATAGCGGGCATCCGCTTGCTTCATGGCGTCTTCCACTTCGTCGAACTCGGTCGAGCCGACTTTTGCTTTCGTGGGTGAGACGGGCCCAACCGGCGCAGTACTTGGATCGGGGAAACCGAACTGAGCGCATTCCGGCGCCGACAGATTGCGATTCACGCTCGCATTGAAGAATGCGGAAGCGAACTGAGCAGCGTTTGGATCCCCAGAAAATGAGCCGCGCGGCAATTCGATCGCGGCTACCCTGACACCACCGGGCTTAACAAAATTCATCTGCACCGGCTCCGAGTTGGGCCAATCCAGGTTTGCCTCGTCGCCCGTCTTCAGGACGTAATGTTTCGGATATTGGAGAGAAAAATTGTAGGTACGGCTGGTGTAGGTCGTAGCATGCGACTTTCTCTGTGGAGATCTCTTCGCAGATCTCTTGGGTAGCGCTGGCTGGCTTGCGGGCGGCGCTGTTGTGGACGCTAAATTAGATGTAGAAGCAGTCAGCATTGGCTGATTACCAGACACCTCGGCGGATTTCTCAGATTGCTTTTTGGAGCAACCACTTGTGCTCAAGAAGAAGACTCCTACGAGCGTTGTGATCATCACGGAACCAACGATCGCCGCCTTCTTTTGCTTGCCGCTGAATCGCGTGCTAAGGTCTCGCTTCTCGACATTTTGGGTTGTTTGTTTTTCTGGCTTACCTTCTAAGTTGAGTTGTGTTAGCTGTGCCATATAGGCCTCCTCCAGAGTTACTGAGCATTGGGGGAGCACGGTGGCAGCCTTTCAGAAACCCCTTGAGCCAGCGGGATTTACATCATGATCCAATTCGAGCAATCGTGTGAGATAAGACACTCTGTGGATTGCACGACACACCTCCCGGCACTGCGTTGTTCGCGGTCCGTGTACGGGGGGTAATGTCGCGGTTTGAAGTGTTTGCATGTAACATCCCGGACCAACTCAAATGATTTTTATGAATGGACTTCGCCGGCGGCAGTCGCAAAGTAATGATTATTGCAGGGCAGCTATCATTTTTTGTGGCTTCATTTTGTTATCTGTCGCAGCCATCTATGGGCAGTCGCTGGGTGACGTGGCTCGCCAGCAACGTCAGAAGGCGAAAGCCACGCATAGCGCGCACAAAATCATTACCAACGAAGATATTCCTAAAAGTCCTCGGTCCGCTTCGCAAGCAACGTCCGATTCCTCGTCTGCTGATGGGAGTATCTCCACGCCGGATCAGAAATACCAAGATTCGTCTTCCTCGTCTGCTGGAAATAATTTAATGACAGCGGAGCAGTGGAAGGCACAAATTCAGGCGCAACAGGATGCGATTGCGTCATTGCAGAGCCAGATTGATAAGCTCAACGCCTCAATCCATTTTGTCGAAGCCAACCGCTACTACAATGGCGTTCAGTACAACCAGCATCAGTTGAAAAAGCAGGAGCAGGTACAACAAATGCAAAAGCAACTGGAAGAACAAAAGAAGAAACTCGAGGACATGCAGGAAGGCGCACGCAAGGCGGGGTTTGGCAACGCAGTGTATGAGCCTTAGACGGTATACTGCCGCTAGATAACGTATTCCAGCCTGTCATTCTCCTGGATGAGTTAACCCGTCAATTCTCTGACAGCTTCACGGAAAATCCTGCTGTGCTCGTCCACATCCTCCGACACGGTCACCGGCGACATGAGGGCCATGTTGTGGAAGGGAGTCAGCAGAATGCCCCGATTCATTACGTAGAGGTGCATGAAGCGTTCGAGCTCGAAGTCCATGGAATCGTGAGCTTCGCGGCCGTTGCGCGGACGATTTGGCGAAAACAGATATTCCGCGCGGCAACCCAACCAGGTCACATGCCAAGGCACCGCAAACTCCGCAATTACTTGCTGCACCCCATCCGTCCAGCGCTTGGCCAGAGGAATCATGTGGTCAAAGGCTTCTTTGGTGAGAACCTTCGCCAGGGTCGCCCGCATGGCTGCAAGCGATAAAGCATTGCCGGCGAGCGTGCCGCCAATGCCTCCGGTATCACAATCTTCAAGATTATGGTGGGCCATAATCTGTTGCGCCACTCCATCTGTGAATCCATAAGCTGCGCCAGGCACTCCTCCGCCGATTGCTTTGCCGAATACCAGGAAGTCCGGCTCGAGGTTTTCAAGGCGCGTGTAGCCGCCGGGCCCAGCGCAGATCGTGTGGGTCTCATCGATGATCATGAGAGTGCCGTATTTGCGAGATATTTCCCGCAATTTCTGATGGTAGCCCGCTTCGGGGTGAACGATCCCCACATTGGTCATCACTGGTTCAGCCAGTACACAAGCGACATCCCTCGGGGCGAGCGCCTGCTCCAGCGAATCTGCATCGTTGAATTCGACCACCCGTGTAGTGGTCGAAGGATCAACCGGCGGGCCAACGTTACCCCGGCGAGCTTTCGCAACTCCGTCGTCCTGTAGTGTGATGAATGTCTCGTCGACGGTACCGTGATAACACCAATTAAACGCTAGGATCTTCGGTCGCCCGGTTATCTGGCGTGCCAAGCGAATGCAAAAACGATTGGCATCGGTGGCAGTCAGAGCAAATTGCCAGAAGGGAAGCCCGAAACGTTTCTGCAGTTCTTCGCCAACCCGGATCCCGTCCTCGCTGGGCAGCATAAGCGTTATACCCCGCCGCCCCTGCTGTTCAATAGCTGACACGGTTGCCGATGGCGAGTGCCCAGTCATCGCGCCGGTATCACCGAGACAGAAATCAACATAACGATGTCCGTCAACGTCGAAGAAATGCGCACCCTGGGCTTCGCGAACGAATGGCGGAAACGCGCCTGCCCACTTCGCCATCCAGTTCATGGGGACACCACTCAACAAGGAATTGCGAGCACGCTCAAATAAAGCCTTGGACTTGGGACGTTCGTCAACGAATCGTTTCTGCTCGCGTTGCAGAAGAGAATGGAGACGTGGACGGTCGATGGGACGCATAAAGATGACGGCTCCTGTTCCTAAGTAGTTGAAACTGTCGTACGAAACTCGCAAGAGTAACAGAACTCCGCAAAAAGAGCGTGTCGTCGAACAGGGAACGGTGTTCGCCAGGATGGCTTTCCCCGCCGGAGGTTACGCGATCAGAAACACAATATGACGGGCGCGGGGACCGATAGCTTTCAGTTCAAGACTACGGTCCCCCGGCGCAATATCGGAACTGGGGCCTCCGCTTCTCGCGCCTCGACGAGATTGGCGAGAATGCACAACCTTTCACGCTGCTCGCCGTCGAGAAGACGAGGTCCGGCGATGCGCAGTACTGCGAGCATGTTTAGCCAGCGCCTGGGGCGATGCCGCCTGGCGACCTTTGTGCTTAAGTACATTGGTGGTGGCGCGGGATCTTCGAGTCGAAGTCTTACTGCGAGAAGCCGATTGACCCTTGCGGTAGTCGCGGGTAGCTTTTTTGCGGGTTTCCGCCGAGGATTTTCCCTGCTCAGGGGGCTGTAGCTTTACGCCCGCGCGCCGGGCTTTGGAGAGCCCAATGGCAATAGCTTGCTGAGGGGAAGCCGCGCCGTGCTTGCCCTCGCGAATATGGTGCATTTCTTCGCGGACAAACTCGCCCGCCTGGGTGCTGGGTGACTTGCCTTCGCGGGCATCTTCTCGAGCGCGCTCAATGGTTTCTTTTTCCGGCATATGCAGATCCTCCATTCTGAATGAGTGTAGGGCGGAAATTCGGCGCTCACCAATCAAGCACATGCTGTACTTTGACAATGGGGATTCCTGTACTCGTGTCGACGGCTGTCAATTTGGGAATGTAGCCATGAAATCGCCTGGCGTGGTTACTTTCGGAACCTCTGAGCCTTCACTGCCGGCTAGTACAATCCGGCAAGCTACATGCAAAAAATCGCCCTCCTATACGACGCCAGCCAGGCGGTACTCTCGACCTTCGACTTGGATGAGGTCTTGCAACGCATCCTGGTGATTGCGCGGGATTACTTTCATTTGCAGAACGTAGCCATCCTTCTTCTGGACAAAGAGACGCAGGAGCTCTGTGTACGCAGCCAGATCGGCTGGGACGAGGGTCACGACAAGATCCACATGCCGATCGGCCACGGCATTACCGGCACGGCAGCCAAGCAGAAGCGGCCGCTTTACGCTCCGGACGTAAGCAAAGATGCGCGCTATGTTTCCTCGGCGAAGGCCACCCGCTCGGAGCTGGCAATCCCGCTGATGGTGCGAGATGAAGTGGTCGGCGTGCTCGATTGCCAGAGCGAAAACCTCGATCATTTCGACAAAGAGACCATTGACCTGTTGACCCTGTTCTCAACTCAAGCTTCCATGGCTCTGCAAAACGCGCGGCTGTATTCGCTGGAGCGGCACAGAGCGCAGCAACTCGAAGCCATCAATGCTATCGCCCAGCAAACCACGGCCATGCTGGATGTCAAGGAACTGCTGGCAAAGGTCTGCTCGCTAATACAAGAAGCATTCCATGTGAATCACGTATCGGTCCTGCTGCGGGAGGAAGATGACCTGATATTGCGCGCGCATCACGGAACTTTGACGCCTCGCATTCTCGAGGGCGGACGACTGCCGTCAAGCGCGGGGCTGTGGGGGCGCGCTTTGGCGGCAGGAAAAACCGTCATTGAGCATGACGTGCGAGTTATCTCGGAATACGTCGGCTTCTTCGCCGAGACCGCATCACGCATGTGCATTCCCCTGGTTTCCTTTGGTCAGACGTTGGGGGTTCTGGTTCTGGACAGCGCCGAAACCGGCGCATTTCATGTTGGTGACACGCAATCTCTAGAATCGGTCGCGGACATTTGCGCTACTGCCATTCAGAACGCCCACTACGTAGAGCGCGTCAAACAATTGGCATATCTCGATGGTTTGACAGGAATCTTCAACCGGCGTTTTTTTGAACTGCGTATTTCGGAAGAAATCGAGCGCGCCCGCCGATATGGCACTGGGTTGGCCGTAATCATGGTTGACATCGACAATTTCAAAAAACTCAACGACGAATTCGGACACTTACTCGGGGATGAGGTGCTAAGGCAGGTCTCTTCGCTCTTCCATCAGCAAGTGCGAAAGATGGACGTGGTATGCCGCTATGGTGGCGAAGAATTCGCCATTCTGCTATCTCAGACCAACGCGGAACAAGCATTGGGTGTCGCAGAGAAATTACGCCGACTGGTGGAAACCTGGCAGTTCCCTGGGGTTCCACGTCCGGTCAGTATCAGCGCTGGCGCTGCTACCTACCCTGAAGACGGAACGACCCGGGATGAACTGGTGAAGGCGGCGGACGCTGGTTTGTATGCGGCCAAGCAGGCTGGGCGGAACCTGGTCATCCAGGGTCCGGCCAGCACGCAGAGCTCGGCTCATAGCGTGGCCGGTAGGATTACCGGCAAGACGCTGGTTTAAATTTCGATCCAGTCCCCGTTCAATTCATGCTGGATTTGTTCCTGGTATTTCTTCTGCCGCTCCCGCAACCGGTGCTGCTGTTCCTGTACTTGCTGACGCATTTCTCGCGCCCGCTGGCGAATTTCTTTCTGCGCCTTTTTGAGGTCGTCACGATGAGTGCAGAGTTCACGGCGAGCCTCGTCTATCTGGGGACGCACCGCTTCCACCGCACGCTCCGCCTCCTGTGAAGCCAGTTCCAACTGAGGTCTCAAGTGCGCCAGTTCGGATTGCATCTCGCTAAGCTCGATGCGGGTTTCCGCATGGAAATCGGGCACATCAAAGCTCTCCTCGAAAATGTTGCCCGAATCCTTAGGTTGCGGGAGTGACAACGTAAGAGACTGCTCTTTCTTTTCTCGAATGATTGCGATGTTTACGGAATTATTGCTGCGCGACCGCAGAGCATGGGTAAAGTCGCTGGTATCATGCACATCTTGCTCGTTCACCCGGACAATTACATCACCGGCGCGGAAACCAGCTTTAGCCGCCACGCTTCCCTTATCAACCGAGCGCACCAGCACTCCCTTGCCGTTTTTGGCTCCGAAAAACTCCCCTAGTTGTGGTGAAAGATTTTCCACAACCAAGCCGCTCCGCATGGAACTGTGCACCACCACAACTGACATGGGGAGATCGAATTCGGGGATGACAGGCATGGGTGGCACTTCGAATTTGAAATCGTGCGGAAAATTCTTCGCAAAGGCCTTGCCCTTATCGGCAAGCTGAACCTTGATGGTAAGAGGCTGGCCGTCACGACTGATGCCGAAGCTTACGACGCGTCCCGGCCGAGTTTCGTGAATCATGCGTCGCAGTTGCGCACCACTTTCGACGTTGGTCCCGTTCATCGTGAGAATAACGTCGTGTTCCTTGAGCCCAGCTTTGCCGGCGGGAGCATCCTGATCCACCATGGTGACTTCAACCCCGCGCTCGTCTTTTAGTTTGAGAGCAGCAAGGCGTTCACTTGTAACATCGCTGATATCAACCCCAAGATAGGATCCGGTACCAGTTTCTTCGCCGTAGCCGTAGGCCTCCCCAAGACCAACGTTGGAACTCTCAGCCGCCACCGAAATGGTCAGCAAAATTATGGTTGCAGTGATGATGCGCATGCGCATGGTCTATCCCTCCATGCAGATTTAATGAAAAATCGTCCTACTGAGTTTTACCGGCTGGCACGGCGAAATGTAATGTCGCCAGTCGTAGTACGCACTTTCAACACCGGTCCGCCGCCGTTCAACCGCCCTTCCGCGGTAACCGTCTTCGGTCCATATTCCCCACCCTCGGTGGTCACGTGAATGTCAGAGAAGTCGGAGCGAATCTGGTGACCATTGGCCAACTCGACGCTGGCGCGAATTGTGATCGCCAGATCAGCAGCCAGAAATACGGTAATATCCCCGGCTGATGTTTCAAGCACGGAATCTGTACGCTCCCCAGTTGAGGCAATAAACTTGGCGATGATCCCGCCCGCGCCGGTTTCGGCCCGGGCCCCTGGGACCCCATTCAATTCGATGCTGCCTCCGCCGGTGTCTGCGTGCACAAAACCTTTGGCCGAGCCGAGCCGAATGCTGCCGCCGCCAGTTTCAATTTCTGCCGGGCCGCCGATGTCCCCAAGATCGATGCTGCCGCCGCCGGTGGTAGCTTTCACACTTCCGGTACACTTTTTGACTTCTATACTGCCACCCCCGGTTTCAAGCACCGCGCCTTGCAGTCCGGAAATCAGGACGACGCTACCGCCGCCGCTCTCAGCGTTGATCTTGCCTTTCGCCGCGCGAATCTCGATGCTGCCCCCGCCGGTGTGGAGGTTGAGGTCACCGCCGACGTTGCCAACATCAATGGATCCGCCGCCGGTTTCGGCATTAATTGCGCCACCGATATCATCCACATGAATGCTGCCGCCACCGCTCTCAGCATCGGCTCGTCCTGCGATACCCGTTGTGGACACGCTGCCGCCCTCGGTTTCCACCTTCACCCACTCCATCTCGCGGGGGACATTGATCACGAACTCGCCGGAAAATCTCTTGGGACGGCCGCCTTGCCAGTCGCCGACGATCCAGGCGGTATCTCCCCGGACATAGGCGCTGATCTTGTATGAATCAAACTCGCGGCGGGCTTTGTCCTCAGATGAACTGTAAGCACGATTGCGAATCACGTAATTGATGACCGGCTGTGAACCCCCTACGATACGGACGGATCCGACATCCACCTTGACCCGCAGGTTCTTCGCGGGCGTCAACGAGCCGGTAATCTCTTCGGCCCAGTTGCCGCCTTCGCGATAAATCCGGTTTTGCTGCTGTGCCGAGGCCAGAGAAATAAGAGACGCCAGCAGCGCGAACGTCCCTGCGAACCTTAATAAAGTTTTCGACATGTACTTCTGTTATATCTCCTCTAAAACCTTGTTTTTACGACTCAATCAATCTCCGGCAACTGCGCCATCACAGTGCGCGCCTGAGACCGGATGTACTGGTTCTGATCGTTTTCCGCCAGCCGCTGTAGCACACTCCGCACGCTGCTGTCAGCCTTTACGGGCTCGAGCAGGTGGAGCGCCTGGGTGCGCACGCCGGGGTTCGCATCGTTCATCAAAGCTGCCAGTACAGAGTCCCGGACTCGAACGTCGTCCTTCACAAATGATCCCAAGCCTTCCAGAGCCTTGAGTCGCACCCCTGGGTTGGAGTCATAGCGCAGGGCGTAAATCAGGGCCTCGCGCACTCGATTGTCATCAGGCTTCTGAGTCAGGAGGTCCACCGAATCCATGCGCACACCCGAGTTGTAATTGTTGCGCGCGGCAAACAGCAGCAACTGCTGGATGCGCTGATCGTTCAGCGAACCATGCGTTTCCTGCGTAGAAACGGTGTCGTACTTGATGTTGATCTGGTTGGAACCTGGATCCTGATTGATGGAGCGGATACCCGTAATGGAAGATTCGGCAGGTGCGGGGACGGGACCTTGCGGTCTGCTTGCAGTGGAGATACTTCCCGGGTTGTTCCCGGACGTTATTTTGTAAGTTGCACCGATCCCGCCAGCGAAGCCCACAATAAAAATGGCCGCGGCCAGTGCGGGAGAAAATCGGACTTGGCGCAGCCAGTTTGCCGGCTCGAATGTGAACCGTTGCCAGAAACCGCCTTGCTCGGCGGTTTCGAGCAACTCCTGAAGGCGCATACGAGAGGCCGTCAGCAGGTTTGCGGCCGGTTCCTCAACTGAAAACTGTGAAATCTCCATGTTGAACTTGCGTGCGGCCTTTAGCTCGGCGGCACACTCGGGACACCGTCCCAGGTGCTGCTCCAGTTCATAACGGGCGTCGTCGGGCAGCTCGTTATAAATGTAGAGCACGACGTTTTGCTTTACCCAGTCACATTTCATAATTGCACCCCATTGGGGACATGTAGAAACCTGAAATCAAATTTTTCGCTCTCATCGCATATCCGATAAAGCTCCGCGCAATTTTTGGGTGGCGCGGAACAAAGTATTTTTGGCTGTCTCTTCAGTCGTGTGCAAAATCTCGCCCGCAGTGCGCAACTTCAAACCCTGATAATGCTTCAACTCAAAAACCATGCGCTCGCGGGGCGTAAGGCGATCCAGTGCGCGGTTGATGCGACCACCTAATTCGCGCCGCATAAGATCGCGTTCAGGATTGGCTGCGGCTCGCCCGTCCGGCACCTGCTCCAGTAAGTTGTACTCCTCGCCTGAGGAGTCAACCGTCACCGGCGCATCTTCTTTGCGCACGTTTCTCTTCCGCAGGTGATCCAGGCATAGATTGGTCACAATACGGTAGATCCAGGTATAAAAGGAGCACTCGAACCGAAAACTTCCAACATTCTTGTACGCCTTCAAAAATGCTTCCTGGTAAATATCCTGAGCGTCATGTTCCGATCCGGTAAGGTGGAGAGCCAGGCGGAGCACGGCATTGTCATAGTGGCGCACCAGTTCTTCGAACGCAGCACGATTCCCGTGCTGCGCCTCGCGGATCAGCATCGTGTCATCTATGCGGTTTAGACTGTGCCCAGCCATGTGGCCCCGCGCGATGGGGTCCTGGGTTCCGCTGTCTCGCCCCTTCCCGGCGCTTGCCGCGTCAGGATTGGAACACTTGCCAACCGCAAAGGGTAAAGCCCACGCATCGGCCGGCATTTTGCCTTGTCCTCAGCAAACCTCGGCAACCTGGGCTTGCTTTCAGGTTGCATAGTTATGGACGTGACAGGGACAGAACCGTGAGCAAGATTATAGGAGTTTGGCAAGCTTCTTGCTCAACAGGAGAAGAATGTCAATAACTGGTAAATAATTTGTTAAATAGTGTCGAAACTATGGTTTATACGCCCCAAGCCAGTTTATCGCCTGGAACAAGATCGCGAACCGGCGATCAGTGCTGCTTCTAAGTTGGAAGAACTATTCCGCAGCTTCCTTTTGGATGAGCACCTTCAGGTGAGTGGTAACGTCTCGGTGGAGTCTTATCGCAACCGTAAACTCGCCCAGAGTTTTGATGGACTCGTGAATTTGAATCTTACGACGGTCCACGTTAAGGCCCTTCTTCGCCAGCGCGTCGGCAATATCGCCGGAAGTGACTGAGCCGAAGAGTTGGTCATGTTCGCCGGCTCGGCGAAGGAATGAGACTTCGACGCCCTCAAACTGTTTCGCCAACTCCTCAGCGCTGGCTTTCTCCTTGGCAGAACGGCGCACTGAGGCTGCTTTCATCTGCTCTATGACAGATTTATTGGCCGCCGAAGCTTCAATGGCCAATTTCTTGGGAAGAAGAAAATTTCGACCGTAACCTTCGGCAACCTTGACCACGTCGCCGCGCGAGCCGAGCTTGGCTACATCTTCTTTTAGAATTACTTCCATGTTATGAACTCCGTATATAAATTGTGCCGCGATGATCACGCCGATTGGCTTGTGTGCAGAAAACGGACATGCAAATCACGGCTGCTGGTTCAGGATGCCCGCCCCGCAAACGGCAAGAGCGCGATATTGCGCGCCTGTTTGATTGCAGTGGAAAGGCGACGCTGGTGCGGCGTGCACACTCCAGTCAGGCGCCGCGGCACGATCTTGCCGCTCTCGGCGACGAATTGCGCCAGCAAACGCACGTCTTTGTAGTTGATCGCCTCAATCTTCTCCACGCAAAATTTGCAGACCTTCTTGCGGCGGAAATATTTGCGGCCACCTTCCCGGCCACCGCCAGGGCCGCCAGCAGGACGCGGACCACGAGAGGGTGGGCGATCGCCGGAGGGTGAAAACGTAGTTCTGGTTTCTTCAGCCATGATGCTCCTTCGTATGATTAATCGTCGTCTGCAGTCTGTCAGCCTGCTTGGGATGCGGATCCCGGAATAGACTCAGGACTGCGACTACCGAGTGTTCCTATGCGGTTACCGAGGCTGCTTCGCCGCCTGCTTCGGCGCTCGTCTCCGCCGGAGCGGGTGGCGCCTTCTTCTTGCGGGATTCACGGATCTGCTTGATCTTGTCCAGACGCTTCTGCTCCTCGTCCACCCGCACAGTCAAGAATTTGATCACCGGCTCAGTTACGCGCAGACGGCGCTCCAATTCGTGAATGAGCTCACCGCTGCCCTCAGCGGTGAGCAGTATGTACATCCCGTCATGAAATCTGCGGACAGTGTAAGCCAGACGGCGCTTGCCCATGCGTTCGACACTCTTTACTGCGCCCCCGGAGGATGTTACTTGCGACTCCAGAGTAGAAATCAGTTTGTCGAGATCCTCTTCGACCATGTCAGGCCGAACGATGAACATCAATTCATAAGTGCGATTCATTTAGCTTCTCCAAATTCTTGCTGCCGATTCCCGAAAGTTTTCACTACCTAGCCGAAATTAGCTAGTTTCGTTGGTTCGAATCCGTAGCTAACTTTCAGCCTCGAGCCTACGGTTAAAGCGGTTCATGGCTGCCGCCGGTCCTTCGGTCAAAATCACTTTCACTGCTTCGGCGGCCCGGTCTAGTACTTCATCTACAATCTTGAGCTGTGCTTTGCGTAGCGGCTTCAACAAATACCGCGCCCCCTCCAACACCTTTTTCCCGTCCGGCGTGACACCCAAACGAATCCGCAGGAACTCCTGCGTGCCCAGGGCGCCGATCACCGATTCCATCCCGTTATGCCCCGCCGAGCTGCCCCGCTGGCGAATGCGAATCGTACCCAGCGGCAAGTCCAGTTCGTCGTAGATGACAACCACATCGGTTGCCGGATTCAACTCGTGCTTTGTGAGCAGCTCACGTACTGCTATGCCGCTCAGATTCATGTAGGTCTCCGGCTTAGCCAGGAGAACCTGTTCTGCCCCGATTGTGACCCGCGCCGTCAGAGCACGGCACTGGCGATTCCTGATTTCGACGCCGCAATCGTTAGCGATGCGATCAATCGCCAGAAAACCCAGGTTATGTGGCGTGAACTGGTATTCGATTCCGGGATTGCCCAGCCCGACTATCAGTTTCAAGCTTGGTTAACTTTCCTCGTCTGCTACCGCCGAACAGCAGCTCGGCCAGGCCGGTCAATGACCAGCCTCCACCCCGACCTACTTCTTTTCCTTTTTGTCGCCCTTCTCGGCCTTTGGCGCCTTTTCTGCGACAGCTTCCTCGGCACCTTCCTCTTCAGTCTCCTGTTTGCCCTTCTTGATAACTTCGGGCTCGGCCGCGACGGCACCAGCTTCGGCAGCCACCGCTTCCGGCGCAGGGGCAACTTCTTCTTTTACCGTAATGACGTGCGCCACTGTCTGATTTTCGTCAGTGAGGATCTTGAATTTCTCACTGTGCGGCAGGTCGGCAACTCGCAATACTTTGCCAAAGACAAGTTCGCTCACGTCGGCTTCGATTGACGCCGGAATGTCGCCTGGCAGACACTGGATTTCAACTTCGCGCAGAACCTGCTCCAGAATGCCGCCCTGCTGCTTCACGCCTGCGGCTTCGCCCCTCAGTACGATGGGTACCATTACAGTGAGCTTCTGGTCCATCGCGATCCGCTTGAGGTCAATGTGCAGCAACTTGCCCTTGATCGGCTCGAACTGCCAATCAACGATCATGGCCTTGGTACGCTCGTCGCCATTCAGAGAGAGATCAAAAATCGTGTTGTGACCGCTCGCAGAATGCAAAATGCGCAGCACTTGACGGGGGTCAACACTGAGGGATGCGGCATCCTTGCCCGCACCGTAGAGCACTGCCGGGATCTTACCTTCACGGCGCACACGCCGGGCATCATTCTTGGTTCCCGGAACACGAGGTTGCGCTTCCAGTGTGTTGTTTTCTGTTGCAGTTGCCATAATTTGAGTCCTGTCCTAGATGAATAACTTGCTGACCGAAGTTTCTTCGTGAATGGACTGAATGGCTCGTCCAATCAACCCGGCCACGGAACGCACCACAATCTTCGGTTCCTTTTTCGCCGCTTCTGAGAGCGGGATGGTATCGGTTACAACCACTTCCTTGATGCAAGACTGCGCAATGTTTTCCACCGCTGGACCAGAAAGCACAGGGTGGGAGCAGCAGGCGTAAACGGCAGTGGCACCGTTCTCTACCAGGGCGCTGGCGGTTTTGACCAGCGTGCCAGCGGTGTCGATCAAATCGTCGATCACCAAACAGATACGGCCTTGCACGTCTCCGATCACGTGCATGACTTCCGCCACATTCGCTTCCACGCGGCGCTTATCGACGATGGCCAGCGCGGAGTCCATTTTCTTTGCGAAAAACCGCGCTCGCTCCACCCCACCGGCATCTGGGGAAACCACGGTCAAATTGGATAAATTCAACTTCTTGAAGTAGTCCACCAGCACCGGCGATGCGAACAGAGGATCGACCGGAATATTGAAAAATCCTTGAATTTGGGGAGCGTGGGGGTCAATAATCAACGCCCGATCCGCTCCTGCAGTAGTCAGCAAGTCCGCCACTAGCTTGGCGGAAATCGGGGCACGCGGCTTATCCTTGCGGTCTTGCCGGGAATAACCGTAATACGGAACTACCGCGGTAATGCGCCGCGCCGAAGCCCGCTTGAGCGCGTCGATCATCAGGAGGAGTTCCATCAGATGCTCGTCCACCGGGCGCGAGGTGGGTTGTATGACAAACACATCCGCGCCACGCACATTCTCCTGAATCTGGACGTAAGCTTCCCCATCTTTGAATCGTGTGACCTGGGCCTGGTTGCGAGTCAGTCCCAGAAACTCGCAGACATCATCTGCCAGCCGCTCATTGGCGGTGCCGCTGAAGATCTTGAATTTGTCATCCACGCGAGAGCGCTGAGGCTTGCGCTCAGGCTTCTCGTCGGCGCCCGTGTGGACCTTCTTATCCGTCGCTGTCGCAAGAGTTGCCATAAGTTTGCTCTCAGCTTCTGGCTTCCAGCTTCTGCCAGGCAAGCCAGAAGCTAGAGGGATTTTCTGGCTGGGCCGCTAGGATTCGAACCTAGACAAAGTGCTCCAAAGGCACTTGACCTACCATTAGTCGACGGCCCAGTAGAATCATTGTCGATTTTCGATTGCTGATTGTCGATGGAAAACGCAGACGCAGCAAGCTAAAAATCTTCAATCGAAAATCCTCTTCCAGTACTGTTCACGCGTCAACGTAGCCGTGACCTGAGCCGGAACACCTTCCTTCCGCAGTGCGGCCGCGGCCTTCTGCGCAGCCGAGCGCGACCCAAACAGACCGTAAAGCGCAGAACCCGATCCGGACAGCGAGGCGTACTGCGCTCCCGCACTCTCAAGCACACTCTTTACCTCGCGCAATTCGGGATATTGAGAAAAGACGACCCGTTCGAAGTCGTTTTCAATCCCGGTACGGACGAGGTCGAGAAGCGGGATCTCGGCCCGGCCCCTGCTCTTACCAGCAGAGACACCGGATAAATGCTTACCAGACTTGACCTTACTTTGGAACGAGGCGGTCAGCACAGAAGAAACTGCGCGACCGAACTCCAATATTCTATCGGAGGGCGTCGCGGGCGTCAATTTTGAAGCGATATCAACCCCACCTGACGCCCTGGCGTCTAGTTGGGTGTCCTTGGCCGTAGGAGTCGATCCCAGCGGGGCTGCTGCCGGCTTTCGGAGGCGCCGCCCATGGAAATACACCGCCTTGGGCACGGCCCTGACAGGCTCGTCTTGTATTGGTACGAGTGGGACATCCCTGGGAGCCATCGCCAAGTCCCAGTCTGCGAACGCCTTGGGTGTAGAAACAGCAATTTCAGGAGTAGCGACGACGCAGGTTGTTGGTGGTAGGTCGGGTAGCGGGTAGACCTCCTCACCACGGCCCACGCCCATGACAGTTCCACCAAACATAAATAGGGGCAAGTCAGAACCGACTTCAGCAGCGAGGCGCAGCTTCTGGGTGGCGGGTAACGACTTTTCGAGCGCACGCTCCAGCGCCAACAGCACAGCCACCGCGTTCGACGATGCTCCTCCGAGTCCACCCTGCACCGGCAGGCGCTTATCAATGTCAATAATTACTTTGCCAGGGACCTTGAGGTCGTTAGTGGCTCGCGCCACGATCTGGTGGCACGTGTTCGATTGATCCTTAGGGACGCGCGGGTCAGAGCAGCGAATCTCTATTCCTGTTCCGGCGCCGACTTGGACGGAAATGACATCGTTCAAAGCTATTGTCTGGTATACCGTCCGGAGTTCATGGAAACCATCGGGGCGGAGCGCACCGATGCATAAGCCGAGATTGATTTTCGCAAAGGAATTGACCGTCACAGCCATCGGGAGAAAATTGTACAGGGAAACAACTCATGAGGCGCGGGGGTTGTTCGAGTTATCCTTTCGTGCTCATCCACTCAGACGTTCGTCATGCGCGCGCAACGCGTGCCAGTTCCAGCAGACACCACAGCGCATATGCTCCCAGAAGGCCGACAAGGAATGCGATTACCAGACTGCGCATTGGCGTCTCTAGAAGGTCCGCCGCCACGCCCGCAACGAACACGAATAAGAACGGCACGGCTATCAATTCGAAACCAAAGCCAGGATAGTGCGGGGTCGCTAAACCCAGAAGTACGCAAAGCCCGGCAACCAGCAGTGGAGCAGTATTACCAAAGTAGCGGGTTCGTGGCCATACGGCGTAGGTTATGACCGCAACCGGCAGAGCTAGGGCGAGCGCCGGACTCATCTGCCCCAAATGGCTGAGTACCTGGCGGTAGGCGCCAGGCCTGGCAAAGACTCTCCAGTTGATTCCCAAGAACGTGGCATGACGAATCCCTTCCCAGAAAACGCCTGGCCGGAATGAGTAGGAGGCGAAGAGAAGTACGAAGGCGATGGCGCACGAGGCTACCCAGATCGCCAACGCTGCAGCGCGGCGGGCTGGCGCCAGGTACAGCATGAACGCGAGCGCAGCCGGGATTGTTATCACCAGTGAGAATTGCGTGCCGACCGCCAGTGGGAGTGAGAGTCCGAGTAAGAGGATACGCCGCCAATTCCAAAGCACTACCTCACGCGGCGCGTACAAGGTATGCGCGACCGCAATAGCAGTGAAGATGGTTCCAAACGCGCCCCAGGCCGCGGCGATCTCGAGATGCGTGAACCCTAGCGCACTGCCGCGGATTATCCCGGGTGAAAAACAGTAAAGCGTGAGCGCAATGTAACCGCCGGCATTTCCATACAACCGCCGCGAGACGTACCACAAGGAAGCACCCAGCAGAACCCCGAATACGAGATAGGGTGCTCGCGCCAGCCCCCCCCAGTAGGGTTTTGTTCCAGGCTGAAGCGAACCGGGCCATAAGAGCAAAGGTGCGGAAGCGATCAGGTAATACAGTGGTGAGTGATAAGCATCGTATCCGCCATTATTTTCGAAATAGGAAGAGCGATCTGGATCCTGACTGGGTTGTTTCTGGACTGACATTGCATAGGGAGTGCCAGCAATGCGCTCGCCATGCCACTGCTCTAGTCCTTGCTGGACGCGGGTGAGCTCGCCAAATTCAACGGTTCCTGAAGCATGCTCGTCGCGGCTGGCAAGCCAGAGGCACTGCCCCAGAAAGACAAGAAGCAGGAGCCCAGCCAGAAACTGCGGTTTGCCGAAGCGCTCCCGGGTGAAAAATTCGCTCATGAGGAAGGTGAGTGTTTTACCATGTCCGGGCGCAGGCTGGAAACTTCTTATGGAAGACCCGAACGTTCCACTGGCCTCCACTCCGGGAAGTGGGCCGCCACTATTAGATTCAACTGCGCTCCGTCGGCCACCGTTTTTCCATAGTGTCTTTGTCGGCCCGGAAGGTCTGCGCGCGGCGTGGCGCATCCTGTTTTATCTCGCAATGGCTTGGATGGTTGATTATGTCCTGAGCTTTGCTTTGGCTCCGATGCTCTCCCCCGATTTGCACGGCAAGGCTCTGTTATTGTCGCGCCTGGTTGATTACCTGGTGCAAGTGACGGCAATCATCCTTCCGGCCTTTGTCATGGCCCGCATCGAAAAACGGGAGTTCGATGTCTATGGGTTACCGCGACACAGTGCATTCGGCAAGTTCTTCTGGGTGGGGGCTATCTGGGGAATCGTCTCGATCACGCTTCTGCTGCTAATGATGCGAGGAGCGGGTGCCTTCTACTTCGGCGGCTTCGCGCTGCATGGGATACGGGTGTTGAAATTCGCCGCTTATTGGGGCGCGTTCTTCCTGCTGGTGGGATGCGCTGAAGAATTCCTCTTTCGTGGCTACACACTCTATACAGTCACGACTGGAATGGGTTTCTGGCCCGCTGCCATTCTCATGTCCCTGCTGTTTGGAGGGGTTCACCTGCGCAACCCGGGAGAAAACTACGTCGGCGGGCTGGGCGCTGCTCTTATCGGATTCTTCTTCTGCTTAACTCTCCGCCGGACCGGCCATTTATGGTTCGCAATAGGTTTCCACGCCTCGTGGGACTGGGGCCAAAGCTTCCTCTACTCGGTGCCAGACAGCGGGGGTATGGTCACGGGACATCTGATGAAATCGTCATTTCAAGGCCCGGCGTGGTTAACCGGAGGCTCAGTTGGCCCGGAGGGCAGCGTGCTTGTGTTCGGGATCATCGCACTGCTGTGGATTTTGTTCGATCGGGTGTATCCGCAGGCGAGGTACCCAACAGTCTCATTGAAAGAAGTTCCGACCAGCAGCAGCTAAAATCAGATATCCAGGTTCTTCACGTCCAGCGCGTTGTCTTCGATGAACTTGCGGCGCGCTTCGACATCCTCGCCCATAAGCGTGGTAAAGATAGCTTCGCAGGCGGCAATATCCTCGAGTTTCACTGAGAGCAGCGTGCGACGCTCGGGATCCATGGTGGTTTCCCAAAGCTGCTGGGAGGTCATTTCACCCAAGCCTTTGTAGCGTTGGACGGTGTAGTCCTTGCGGCCCTCGGCGAGCACGTGCTCGAACAATTCGCGGGCATTGCCTTTCTCAACCGTTTGCGGCTCGGCGGCCTTGCGCTTAGGCGCAGCGGAGGTTTTCTTCTGGGCTTTTTCCACGTCCTCACGTTCGGCATCGCTCAGCTCTTCGCCGTTGCCATTGGCCGGAGCTGGTTTCGAGACTGTCTCAATCACGAATGGCGGCTCCATGTAGGGCTCGATCTGTTTGTACTTCGAGATCAACTGACGGCACTCCGGAGTAGAGGCCAGTTCCCAGTTGATGACGTGCTCTGCGCCCTGAGAACTGAGGTAGCACACTTCCCAGAGGTTATGTTCTTCGTCGAAGCGCGACTCGACACTCTTGAATCCCCGGTCCTTTTGCAACTTCTTCAGTTCTCGTTCCAGCTTTTCGATTTTCTTCGGCGCAGTCTTTTTATCGCCTTCGAAATCAGCGTGCTTGGAAAAGTCGATTTTGGGAAGGAGTTCGGTCACCCGCTCATCGCGCAAGCGCTTGTCCAATTTGTCGAAGAAGCCCAGATATTCATTCAGCACCGTGATGAACCGGGCCAGAGCTGTGCCCTCCAGTTTCGCCGCCCCCTCGCCGTAGCGCACGATCAGTCCTTCGGCGGCACGCTTCACCATCACCTTGACGAAGTCGCGATCGTCTTTGATGTACTGCTGCGTCTTGCCCTTTTTAATCGAATACAGCGGGGGCTGCGCGATGAACACATTGCCGCGCTTGATCAACTCCTGCATGTGGCGGAAGAAAAACGTCAACAGCAAAGTGCGGATGTGACTTCCGTCCACATCAGCGTCAGTCATCAGAATGACTTTTCCGTAACGCAATTTAGCCGGATCGAAGTCTTCTTTGGCAATGCCGGTGCCTAACGCCGTGATCATGGCGCGAATTTCTTCGTGCGCCAGCATCTTGTCGTAACGCGCTTTTTCGACGTTAAGGATCTTGCCTTTCAATGGCAGGATCGCCTGAAACCTGCGATCGCGGCCTTGTTTGGCGGTGCCACCGGCGGATTCGCCCTCCACCAGGAACAATTCGCAACGATCAGGCATGCGCTCAGAGCAGTCAGCCAGCTTACCGGGCAGGCCACCTCCGTCGAGAGCTCCCTTGCGGCGGGTGAGATCACGAGCCTTGCGGGCGGCCTCGCGCGCCCGAGCCGCGTCAATCGCTTTATTGATAATCTTACGGCCGACTGTCGGGTTCTGCTCGAAGTACGCGCCCAGGCGTTCGTTCACGAACGCCTGCACGATGCCCGCGATATCGGAATTGAGTTTGCCCTTAGTCTGACCCTCGAACTGCGGCTGCGGCAATTTCACGCTAACTACTGCGACCAAGCCCTCGCGCACATCGTCGCCCGTCAGGTTTTCTTTGACATCTTTGAACAGCCCCATCTGCTGCCCGGCGTAGTTAATCGTGCGGGTCAGTGCCTGACGGAAACCAGTCAGGTGCGAGCCGCCGTCCACCGTGTTGATGTTGTTAGCGAAGCTGAACAGAGTTTCCGAATAGGCGTCGTTGTATTGCAGCCCGATCTCCATGACTACGCTGTCGCGCTCGGCTTCCATGTAGATCGGCTTGTCATGCAGCGTCTGCTTGCCGCGGTTGAGATGCTTGATGAATTCCGCAATGCCGCCGTTGTATTTGAATTCGGCCGTCTTGGCCCCGCCCGTCTTGGCGTCGGTGGTGCGCTCGTCCGTCAGCGTAATCAGCAGGCCTTTGTTCAGGAAGGCCAATTCACGCAGGCGCTGGGCCAGCGTGTCGAAGTTGTACTCGGTGGCAGTGAAGATTTCCTTATCGGGCAAAAACTTGACTTTGGTCCCACGCTTCTTGGTTGCGCCGGCCTTCTTCAGCTTGCTGGTGGGTTCGCCCTTTGAATAAGTCTGCTCCCAGGTGAAGCCGTCGCGCCAGATTTCGAGATCCAACTCGTGGCTGAGGGCGTTCACGCAGGAGACGCCCACGCCGTGCAATCCGCCCGATACTTTGTATGACGAGGTATCGAACTTGCCGCCCGCATGCAGCTTGGTCATCACGACCTGCGCTGCCGGCACCTTTTCGCCGTCAATTTCCATGTTGTCGACGGGAATGCCGCGGCCGTTATCGATGACAGTAATTGAGTTGTCGATGTGGATGGTTACTTCGATCTTGTCGGCGTAGCCAGCGAGCGCTTCATCAACCGAGTTGTCGACAACTTCGTAAACCAGGTGGTGCAGCCCGAGCTCGCCGGTCGAACCAATGTACATTGCCGGGCGTTTGCGAACCGCTTCCATGCCGCCCAGCACCTTGATTGAGTCGGCGGTGTAGTCACCGTTGCCTCCGGTGATGGGCGTGACCTTGCCCTCTTTATTCTTCGGATCGACGATGGCTGCTGTGTTGATTTCTTTCGTGGCCATTCAGCTCCATGGAACGCGATTTGAGCCCTGGTTACCAGTCCCGTTTTCGGATCTTGGAGTCGCCACGGCGGGGAGACTCCGCTTTCCAGAAATGGACCTCAAATCATTGAAATTGCTTGTACTTAGAGCTTTCGGAACTATTAGTAATTGTATCACAAGGGGATCATTTTTTCGACCCCGGAATCGCCTCGGTAACCTGCACTTTTGGCGTGGGTTACAGGGGTCTTCGTTGGACTCCAATCGGGAGGTCAGTGGCGCGGCGAAGGGCCCTCGGCTTTTGGTTTTTTTGACGGCCCAAAGCTTAAATTCTCGATTAATTCTTCAACTTCGTCCTCCGACCCGCCAATAAAAGTGAAGGACAGAATGTATCCCTTTTGCAACAGGACCAGCGATGCTTGCTGCATGGTCAAAGAGCCGAGCGTCTTGCTGAAATCGCTGCGAACTAACTGGTTTGTGCCCACAGGAAATTGGTAGGGCGCATTCACGACCTGGAAGCCCTTGCCGGTGGTGAGCTCGGTGAGCGGTCCAAAATACTCGGCTGCGGTCTTCAGGCCGGGATAGGACGATGCGCTTTCAGCCGCAATGACCACGGCCGAGTTCACGGTGTCTCCCGCAGCTTCTGGAGGCCGTTCAAACGCGGCCAGCAAAACCAGCGACTTTCCTGGTTCGTCCCCCCTGTCCCCCTGCATTTCCTTCGTCCGCTCAACCCAGCCATAGGGAATCTTGTACCTGAACCCCCAAAATGGATTGTGATAGCGGCCTTCGGTGATTGTGCCGGCATCAGGAAGGGGGGCACCAGTTGATGACGTCGGTTTTGAGCCCGGGCGAGCAGGAGATGTCGGAAGGTTTTTGGACTGCTGCCCCGATACAGTGATCGCCGCGGACAAGGTCACGAAGAAACAGCACTTCCGAAGGACGCAGAAAGCCATCCTAATCATATTACAGGAGAGAAGATTCCTTGACTCAGGACCGCGATAGATGCGCGTGGCGGTTTACGATGCCTGCCGCGCAGCTACCGCCAAGGGCTGGCCGCAATGAGCGCAGCGTCGCGCATCGATGGGTATTTCGCTGAGACACTCCGGACACTTCTTAGTCGTTGGGTCGGCGGGTGCCGGGGCCTTGCGCATACGCGAGACCAGCGCGTTCACTGGCGTCACCACGAAAAAGTACACCGCGACTGCCACCAGCAGGAAGGCCACCAGGGCATTGATAAAGTCCCCGACGGCAAACGCGGTACCGTTTAGGGTGAAAGTGATCGAGGAGAAATCGGGCTTACCCACCAACGCGGCGATTAGGGGCGTCAGCAGGTCCTTGGTGAAGGCGGTCACAACCGTGGCGAAGGCGGCGCCTATGACCACACCAACGGCCATGTCGACTACGTTGCCGCGCAGAATGAACTGTTTGAACCCGCTGAGCATGGGAAACCTCCCAGAAGGAAATGGTGGAATACTGTAACCGCGCATGAACCGGGAGTCAAATCGCGGAGCCTTGATGAGGGATGGCAGGATCCGGCAGTGGAGTTAATACTACTGACGAAATGCAAGCCTACGTCTCCTAATCGTCGCTAGGCTTGGATTTCGACCTCACCATTACGCCCGTCATATATCAACCGAAATCTTTGCAGGATGTCTCGACCGATTAAACAAGAAAAGAACGGCCGACGAATGATCGGGCATGCAACTACGCGAACCGCATCAAAACTTGGCAGACGCGATCCCGGAAATGATATTGCTGCCGCATGCTCCGGAAACTCGCCCGCTTCGCCACCAACCGCTACAATTCTTGCGCGGCTGGTCTGTCGAAGTTTGCAGGTTTTGCCAATTTGCGGGTTGATAATTGTTACAGAGGCACCGGTATCTATCAGCGCCCTCACTTTCCAGTCGGGAAAATCGAGCCCTACTGCTCTCCCCTCGTCTAGCTCAAATGGGGTGGCACTGATGAGGATGTCAATAAGGGG
>QIAP01000061.1 GCA_003225075.1 Acidobacteriota bacterium | reverse complement strand
AGCGCGGACGGGCTGTGGAAAAGACGCGAGCTGGAAAAGTCCAAAACCCGACTTTCCCACCTCGCTTGGAAATCCCGCAAAAGGCGCTGGATTCCCACTTTCCCACAGCCCCGACTGCTGCTGGTCATTTAACTCAAACCGGACAAGTCACGTGCTAAGAAAACCGGACATTTTAACTTGTTAACAACACCTGCCGTTCTTCCCTAGACTCATTCGCACATCCACCGGGACTGAAGTCCACACAAAGAAACCGTCCCAAAACAATCTTCGATATGTACTGCCGTGGACAGGTGGACACGAGTTCAGCCGCCATGCCCGATGTTGCATCCCTTACAAACACTTAGCTTTGCGGGTACGGGGTTACCAAGGTTGATTGCCCATCCTTCAGGGCGGCGCATATAATCCAAGCAATTCCTGCCAAAAACTGAGGATTTCAGGGCATGCCCGAGGCCACCGGCACCGACCGTAAACGGCAAATTCAAGAGCTGACCATCTTCCATGATGTGGCCAAGGCCCTTACCTCGATGCTTGACCTGGATTCGATTCTGCAGGCCATCATGGAAAAGATGGCGGAGTATTTCCGTCCTGATACGTGGTCGTTGCTGATGGTGGATGAACAGCGGAACGAACTATATTTCGCGATTGCGGTGGGAGACGCTGCGGAGGCGCTGAAGAATGTCCGACTCAAAGTCGGCGAAGGAATTGCCGGGTGGGTGGCGAAACACGGCGAGCAACTTATTGTGCCCGATGTGCTTAACGACCCGCGGTTCGCGAAACGAATTGATGAGGTCACCAAGTGGGAGACGCGTTCGATCATTTGCTTTCCACTGCGTGCCAAGCACCGGGTTCTGGGCGTAATCCAGTTGGTGAATGTTCATCTGGACAACTTTACCGATCAAGAGATGTTTTTTCTGCAGTCACTTTCCGACTATGCGGCTATCGCGATCGATAACGCACGAGCCGTAGAGAAAATCCAGGAACTCACGATTACCGACGACTGCACCGGACTCTACAACGCGCGCCATCTTTATAAGATTCTGGAGACCGAGGTTTACCGCTCGTCGCGTTTTGCCTATGAGTTCACCGTGCTGTTTATTGATCTGGATCACTTTAAGCAGGTGAACGATACCTATGGACACCTGATCGGAAGCAAATTGCTGGCTGAGATTGGCTACCTTATCAAGGCACAGCTGCGTTTGATTGATTACGCCTTCCGCTACGGTGGCGATGAATTTGTTGTGCTGCTGCCGCAGACCGGGAAAGATGCCGCGCTAGTCGTCGCCAAGCGCCTGCGTGACAATTTGCGGGTCAGCGCATTCTGCAAGGAAGAGGGATTGAACCTGAATGTGCGAGCCAGCATCGGCGTGGCGACCTATCCACACGACGCCAAATCTCCGCAGGACGTCATTCGGCAAGCGGATGAAATGATGTACCTGGTAAAAAATACTACGCGGGATAATATTGGGATTGCGCAGCGCGGAGTGATGAAGTAAGAGGGCGCCAGTCGGTTCGGAATTGTCGGTCAGCAACCTACCTAATGCTGGTCCCGTTTTTCCAGCTCTACCGGTTTGTCCTTGGGCTGCGGGATGGCGCGTGGATCGGGCTTCGAGGCCATGGGGTTTGCTGGTGCAGTGGGGTTCACTCCGAAATCCCACACGAAAAGATTCATGCCTTCTTTGCCCAGCATCTCTACCAATGCGTATTCGCCGGGAGTGAGCGCGCTGGTGGGAGTCACTTTCACCCAGCCGCCTGAAATTGGTTGTGAAGTTGTGGGCACGAGTTTTTGCTCCTGGCTGACCTTACCGTAAACCGCAATCTTGATGTCGCCCACAATGCGCTTATCCTGCTTGGCCTGCATGCGGACAATCTTGAAACGGTCGACGGGTAGTTGGATGGGTTGCTCTGGTTGCTGCGGCTGTTGTGGTTGCCGCGATGCGTCGCCGGTATCCTTCTCCTGGGTGGTGTTCACGTAGAGCGCGGGAATAGTGACATGCGATTGCACTTTGGCGTGTTCGCCCTTGAGTTCAATCGTCTGTTTGGCGCTGGCAATGGGATTGATGGCTGCGCGCAGAATGTTGCCTTTCATATTCTTGTTGAGTTCCCCGCCATTCTGCTGCAGTTCGTTGAGTTGCGGCTGGCTTTGAAAATTGTCCAAAAGAAAGACGCCGCTTTCATCGGGCAGACGCAATCCCGGCGCCACTTGCGGTGACCTCAACTCTTCGGCCTTGCGCTCAGCCTCAAGCTCTTTATCCAATGCGACGGCTTCGGGTGGAGGGACTCCGGCGGCACGATCTTTTTCGTACTTGTCAGTGGCCGACCAATCGATCAGGGAGTCAGGAATTTCTTCCCACTCGCCCCGTTCGGCGCTGTAGTAGCGGATGCGGTCGCCCTTCTTTTCCCATTTGGTCGTGAGCTGGTAAGAGCCATCTTTGAGGATGAGACGCTTGGCTAGTTGCTGGGCAGAAGCCAGCGGCGACAAACATAAACAGATTGCCGCGAGACCGAACGTAATCACCCAGAAAAGTCGCGTCTTGAATTCAATGGGAAGCATGGTTAGCAGATATTATCGTCCGATTCAGCTTCTCTTGGAAGTTAGATGCATTGGCGGGTTTTGGAGTTAGGCCGGATTTTGAGTAGAGTTAAAACCCTTTCGCCACAAAGGATACGAAGGAACATGAAGAAAAAGGTGGTGGTGAACGCACGGGGGTCGGGAATGGGCCTTTGTTGTGGCCCCACTAGCGAACATTTTGGTAGCGGGCACAATTTCTGCCGCGTGCATCAGACATTCCGCTTGACCCCTGCGATGGAAGCTGGCCTTACCGATCACGTTTGGACGCTTGAAGAACTTGTGACACTATTGGGTCGCAAGTCGAACAAGATTGCGGCATGACGGTCAGCACAAATATTGTTGGGTGGTTTCGACTCTTACTTTTCGCATCTGGCGCTGCCTATCTGTGGCGCAGTGGTTTGTCTCCTAGGAAAGGCGAACCGAAAAGTCGCCTTGATCGGGGGTTGCGTATCTTCGGCGCGGTATTGCTCTCGGCGGTCGTGATTTATTTTGTCGGGTTTGGGCTTGGGGTCTACGGATCAAATTGAAACCAGCCCACCCGACATTTTTTACACCATTTCCTTCCCCATCCTTTTCTGGCATAATTGGTCGTGCACCCCAGCCGGCACGAATCCAAAACCAAAATCAGAGCGAGGAAGCGATGTCGGCAAAGTATATCTTTGTAACCGGCGGAGTAGTGTCTTCTTTGGGCAAAGGGCTGGCGGCGGCCTCAATTGGATGCCTGCTCGAAAGCCGTGGCCTGACGGTCAACCTGATGAAGTTTGACCCCTACCTGAATGTTGACCCGGGTACGATGTCCCCGTTCCAGCACGGCGAAGTCTTTGTCACCGATGACGGCGCCGAAACTGATCTTGATCTTGGTCATTACGAACGCTTCACCCACGCCAAACTTTCCCGCGACAACAACTGGACTACCGGGCGGATTTACGAGCAGATCATCGCTAAAGAGCGCCGCGGGGATTATCTCGGCAAGACCGTGCAGGTGATTCCTCACGTCACCAATGAAATTAAAGCGGCTATGAAGAAGGTGGCGCAAGACGTGGACGTTGCCATCATTGAGATTGGTGGGACCGTCGGCGACATCGAGTCGTTGCCCTTTATCGAAGCGATCCGTCAGATGCGCCAGGAGCTCGGTCGCGAGCACACGTTGTTTATGCATGTCACGCTGGTGCCGTTTATCGCCGCCGCGCAAGAGCTAAAAACCAAACCGACACAGCACTCGGTGAAGGAACTGCTGAGCGTCGGGATTCAGCCAGATATTCTGCTCTGTCGCACCGACCGCTTTCTCGCTAAAGAGATCAAGTCCAAGATCGCGCTGTTTTGCAATGTGGGGGAAGAGGCTGTTATCACCGCCAAAGATGTCGCGTCGATTTACGAAGTGCCGCTGGTGTTTTCGCGTGAAGGCGTGGACACGCTGGTCTTGAAGTATCTGCATCTGGAAGCCGGAGAGCGCAACCTGGCGGCCTGGGAAGAGATTGTTCATCGGGTTTACAACCCGAAGGATGAAGTGACGATCGGCATTGTCGGCAAGTACGTGGAGTATGAGGACTCTTATAAGTCCCTGAAAGAAGCTTTGGTGCACGGGGCGCTGGCTCATAATCTGAAGCTCAATGTGAATTGGGTGGAAGCCGAAGGGCTGGAAACCGGCGATCAGAGTTACGAAGCGCAATTGGAAGACTACGATGGACTGCTGGTACCAGGCGGCTTCGGAAAACGAGGCATCGCGGGGATGCTGAATGCGATCCGCTATGCGCGGGAAAAGAAAGTTCCCTATTTCGGCATTTGCCTTGGCATGCAGACTGCGTGCATCGAATTTGCGCGCGATGTGTGCGGGTTGGCGGGAGCCAATTCCAGCGAATTTGATCCAGCCACGCCGCATCGAGTGATCTACAAGTTGCGTGAACTGCGCGGAGTTGAGGAACTCGGTGGCACCATGCGTCTCGGCGCCTGGCCCTGCCGGCTTGAGCCCGGCACCCTCGCCCACAAAATTTATGGCAAGCTCGAAATCAGCGAGCGCCATCGCCACCGTTACGAATTCAATCGCGAATATGAAGAGATGCTGACCGCCGCGGGACTGCGAATTTCCGGCTCGACTCCGGACGGCACTTACGTGGAGATTGTGGAGTTGCCCGATCATCCTCACTTTATCGGATGCCAGTTCCATCCCGAGTTCAAATCGAAGCCCCTGGAACCGCATCCTTTGTTCAGGACTTTTGTGGGAGCGTCGTATGAGCATAAACTGAAGCGCAGAGCCCAACGCGAAGCCGCCGAAGTAGAAATGTTTCACCGGCCGGAGAAAGTGGGACGGCGGTAAAAAGAGCTTTAGCCGCCCTTCGGTTCCGCTCAGGGGTGCGAAGGTACGCAAAGAATCGTCTCTGAGTCAGGGCTTTCTCCAAGGCAAAGCGAAGGATGGCTTGCGCAGCAGGAAATGGCGAGATCATTCAAAATCGGGGACATCACCGTCGGTTCGGGTGACCTGTTCCTCATCGCCGGGCCATGCGTGATCGAGAGCGAAGAACATGCCATCCGCATGGCTGAGATCATTAAGGGAGTGACGCGCTCACTCAACTTTCCTTTCATCTTCAAAGCCTCGTACGACAAAGCAAATCGGACTTCCATTAGAAGCTATCGGGGCCCAGGCCTTGCAGAAGGCTTGCGCGTACTGAAAAGAGTTCGCGATGAAGTTCACGTGCCGGTGCTCACCGACGTGCACCAGGTGGCAGACGTGGCCAAGGTGTCCGAGGTCGCAGAAGTGCTGCAAATTCCCGCGTTCCTCTGCCGGCAGACGGATCTGATCACCGCGGTGGCGCTGAGCGAGCGAGTAGTGAATATTAAGAAGGGACAGTTCGTCTCACCCTGGGACATGCGGCATGCCGTCGAAAAATGCAACGCGGCGGGCAATAACAAAGTGTTTGTCACGGAGCGCGGTTCCAGCTTCGGGTACAACAATCTGGTGGTTGATATGCGCTCGTTGGCCATCATGCGTAAGTTTGCGCCGGTAGTTTTTGACGCGACACATTCTGTGCAACTGCCTTCTGCTGCGGAAGGCGATGGCAGAGGCGCGGCGGTAAGCGGCGGACAACCGGAGTTCATTCCCCTGCTGGCGCGCGCCGCCGTAGCCGCGGGAGTGGACGGTGTTTTCCTAGAAGTCCACGACAATCCGAAGCAGGCCAAGTCCGACGGGGCCAATGCACTGGAGTCCACCAAGCTTCGCGGCGTACTGAAGGAATTGCTGGCAGTGCAGAAGGTGCTGGCTTCGATTCCCCAGCCCTGATATCGGCTCAACTGTTTTCGGACGCCGAATTCTGGCGTGGAGCATAGGGACCACTGCCGGATTGCCGGGTTGAATCTGCTACCATCTCTTTCTCATCAGGGGTTGAGTAGTGTTCATTCTCGCCGCCATTGCCGGAATCATCGTCATTCTGGTCGTTCTGCTGGACGCGTTTGAGACTGTCGTCCTGCCGCGCCGGGTGAACCGGTCGTTTCGTCTGACCTCCTTGTTTTATCGCAACACCTGGAGACCATGGCGGAAGCTGGCAAGGCTGATCAAGTCGACCACTTGGCGGGAAGCTTTCCTGAGCTACTTCGGGCCGCTGTCGATTCTGGTGCTGCTGATGTTCTGGGCGGCTGGTCTGATCTTCGGTTTCGCGTTACTGCAATATGGTTTCGGCGAACATGTTCAGCTTGGGAATGAGCCCATCACATTCAACCGCTTGCTGTATTTGAGCGGAGAAACTTTTTTCACCCTGGGTCTAGGCGATGTGACACCCATCTCCGGAGTGGCACGCGCACTTACCGTAATGCAAGCGGGGATGGGCTTCGCCTTTCTAGGCGTGGTAATCGGTTATCTGCCCACGATTTACTCTTCGTTTTCGAAGCGCGAAATCGAGATCTCGCTGCTGGATGCGCGGGCCGGCTCTCCGCCCAGCGCGTCGGAACTGCTGGCACGTCTGGGCTGTTGCCCGGAACAGGAGGTGCTGGACGGAATCTTGCGTGATTGGGAGGGTTGGGCAGCGGAGGTTCTAGAAAGCCATCTGTCGTATCCAGTGCTCAGTTTTTTTCGTTCGCAACACATCAACCAATCGTGGCTTGCGGCGATCACCACCATGCTCGACACCAGTGCCCTAATCATGGTTGGCATTAGTAACATCCGGCCTGACCAAGCCCAGTTAACATTCGCCATGGCGCGCCATGCGGTGGTGGATCTGGCGCAGGTGGTGAAGGCGACATACGATCCGCATGTTCCTGATCGGCTGCCTCCGGAGGAAATGGTTCGTCTGCGCGGGGTTCTGCTTGAGCAAGGATTACACATCAAGGATGGCGCGGAGGCGGAAGAGAAGCTGACGCATTTGCGATCTCTTTATGAACCTTATGTAACCGGGGTAGCGCGGAACCTGCAACTCACGTTGCCGCCGTGGCTTCGCAGTGAGAAGCGAAAAGACAACTGGCAGGGCGGACCGTGGGATCAAGCAATTCAAGCCAGGGGGCTGGGTGGAATTCGCACCAAGGAGCCGGTTGAACAAGTGCCTGAAATGGAAGAGCACTTTTAGAGTGGTTAACTGCTTCTGCGGAGAGATGAGTTTCGATTCTGCTAACATTCTGTCCTTCCATGAAACACGTCGGGGAAAATGTGGTGCGCATCGAAGCGGAAGCGCTGCGCCGACTGGCCGATCGCATTGCCGGTCCCATGGCGCAGGCGTTCGATCGCGCCGTGGATTTGATGTACGCAGGTCGCGGCCGGGTGGTGGTCACGGGTATGGGTAAGAGCGGAATCGTCGCGCGCAAGGTAGCGGCAACGCTCAACTCGACCGGCACGCCGGCGCTTTATATGCATCCTGTTGAGGCGGTGCATGGTGATCTGGGAATGGTTGTCGCAGGGGACGTGGTGCTTGCACTCTCCGCCAGCGGAGAGACGGAAGAGATTCTCAGGCTGCTGGCGACGATTAAACGATTGCAGGTGCCATTGATCAGCGTGACCTGCGACAAAATCTACAACTCATCTCATGGGCTGAAGCCCGATTCCAAGAAGTCTTCCAGCGGCACTCTTCGCCCGCGCTCAGGGCAAGCTCGACAAGCTGAAGGCGTGCCGCTTCCTAAATCCGCGGGCGAGGGTGCCCGCGCTGCACAGACAAGCTCTACCCTGTCGGCCGCAGCGGATGTGGCGCTCGACTGCTCTGTCGCCGAAGAAGCGTGCTCATTGGGGCTCGCGCCGACGGCGTCTACGACGAGCATGCTGGCATTGGGAGATGCGCTGGCGGTTGCCCTGGCGGAGAAGCGTGGTTTTAAAGAAGAAGATTTCGCCAACCTGCATCCGGGAGGCAAGCTGGGCAAGCGTTTGGCCCGCGTGGAAGCCTTGATGCACACGGGCGATTCTGTGCCTCGGGTGACACCGAAGACAAAGATGTCGGATGTGATCTACGAGATGTCCCGAAAGAAGCTGGGCGTGACAACCGTCGTTGAAGGCGAAAAGCTGGTCGGCATTGTCAGCGATGGGGACCTGCGGCGACTGCTGGAAAAGCGCGGCAAGGATGTGATGGACCTCACCGCGGGTGAGTGCATGACGAAGCATCCCAGCACGATTGCTGCGAGCGAGTTCGCGGCTACGGCACTGGCGTTAATGGAAGAGAAGAAGATCACGTCTTTAGTGGTGGTAGACGGAAATATGAAGCTGCAAGGAATTGTGCACCTGCATGATTTGTGGGGAACGGAAATGATGTAGGAAGAATTTGTAATTGAGTAATTGGGTAATTGAAAAGCGCCCACGGCTGTCTCAGCTGACAACCCTCTTATCTGGCCCTCGCCTCGAATCATTTACAATGACCAATTCCCCAACACGGAACGAATTCTCTATGCATCGCTGGTCTGAACTATTTATCCCAACATTGCGCGAGGCGCCGGCGGATGCCGAGGTCGCCAGCCATAAGTTTCTGGTGCGGGCGGGCTACATCCGGCAACTTGCTGCGGGCATTTACTCGTATCTTTTTCTGGGAAATCGCTCGTTCAACAAGATCATTGGCATCGTCCGCGAGGAGATGGACAAGATCGGGCAGGAGTTTTACCTGCCGGCGCTGCATCCCCGGGAACTTTGGGAAGCGAGTGGGCGATGGTCGGTGATGGGTGACGCTTTATTTCGCCTGAAAGACCGCAAGGGCGCCGATTTGTGCCTGGGCATGACAGAAGAAGAAGTCATGACTGATATCGCGCGCAAAGAACTACGCAGCTATAAGCAGTTGCCGCAAATCTGGTATCAGATTCAGTCCAAGTTTCGCGACGAACCCCGGCCGAAGGCCGGGTTGCTACGGGTACGGCAATTCATGATGAAGGACTCGTACTCGTTTGATATCGATGCAGCCGGGCTGGACGTGTCCTACCAAAAGCATTACGACGCTTATCGCCGGATTTTCGACCGCTGCGGGCTTAAATACATGATTGTTGAAGCGCTCTCGGGGGCAATGGGCGGTTCAGAATCGCACGAGTTCGTGGTATGCACGCCCGCAGGCGAAGATCTGATTGTGAGCTGCGAAAAGTGCAACTACGCAGCCAACATGGAAAAAGCGACTTCGAGACTGGCAGCCGTGGAAGATTTGGCGCCGGAACGCGATGGTAAACCGCTCGAAGTCCACACACCCGGCCAGAAGACGATCGAGGACGTAGCGCGTTTCCTTGGGGTATCGCCGAAGAACAAGATCAAGACTCTGGCCCTGATAGTCAATGAGGTCGATACCAAGACAGGTAAGCCGAAGGCGCGTGACCTGGTGGTGCTGCTGCGCGGCGATCACCAACTTAATGAAGCGAAGCTATCCACTGCGCTCGCCGGAAAAGAAAGTCGGCCGATGCAGGAGGACGAAATCAAACAGGTATTTCACTCCCCTGCTGGCTTTCTCGGCCCCTTAGGTCTTAGCAACGTAGCCAAGACAAAAAACGGGGTTTTTGGAGAGGGTGTGATCCTGCTTGTCGACAAAGCACTTGAAGGGCGCGCGAACCTGATCTCTGGTGCGAATAAAGCGGACTACCACCTGAAAAACGTCACGCCTGGGCGTGACTTCGAGCCGACCGAATATGCCGACCTGCGCAGTGTGAACGGGGGAGAAGAGTGCCCCAACTGCGGCGCGCCGCTGCGCATCGATACTGCGGTGGAGATTGGGCACATTTTCAAGCTCGGCTACAAGTACTCGGAGTCCATGGGGGCGCGCGTTCTCGATCGCAACGGCAAGGAAGTCACACCGATTATGGGGAGTTATGGGATTGGCATTGAGCGCATCCTGACCGCCGCAGTTGAACAGAACAACGATGAAAACGGCTTCTGGCTGTCGCCCACCGTCGCGCCTTTTGAAATCGTGGTCACTCCGACCAACGTTAAAGATGAGAAGCTGATGTCAACGGCGCTGAAGATTGCACGCCAACTGGAGAAGGCAGGAATTGACGTGTTACTGGACGACAGGGACGAGCGGCCAGGGGTGAAGTTCAAAGACGCTGACCTAGTGGGCATACCCTTTCGTGTAACCGTAGGAAAGAAGGTTACCGAAGGTACTGTCGAGATCGTTCAACGCTCGACTCGGGAAATTCACGATGCTAGCATCGATGCCGTAGCCGAATATTGTCAGAAATTGCTCAGGCCAGCGCGCTGAAGTTACGTCTTCGGCCGCAAAGGCCAGGGACGGAGCGTGCTATGGGTAGTTTTAAGGCGGTACTTGGGTTTGTGGTCATTGCGGCCGTGATTTACGGGTCATGGTTGGTGATCCCGCCTTACTTCGCCAACTACCAGTTTCAGGACGAGATCAAGAACACCGCGCTGCATGACATGTATGGCACCAAGAGCGAAGAGGATATTCGTCAGGGGGTCTTTAAAACGGCCAAGGCTCTGGAGATCCCGCTCACCGAAGAACAGATTAAGGTGAAGCGTATCGGCAACTCCGGTTCAGGATCTCTTCTGATCGATGTCGACTACACGGTACGGGTAGACATGCCGGGATACCCGCTCGATCTGCACTTCCATCCATCGTCTGAGAACAAAGGATTGTACTAGCAACCCCGCGGGCTCGCGTCATACTCTTATTGAATTAGAATGGGCAGGGAGGGTCCCTGCCTTTTTGGTCATTGTGCGACTACCGGATTGAAAATCCAGGCTGATTGTGCAGCGTGACCGCTCCGGAGACTGGATCGGGAGGCCGGCGCCGACGGCAAGAATTTCGCCCATTAAATCGTGGCTATCAAACTGAAGATTCCGAGAGCGAGTGGCGGCAAGAGTCTGCTGCCTCGCGACCCCATCGTGCGTGCCGCGCTACTGGTGTTTCTTATCGTGTCGGCTGCTGTGGTTGGCGTTTTCTCTTATTACTACGTCACGTACGGCCGCATCATTGATAAGCGATTCAGCGGAGCGGTGTTCAGCAACTCGGCCAAAATCTACGCAATTCCGAAAACGGTGCGCGTCGGGGAAAAGATTGACGCGCACCAGATCGCCGCTGAACTCCGGCGGGCGGGTTATTCCGAAGGCCAGTCGCACTTGGGTACGTATCGCCTGGTAGATCATGGCATCGAAATCAGCCCTGGACCGGAGTCCTACCACAGCCCTGAGCCCGCCACGGTCGCGATTCGTGGTGGGAAAGTGGAGAGTATCACCAGCAAACCGGGTGGCGACCTCTCAGCCTACGAGTTGGAACCACAACTGATTACCGCGCTGTTCGACGCCGAACAGCGCTCCAAGCGGCAAGTCGTCACCTATGACGATATTCCGAAAACCATGGTGGACGCCGTGCTGGCTATCGAAGACCGACGATTCTTCCAGCATGGTGGAGTGAATTACGTTCGCCTGGCTGAGGCCGCGTGGATCGACCTGACTCACCAGCGTCACGAGCAGGGCGGCTCGACGATCACCATGCAGCTTTCGCGAGCGTTCTTTCTCACCCCGGAGAAGACCCTGAAGCGCAAGCTCGTGGAGATTCTGATTGCCATCGAGCTGGAGCAAAAATTCACCAAACAACAGATCTTTGCGTTTTACGCAAACCGTGTTGATTTGGGGCAGCGGGGCTCGTTCACTATCAGCGGACTTGCGGAGGCGGCACGAGCTTATTTCAATAAGGATCTGAAGGAGCTTTCACTGCCTGAGACGGCGCTACTCGCGGGGCTGATCCAGGCGCCGAGCTATTTATCTCCCTACCGGCATCCGGAGCGTGCCCTGGAGCGGCGAAACGTAGTGCTGGATGCCATGGTCGAGACCCATGCCATCCCCAGGGAGCAGGCGGACAAGGCGAAAGCGTCGCCGCTGAAGCTGGCGCCGCCTAACTCGGAAGCCAGCGATGCGCCTTACTTCGTCGACCTGGTGCGGGACAGCCTTATCCGGGAACTGAACGAGAAAGAGGCCAACGAACAGTCCTATCGCATCTACACCACGCTTGATCCCGAGTTGCAGAAAGCTGCCGCCCAAGCGGTCGATACGGGGATGGAGCTGGTGGATAAGCAAGTGACCAAGATGCGCACCAGGAAGGTGAAGGCTGGTAAGGGGAAATACGAGACTAAGGTGTTGCCGGGGCCGCAGGCGCAGGTCTCCCTGATCGCCATGGATCCGCACACTGGTCAAGTGCTGGCGCTGGTTGGCGGACGAAATTATGGGGTGAGCCAGTTGAACCATGCGCTGGCGAAACGTCCGACGGGATCGATTTTCAAGCCGTTCGTTTATGCGGCGGCGTTGAATACGGCTTTGGACGGTACCAACGGCGTTTTGACCCCCGCGTCCACGGTTACGGATGAGGCATCCACCTTTTCTTATGGCGATCAGATCTACGAGCCTCGCAACTACAAAGAGGAATACCACGGCGAGGTAACTTTGCGATACGCGCTGGCACTGTCGTTGAACAATGCGACGGTGAAACTCGCGGAACAGGTTGGATACGACAAGGTGGCGGAGCTAGCGAAGGCGGCGGGGATTACGTCGGCGAAGGCTACTCCCGCGATGGCTTTAGGCGCATATGACGCCACTCCGGTGGATATGGCAGCAGCTTATACCGTGTTCGCCAATGGCGGAGTGCGAGTGTCGCCGGTGCTGATCGATTCGGTGCGTAATTCCAAGGGCGATGTGATCAAAGACTTCAGCCCTGAGAAGCGGAATGTAATGGATCCCCGAATTGCCTTTGTGATGACCAACATGCTGGAAGGCGTATTGAACTTCGGCACGGGATATCCGGTACGCCAGCGCGGCTTCAACGCTCCCGCGGCAGGCAAGACTGGGAGTTCGCACGATGGCTGGTTTGCCGGATATACCAGCAACTTGCTGTGCATTGTGTGGGTGGGATACGACGATTACAGCGACATTCGGCTGAGCGGAGCGCAGACTGCGGCCCCGATCTGGGCCGAGTTCATGAAGAAAGCGGTCGCGCTGCCCGAGTATTCGGACGTCAAGGACTTCAGCCAGCCGGCGGGAGTGGTCGATGTGCAGTTGGACAAGGCGACCAACCGCCTGGCAACACCTTCCTGCCCAGATACTTACACGGCGGCCTTCATCGCGGGCACGGAGCCACATGATACCTGCGATCAGGGTGGTGGAATCACCGGCTTCTTCTCGCGTATCTTCGGAGGCGGCCAGGAGAAGGTTCTACCCCCCGGCGCAAAACCTACCGTGGCCGGCGACCAGGGGGTTGACGACCCCTCGAAAAAGAAAAAAGGTATTTTTGGCAAGATTGTGGGTATCTTTAAGGACGACAAAACGGCGCCACCGCCGTCCAAACCACCAGTCAGCGGCGACACTGAACCACGCTAGCTCCGCCTGAAGCAGAGCGCGGCAGTTTCCCGGAAGAGGGCAGGGCTTTCGCCTGGGTTGAGTGTGGGAGGTACTGATATGCGTCCGCGTCTCGCCTTTCTTTTGAGCGTCTTCGTATTCCTAACCCTATTTACCATTCAAAACCTGTCTGCTCAAAGCGCGCCTTCCGAGCAAGTCCAGGTTGGTCCGCCTCCGTTGCACCGAGTTGAGCCTCCGGCGTCTGGAGCCAGTGCAGAAGATATTGAAAAGCGCGGCGATGAGTTGCGCGCCCAAAAGTATTATCTTGATGCGCTCGACTACTACCACGCTGCGCTTGCCAAGAAGCCAAACAATGCGTTGATCCTGAACAAGATGGGCATCACTGAACTGTTACTGCAACGATATAAGGAGGCCAAGAAAGACTTCGAGCACGCGATCAAGGCTGATCGCGAGTATGCCGACGCCTACAACAATCTGGGTGTGATTCACTACATCGCAAAGAAATACGGAAAGGCGATCAAACTTTACGAGCGCGCAATTGCCCTACGCAAGGAGGCTGCCTCTTACTACAGCAACCTGGGCGCAGCCTACTTCTCGAAGAGCGACTTCGAGAAAGCGGTAGTGGCCTACCACCAGGCCCTTGAGCTTGATCCCGATGTGTTTGAGCGGACGTCGCACACCGGCGTCTCGGCGCAAATGTCCAAACCCGAGGATCGAGCGCACTACGATTACGTGGTGGCCAAGCTGTACGCGAAGATGGGAGTCGCCGATCGATCTTTAGAGTACCTGCGGAAGGCGTTGGAGGAGGGCTACAAGGATATTGGCAACGTCTACAAAGACGCGGAGTTCGCCAGTCTGAGGAAAGATCCAAGGTTTACGGCTCTGATGTCGGCCAAGGTGCCGGGCATCCCTAACTAGCGTCGGGAAACGGGCGTTACGACGAAAAAAAAGATTTGCCTGGGCCGCAACTTTTGGAGTGTTTTGGGTTTGGTAGGGTACGTACTCCTGAAAGCTACAGGTGAGTAAGGAGAAATGATAGCCCGCCGGTTGCCGAACCCGAGCACGCCCCAAGCAGGCAACCGGTGGGTTTTCTCGTTTAGAATCAGCAACTAGCAACAGGCATCAGCACTCAGCCCCTTAAGCTCTCTCGTCCCTCCGAATAGATCTGTCGGTTAAGTGGCAGGTGTTAGCCGTCTATGGTCAGTGGGCCGGTGACCTCGTATGGGCTACATGCTAACCGCCATTGCTAAGTGCTAGTTTTTTGGGGGCTGCGTTCGCAGATGTACTCGCTGACGACCCGCTTCCATTTCCCTTGCGCTTTGAGGATGTATTCGACCGCGTCCCGCGCGGCGCCGTCCCCACCGCCGTGAGGAGTGACGAAATGTGCGTCCCGCTTGACCTCTTCGCGGGCGTTGGCGACCGCAATGGCTAAGCCGCAGTTGCGCATGACAGGAAGGTCGATAACATCGTCGCCGACGAAGGCAGCTTCGTCCGGCCGGATTCCCTCCTGGCGGAGAATCTCCTCGAACACTGTGAGCTTGTCCTGGATGCCCTGGTGGACGTAATCCATCTTCAGGTCGCGAGCGCGCAGGGCGACAGTCTCCGAAATTCGTTTGGTGATCAGGCCGGTCTTGATGCCGGCAAGGCGGGCCAGCGAGATCGCAGTTCCATCGTGGGCATGGAAGCCCTTGGCTTCGATCAAGGTTTGGCTGTGGAGGGCGAAGCCGCCCTGTCCGGCTTGTTGCGCCACATGAGCGGAGACGATTTGTTGCGCACCCGCGGGGGCGGGAAAGACGAAGATCTTGCCGTCGGTGAGGACTCCGTCCACGTCGAATAGGATCAACTTGATTTTTTTGGCACGGCGTTTGGAGGAGCGGACGTTGGGCATCGGCAGGATTTTAGCATTCAGTAGTCGGCATTCAGCCAGTACAATTGCTTGTCCCTGCCTGTTGTGCCGAGCCTGAAGAGTGATGCAAGAGTGGGGCCTTTCAGTCTGCGGGTAGTCAAGGATTCCCTGCGAAGGCCTCGGTAACGGATCGGTCGTGAGTGTCAGGGACGGGTGATCCACAAGACCTGAATGTGGCGTCCGCGCTTCTCGAAATCGCGGGCAGAGGTTATCAGCACAGCCCGCCGCGCCTGAACCAGTGCCGCCGCCAAGCGGTCAACGTAGGGATTAGGGATTAAGAAATCGTTAAGGCGAACATTTTGCGAAACTGAAGGTTTCGTTTAAAATGTCGATGATGTCTTCCCTTGGGCTCAATTCTCTGGCTGTTCCGGAATCCCTCGCCTGGGCTCATCCCCTGGTGCAGGAGTGGTTTGTCCGGCGCTTTGGCACACCTACGGAACCACAGGAGCAGGGATGGCCGCACATTCTAGCCGGGCACACCACACTCATATCCGCACCTACCGGTTCGGGCAAGACCCTGGCGGCATTTCTGGCGTGTATTGACCGACTGGTACGTAAAGCTCTGGCCGGTGATCTTCAGAATCGTACAGAAGTCTTGTACGTGTCGCCGCTTAAAGCGCTGGGAAATGACATTCAGAAGAACCTCGAAATTCCGTTAGGCGAGATTCTTCAGATGGCGGGCGAGCGCGGCCTGTTGATGCCGGAAATTCGAACGGCTGTCCGCACCGGCGACACCCTGGCGCACGAGCGGCGGGCCATGCTGAAACGTCCGCCGCACATTTTAGTGACTACTCCTGAGTCCCTCTACATTCTGCTGACTGCGGAAAGGAGCCGGGCGATTCTGCGGGATGTCGAGACCGTGATTGTGGACGAAATCCATGCGGTCGCCGACGATAAGCGGGGCGCTCACCTCGCGCTCTCACTGGAACGTCTGCATGCCCTGGCACATAGGCCACCGGTACGCATCGGGCTCTCGGCTACGCAGAAGCCGATCGAAGAGATTGCACACTTCTTGACTGGCAACGGGCGTCCGGCGCCGGTGATCGTCAATGTCGGGCACAAGCGGCAGCTCGATCTGGCGGTCGAAGTTCCTGGCAGCCAATTGGGTCCAGTCGCGACCAACGAGATGTGGGACGAAATTTACGACCGCATCGCTGAACTCGCCAGGCAACATCGCTCGACGCTGGTTTTCGTGAACACCAGACGCTTGACGGAACGCGTCTCTCATAATCTGGCGGAGCGCCTGGGAGAGGAAGCGGTAGCGGCCCATCACGGTAGTCTGTCGCGCAGGTTGCGCCTAAATGCTGAGAAGAAATTAAAGAACGGAGAGATTCGAGCGCTGGTCGCTACGGCATCGCTCGAACTGGGAATCGATATTGGGACGGTGGATCTGGTTTGCCACATCAGTTCCACTCGATCGATTGCGGTTGCGCTGCAACGCGTGGGGCGGTCGGGCCACTGGCGAGGAGCAGTGCCCAAAGGCCGCATATTCGCGACCACTCGCGATGAGTTACTGGAATGTGCCGCTCTGGTGCGTGCCATCCGGCACGGCGACCTCGATCGCATCATGATCCCGGAATCGCCGCTGGATGTGCTGGCGCAGCAGATTGTCGCCGCCTGTGCGGCTGAAGAATGGGTAGAAGATGAGCTCTTCGAATTG
The DNA here is from genome assembly GCA_003225075.1 of Acidobacteriota bacterium. Lineage (GTDB taxonomy): Bacteria > Acidobacteriota > Terriglobia > Terriglobales > Acidobacteriaceae > Gp1-AA124. The sequence goes on along the minus strand of QIAP01000061.1, from coordinate 47,443 downwards.
CTTCGCTGGGCGTATCCCTACCGCAATCTTTCTCGCGCAACTTTCGATTCGATTCTTGAAATGCTTTCAGAGGGCATCGCGGCGCGGCGCGGGCGTTATGGAACCTACCTGCATCGTGATCAGGTGAATGGACGTTTGCGGGCACGGCGCGGAAGCCGCCTGGCCGCAATCACCAGTGGTGGCGCGATTCCGGATAACGCTTTGTACACGGTAGTGGCAGAGCCCGAGGGAATGGTCGTCGGAACACTGGACGAAGATTTTGCCGTCGAGAGCAATCGCGACGACATTATTCTGCTGGGCAACAGCTCGTGGCGGATTCGGCGCATCGAGGGGAAGTCGGGACGGGTGCTAGTGGAAGATGCCCATGGCGCGCCTCCGAGTGTTCCCTTCTGGTTGGGCGAAGCTCCCGCCAGGACTGCCGAGCTCTCTCAGCATGTGGCCGATTTGCGACAAGTTATCAGCAACATGTTGCCGAATGTTTCGCCGGTCGGCTTTTCGCCGACTCAGCCCTTGGTAGCGGAGACCCTTGCCTGGTTGAAAGAGGAATGTGGGCTAGATGACTCCGGCGCCGAGCAGATGGCTGAATACATTCTGCAAGGGCGGGCGGTGCTGGGTGCGGTTCCCACGAAGAACACCATCATAGCCGAGCGGTTTTTCGATGAAGGGGGCGGGATGCAACTTGTAATCCACGCGCCTTTTGGGGGCCGCATTAACAAGGCGTGGGGACTCTCGCTGCGCAAGCGGTTCTGCCGCAGTTTTAATTTCGAATTGCAGGCTGCCGCCACGGACAACGGACTGAACATCGCGCTGGCGGAGCAGCACAGTTTTCCGTTAGCCGATGTCTTTCATTTTCTTCAAGAGGAAACGGTGCAGGGCATCCTCGAACAGGCTGCTTGTGCATCGCCCATATTCGGTACGCGCTGGCGATGGGACGCGATGCGGTCACTCGCTCTTCTGCGCTTTCAGGGCGGCTCGAAAGTTCCACCCCAGATTCAGCGGATGCGCGCCGACGATCTCTTAGCCTCAGTATTTCCCGATGTGGCTGCCTGCCAGGAAAATATTACTGGGGACATTCAGATTCCTGACCATCCTCTGGTGAACGAAGTCATGAAGGACGTACTCACCGAGGCCATGGACCTCGAGGGGCTGAAAGATGTGTTGCGCGGGATTGAGGACGGGAGAATTCGCTGCCTGGCAGTGGACACACCTGTCCCATCGCAGTTTTCGCACGAGATTCTGAATGCAAACCCGTACGCATATCTCGATGATGCACCGCTGGAAGAGCGGCGGGCGCGCGCGGTTGAAATGCGGCGGGTATTGCCGGAATCCGTCCTCGAAGAAGTGGGCAAGCTCGATCCAGCAGCAATCGCGCAGGTTCGTGAAGAGGCTTGGCCGGATGTGCGGGATGCCGACGAGTTGCACGATGTGGTGCATACGTTGGTCGCTGTGCCCGCAGACATCAGGGCTTTGCCGGGGTGGACGGGCGAGACGCCAGTGCCTCCAGCGATTTTTAGTGGGAACGAGGGCGTCCGTCCTCAGGTGAGAAGCAGCGAAAGGAGTGCGTACTTCGAACAACTTGGCGAAACAAACAGAGCGGCGATCGCGACAGTTGACCAAGGTCGGCGCTATTGGGTTGCGGCGGAACGAGCGAAGACCTTTGCGCTGTTGTTTCCTCAAGCCAATTTTGATCGGGCTCTGCCAGAGGTTGGCACAGCACTTCCCTCGCGCGAGGATGCTCTGCTGGCGTTGATCACAGGCTGGATGATGCATATAGGCCCAGCCACCGCGGCGCAGTTGGGCACGCTGGTGGGTGTGTCTTCTTCCGACATCTTTAAAACGTTGCTGAGGCTCGAGGCTAACGGTGCCATCTTGCGAGGCAAATTCACGGATGCTGCCACGCGGATGGGGGTTCTGCCTCCGCGGGACGAGGAAATCGAATGGTGCGACCGGCGGTTGCTGGCGAGAATTCACCGGCTGACGGTTGCTACTCTTCGAAAGCAAATCGAGCCGGTCACAGCCGCTCAGTTCATGCGATGGCTGCTGCGCTGGCAGCACCTGGCGCCGGGCACGCAGGTTGTAGGCGAACGGGGAACTCTGGAAATACTCAATCTGCTCCAAGGATTCGAAATTCCCGCAAACGCCTGGGAGCGACAAGTGCTGGCTCGGCGTATCGCCGATTACGATCCAAAAGTATTGGACCAACTATGCCTCACAGGCGCAGTAGGCTGGGGACGATTGTCACCCCATCCGGCAACGCTTGAGGATTCGGCCGCGGGTAAACGACGGGTCATTCCGACCAGTGTTGCTCCTATTACTTTTTTTGTGCGTGAGGAATCGGATTGGATGACGCCGCACCATCCTGCGACGGAACAGTCCGAGCCCCGCGGATTGAGTCACGGGGCGCGCCAGGTGATGGAATTCTTGCGCCAGCGTGGGGCCTCGTTCTTCGCTGATATTGTTCGCGGCACGGGCAAGCTCAAAGCCGAAATCGAAACGGCGCTGTGGGAGTTGGTTGCGGGCGGGCTGGTGACAGCCGATGGTTTCGACAACCTTCGGTCCCTGATAGATCCAAAACGCCGTGCGGGACAAGGTAGCGGGCGCAGCGCTCGTCCCCGTCACAGTACGGGAAGGTGGGCGTTGCTTTACACCGATCAGGCGGTCGAACGATCCAAAGCGGTGGAGGCTACTTGCTGGATGCTATTGAAACGATATGGCATCGTATTCCGCGATGTGCTTACGCGTGAGACGAATTTGCCGAAGTGGCGAGAATTGCAAGTCGCGTTCAAGCGATCGGAAGATCGGGGCGAAGTGCGCGGTGGCCGGTTCGTGAGCGGATTCCTCGGCGAACAGTTCGCTTTGCCGGTGGCAGTGGAGTCGCTGCGCGCCACGCGAAAGCTAGCACCCACCGGAGAGACCATCGTGGTCTCGGCTGCTGATCCCCTGAATCTGGTGGGTATCCTGGTCCCCGGGGATCGAGTTCCAGCTATTTCTGGTAAGTCCGTCACTTTTCGTGACGGCGTAGCAGTTGCGGATGCGATGTACGACAGTTCTCAGCAGGGGGCCGCCGCTACGGGTTAATAGTGGAGGAATTGGAAAGCCTTGTCCAGGACGACTGGCGATTTGACGACCGTCCGTGTCGCAGAAAGTAAAAGTAATTGGGAACCCGTTGAGGGGGCCCCCCGAGTCCCCAATTAACACCGCCCGGCAGGATCAAACTGATGACCCACTACCTACCTACAGCCGGAGCAAATTGACAGACGGGCGTCAGGTTCGGGGTAAATGTAGCGAGAACAAAGTCGCGGGATTCAGATATACTCCCTGCCAACGAACCGCGACATGCAGGTGTGCCCCGGTCGCGCGTCCGGTAGCACCACTGATCCCAATCTGCTGGCCTCTAGCAATGTGGTCCCCTTCTTTCACGGTAATTTCGGACAGATGCAGATAAAGTGTGAGGAGGCCTTGTCCGTGATCGAGTACAACGCAATTCCCTTCAAAGAAGAGCGGGTGCGCCAGAATTACAGTTCCGCTGTTGACGGCAAAAACCGGAGTCCCTGCAGGGACCGCGTAATCGAGGCCCTTGTGCACACTTTGAACTGCCGCGTTGAACGTCCGGCGGGTACCAAAGACATCCGAAACCGGTGCGTTGACGGGCGGAAGAAAACCGCCTGACCACTCCCGCTGCGCCCCGCTTTGCAAAAATGCTTTGTCCTTGAGGCTTTTGCCCTGATTAATCGCCTCCAGTTGCGCGGCATTGGGTTCGGTGAACTTCTTCGGGATCAGGAGGGCTATGGTGTGGTACTTGCCGGCGGCAACTCGTATTCTTTTCACTGACAAAACAGGCATTCCTTTCTCCGATTCAGCGGTGAGGGTAAGGGAATAGGTACCTGGTTTAGTTTCGAGACTGATGCCGGCGAGCGCGAACCAAGTTCTGGTCGATGGCTCAAAAGTAAAGGACAGGTCGTGCCCAAGCCAAGTGCCATTGAGCGATTTGACCAGGGTTGGCGGCTTCACTCGAAATAGAACCGGAGCGCCGTTCACCAGGCGGGCTGGTTGCCATCGGATTGACCACGCCGGCACGACTGCAAGTCTTGTAGCAACTTGATCTGCCCTAGCGTATGGGAGGGAGGTTAGAGCAATCACGAGCAGCGCGGTTGCGCCAGCAAAAATCACTGATGGAGTGTGTTTCAAATAACGCTGCCGCCTCTTGTCCATCGAGAGAACTCCTCGCAAGGCTATAGTAGCGCATGAGTGAATGGGGGCCTTAATTCGCTTCGCTCATACCTCGGCTTCGCTCAGGATGACGGCTCCAATCTTATATTGGTTAATGTTGAGGTTCAGTCAGTTCACCCGACCATGGTCAGCACCACCCGAAACCGCGCCTTGCCGCTGATCATTTGCTGGTAGGCGTCTGCGGCCTTTTCCAGCGGGTAGCGCTCGATCATTGGACGGACGCCGGTGAGCGCGCTGAACTGCATGGTGTCTTCGGAGTCTTTGGCGGTGCCGGAGGGCCATCCCTGGATCGAGCGGCGCGCGCCGATGAGTTGTAGCGGAGTAATGGTGAGAGGCTCCGGACTTGCTCCGACAATTACCAGCTTTCCGTTCGCTGCCAGTCCATCCACTAGCGCCGAGATCGCTTTGGAATCGGGGGCAGTGGCGAGAATCACGCGCGCTCCTCCCAATTTTTGCAGGGCTTCGGCGGGAGCACCGGCGCTGGTGTCAACGTATTCGTGGGCGCCGAGCTTGCGGGCCAGTGGGCCTTTATCTCCACCTCGCCCAATTGCAACCGTGCGAAAACCCATCTGGCGAGCGTATTGAATGCCCAAGTGGCCAAGGCCGCCAATGCCCTGGACCGCGACCAGGTCTCCTCCGCGCGCTCCCGAATTGCGCAGCGAATTGTACACGGTGATGCCGGCGCAGAGCAGCGGAGCGGCCTGATCGGCGGGCAAGTCGTCGGGAATGGCGGCGACCGCTTCCGCGTTAGCGATCATGTATTCCGCGTAGCCGCCATCAAAGCTGATGGCGGTGATCTTGCCGACCTGGCAGAGCAGGAAGTCGCCGCGGCGGCAAGCCTCGCACGTGAAGTCGTGTCCGCCGTGCCAGCCGACGCCAACGCGCTGGCCGCGCTTCCAAAGTGTCACGTCGGCGCCAACCGCGTCTATGCGCCCTGCAATCTCGTGGCCGGGCACGCGCGGATATTGGATTCCGGGCCAGTGTCCTTCTTTGACCAGAGCATCGCTGTGACAGATGCCGCAGGCTTCGACCTTGATACGGACCTGTCCGCGAGCGGGCTCGGGAATGGGACGCTCAACGATCTCGAAATTCCCTCCCGGTTTGCTTACTTGCACGGCTTTCACGCGAGACATGTTTCTGATCCTTTGCGGTGAATGTGACGTGGTGATTACGAGCGGATTTGTTTGGTCCGCAGGGAAAGTGCCCACGAATATGCTGCGACACAGATTGCGGAATCTTTTTCAGCAGCCTTATAGAATAGATGGGAACATGAGCGGCGCGGATGCAGGTGTTCCCTTTTTTCTGGTGGGCGAGAGTTGATCAAATCACGTGCAGGGATCCGTTTGGCAGGTAACCAATTCCCCTGTGTTACGTTGCACAATAAACCAGATCAAGCTTGTCAAGGGTGGTAAAAAGTCCGGAACCTATTGATTCGATTCGGAGATTCATAGTCCTCGGCCTAATTTCAAGACATCCTCAACCCTATTGTCTTAGTTGTAATCATGTGAAAACATTGGGGACTAACTTCCCTAGTCGGCCTTGCAACGAGGCTGGCGGAGAGCTGTCTTTGGCGCCATGAGCAGTGTTGCTATCAGTTTGGTGATCATCCCGGGGGTCGTGGCGTTTCTGCTGTTCCTCCTTTTCACTTATCTGCACGCGCAGAGTCGTCAGGCTTATTTTCGCGCCTGGCAATTGGGATGGGCCGCCTACACCCTGCATTACGCCATCGACGCGTGGACTTTTTTCCGTGCTCCATGGAGCAACGTGTATTTTTCGAGCCTGGTGTATTTTCTCGGTTCTTTAACCATGGTAGCCATGGCGCTATGTATTTTCGTCTCCACGCTCCGTTCCGAGGTTCTTCCTCAGCCTCACTACCGGCTTGAGTTCGGCCTTGCGGCAATCCTGCTGTATTGTTCATTTCACTTTTATCGCTACGCCTATCAGAAGGGATCGCTGGCTTTCCGACTACTGGCTATTTCGCTTGCAGTGTGGGCAGTGTTAATGGGCTCGGGAGAATTTCAGAATCCGTTCCTGGAAAAATTTGGCAGCCTTGGCCACTTCCTGGGCCCGATCCCACAAATGCTGTTGGGCATCGCCATGGTTATGGTGTTATTTGAAAATGAGCGCAACGCCGTCCAGGAAAATGCGCTGGCCTTCTCCACTCTGGGGGTGGACCCGCGACGCCTGCTCTCGGCGGGAGACTTGGTTCCCAGCCTGCAGAGCATCCTTGACCGGCTGATTTCGCCGTTATCGGCGCGCCGCGCCGTGATCTGCATCGCTGAGCCATGGCGCAGCATTTTGCCTTCGGTGCAGCGCGGCTTCTCGCCTGAACTTTTGACCAAGCTGGAGAAAGGCGGTGCAGGAGATTACATCTGCGAGTTAGCTTACCGTCGCGGCGGGTTCGTTACTTTTCGCAATGTCCCGGAAATGACGGAGCCGCTACCCGCATTCCCCGGGGGGCGATTCGAGCGGTTTAAGGAAGTGCTGGCTGCGGAAGACATTCGCAACGTTACTGCAGTCAGCGTTCAGACAAGGGAGCACAACTTCGGCGTCATTTTGTTTCCCCACGCGGAGCGTCAATTGTTCGGAGCTTCCAACCTCCGGCTGCTGATCGGACTGGCGCTGCAAATTGGACTTACGCTGGAGAACTACGTGGTGATGCACGATGCCCAACGTCGCACTAAAGAATACGAACTGCTGACGCAGATTGGCCAAGCCATCAGCTCTCGTCTGGATCAGGACGAAGTGTTGCGCACCATCCAAAAAGAATTGGGGCAGATCTTCGATACCAGCAACTTCTACATTGCCTTTCAGGAAGGCGACGAGATCCGCTTCGAACTGGAAGTGGAGAGAGGACAGGTGCTGCCAAGACGATCCCGCAAGGTAAGTAAGGGCTTGACTGAGCACATCATTCGTACGGGGCAGCCGCTGCTGTTGCGATCCGATATCGAGAAAGCTCGGGAGAGAATTGGTATCACCTACGTTCCGGCCAGACCCGCCAAATGCTTTTGCGCTGCACCAATACTGCTCGGCGGTAAGCCCGCCGGCGTGATGGCTGCGATGAGCATGGACCGTGAGTACGCCTTCGAGCCACGCGATCTCGAAGTCATGCGGACAGCTGCTGGTCAGGTTTCTGTGGCGGTTGAAAATGCGCGGTTGTTTGCCGAAGAGCAGCGGCGCTCTCATCAACTCGGGTTCCTGAACAACATTTCGAAAACAGCCATCTCGAGCGAATCTGCGGAGCAGATGTTGGGCGAGATTGTCGCCGAAATTCAGAAGAATTTCCGCTATGACCATATCGGTATAGGCATCCTCGACTACGTCACCAAAGATATCGAGATCAAGGCTGAAGCAGGCGCTACCGCGAAGGCGATGGGAAAGCGGATTCAACTCGGGGTGGGCATTCTCGGCCGCGTCGCGCGCACCGGAGAGTCCGCGCTGGTGCAAAATGCCGGGGAAGGTTCTCTGTTGGGAATCCTGCCGGAATCGCGTGCCGTATTGTGCATTCCCATCACCTATGGAGAGTCGCTGTTAGGGGTTCTGAACGTGGAGAGTCAGAGCGAAAATGCTTTTTCGTCACAAGACGTTCTCATTATGAATACCCTTGCAGATTTGCTGGCCACCGCCTTGCACAATGCATTTGTATTCCAAAAGCTGCAGCAGCAGTCGATTACAGATGGGCTGACGGGCGTAAAAACACGTCGATTCTTTTGGGAAGGCCTCAGTTCGGAATGGAAGCGTGCCTCGCGCTCGGGACGCCCCTTCTCGGTTGTGCTCATGGACCTGGATAAATTCAAAGAAGTCAACGACACTTTGGGCCATCTGGAAGGCGATCTGGTGCTGGCGAGAGTGGGGCGGTTATTAGAGCAAAAGTGCCGCCAATCCAATGTAGTGGCCCGCTACGGTGGCGATGAATTCGTGATTCTTATGCCGGAGACCGGAGTGGACCAGGCGCAGATTCTGGCTGAGCGGCTTCGGTTGTGGGTAGCTGGTGATCCTATGCTGGCTGAGCACCACATAACTGGCAGCTTCGGAGTGGCAAGCTTCCCGGTACATGGTTTCTCCAGCGAGGACATCATCCGCGTAGCGGATGCCGGCATGTATGTTTCCAAGCACGCCGGCGGCAACCGCGTTTCTACTGCGGAAGAATTTGGCGAAGGGGAGAGCTTCGCCGTACAGCGGCAGTTGATTTCTGGATACATCGAAGGGTTTTTACAACGCGAGCATACTGGCCCGGAACATCTCGAAGAACTGGTTACCACGCTGCAAAAACTTGGTGGCCGCGACGATGATACCTATAACGTTCATGTGCTGAAGGAGTCCATCGAAGCCCTGAACCGCGCGGCGGAGTTGCGCGAACTCCATGCCGCAAACCATGGCGAGCTGGTCGCACGCTACGCGGAACTCATCGGACGGGCCCTTGGCCTACCGCCCGAAGAGTTGGCCGATCTCGTGTTCGCAGCCCGCGTCCACGATGTTGGAAAGATCTTCGTGCCGGAACGCATCCTTAACAAGTCCGGCTCGCTCACTGAGGATGAGTTCTATCTAGTAAAGATGCATGCCCGCGTGGGTTGCGAGATCGTGGCCACGATACCAGACAGTGAAACACTACAGAAGGCAGTCGAACATCATCATGAGGCATTGGACGGGAGCGGCTACCCCAGCGGTCTCCGCGGGGAAGAGATTCCGTTGATGGCGCGTATCGTAGCACTCGCTGACGCTTATGTGAACATGACCACCGATCGCTCTTTTGCGCCGGCCAAGACCGCCGACCAGGCGATTGCCGAACTGGAAACCTTGAGTGGCACCCGCTACGATGGAATGTTGGTGCGCGTGCTCAGCCGCGAACTCAAAGCCGAAAAGGCGCCGAGCTGGGGCAATTAGAAGCAGTTGCCAGTTGTCGGTTCTTGGTCTCTGTCTGCAATGATCCCTTTCTGCAATGGGCCCATGGTCTGCGCTGGAATGCGGGCGCACCCTGAACTTCTTTTACTCTGCCACGCATCACTTGAAACTTGAAACGTGAAGCCTCACACTATTCCCCTCATGACTGTCTCTCTCTCCCTCTCCGGCAAGGTCGCTCTCATCACTGGCGGATCGCGCGGCATCGGAGCCGCCGCTGTTCGTATGTTTGTCGCCGCCGGCGCGCGTGTTGTCTTCAACTATCAAAAGTCAAAAACCGAGGCCGACAAACTTGCGCAGGAATGCGGCAAAGATAGATGTATTGCCATTGCCGCGGATTTGAGCGGCACTGAGAATGTGAGCAGGCTCATCTCCGCCGTCGTAAATCGCTTTGGACGTCTGGACATTCTCGTTGCTAACCACGGCATCTGGCCGCCAGAGGACACACCAATCGACAAAATGGCCGATGAGCAGTGGCACAAAACTATCGCGGTGAATTTAGACAGCGTGTTTGCGCTGATCAAGCATTCCGTGGCACAGATGAAAAGACAGGGGAAACCAGATTCCCCGGCCGGCCATATCGTTTTGGTCAGTTCCACCTCCGGCCAAAGGGGTGAGGCCTTTCACTGCGACTATGCCGCCACTAAAGGCGCGCTGATCAGTATGGTTAAGGGACTTTCGACCGAACTGGCAGGCGACGGTATCTACGTCAACTGCGTGGCGCCGGGTTGGGTAGACACCGATATGTCCGCTCCGGCGCTAAACGACGCCAAGTCAAGCAAGGCAATTCTCAGCGTCATCCCTTTGGGGCGGGCGGGCAAGCCGGAAGAGATTGCGGCGCCCATTCTTTTTCTCTGCACCGAACACGCAAGCTTCGTTACTGGCGAAGTTTTTAATGTGAACGGGGGCGCCGTGCTGGCAGGATAAGGTTGCCGCCGAGCCGCCGGACACGTTAGGGGAACCGTTCTGGGCGGTCCACAGCGGGGGAAGCACGGCCTGGGCGGCTACAATTACTCCTCAGGGCATCTAAATGGTGGAGTATGAAATTCCTCGTCCCCATTTTTTTCCTGCTGGCCAACAACTTAGGGCAAACCCCGGCGTCCCCCGGCCCTGCCCAGTCCGCTCAGACGCTACCCGCGGGTCAGGAAAACGCCCGCAAAGCAAAAGTTCTGATCGATCAGATGATTCAGGCCCTCGGCGGGCAGGCGTACCTCAACGTGCAGGATTCCAGCCAGGACGGACGCAGTTATAGCTTTCATCATGGCCAGTCAACCAGCGTAGGGGTGCTGTACTGGCGCTTTACCAAATTTCCTGATAAGGAACGCGTCGAGCTGACCAAAAAGCGTGACGTCATATATTTATATAACGGCAACAAAGGTTACGAGGTCACATATAAGGGCGCGGCTTTCATGGAAGAAAAGGCGTTGGCCGAATACCTCCGTCGCCGGGAATATTCCTTGGATTGGGTCCTTCGCCGCTGGATCAACGAGCCCGGCGTCGCGTTGTTTTACGATGGCACAAACATTGCCGAGCAAAAGCCTGCTGAGCAAGTAACCATCATGAATGCGCGCAATCAGGCGGTCACAATCTATATCGATCCCAGTACTCACCTTCCGATCAAGAAGAGTTTTAGCTGGCGTGATCCGGTTGATAAAGAGCGCAACGCTGATGAGGAGGCGTATGACAACTTCCGTCCAGTGCAGGGCATCATGACGCCGTTCAGCGTATCTCGTTATTACAATGGCGACATGGCCAGTCAGCGATTCCTGAATTCCATCAGCTATAACCGTGGGCTGAGCGATGCAATGTTCAATGCCAATGCTCCTTACGATCCAGGTAAGTCTCCTCCCAAATGAAGGACGTGGGACCTAAAGCGTCTCCAGGTAAGTTTCGAGGTTGCCCGCATCGGGTCAACGGATCGCCTCATCTCAACAAAGGCCTCAGTGAAGGCTCAGCCAGGATGCTCCGGGTTCCGTCCGGCCACGAATTGTGGCTTTTTTGCCACATACGAATTTTCATCGTTCCCGCTAAGCTGGTCATCGTATTAGAGATATTCCAAAGCCTGCTTGAGACAGGAACAAACAATTCGAGGCGCCGTCGAATTCAGCGGCATCGGACTCCACAGCGGAGCTCCGGTCACCCTGCGCATTCTGCCTGCCCCACCGGGCTCGGGGATTATCTTCCGACGCACTGATCTCGATGGCTTCGAGGTCGAGGCAACTAGCCGCAACGTGGCTCGCGTCAGCTATGCCACTAGTTTGATGAAAAAGGGCGTGCTCATTTCAACCACAGAGCATCTGCTTTCGGCATTTATCGGCACCGGAATCGACAATGCGGTTGTAGAGCTAGACAACCTTGAGTTGCCGATCCTGGATGGCAGCGCGCGTCCTTTCATCGAGATGATCAATAAGGGAGGGATCCGGCGACAACGGCGGCCACGGACATATTTGCGAATGCTTCGCGAACTGGAAATGCGCGAAGGCAGCAAATTTATTGCAGTTTATCCTTCCAACACGTACTCGGTTTCCTATGCCATCAACTTCCCCCATCCTCTCATCGGACGCGAGACTTTTCAGGTCGATTTGTCTGATGGCAATTACCTACGGCAAATTGCCCCAGCACGCACTTTTGGTTTTCTTCATGAGGCGGATGCTATGCGTCAACAGGGACTAATTCGCGGAGCTTCCACTGACAATGTCATCGTGCTCACGCGTGACGATGTGATGAATCCTCCGTTACGGTTCCAGGACGAATTTGTTCGCCACAAGGTTCTGGACCTCATAGGCGACCTGGCGCTCTTAGGTAAGCAGATTCTGGGCAGCGTCGTAGCCGACCGTGCCGGTCATGCGATGCACACTGCGCTGGTCTCCCGCATCCTCAGAGATAAGAGTTTGTGGGAAGAAACTACCATCGAAGAAAGCAGCGGTCCCACGCAATCCGCGCCTGAAGCGGTGGTGGCCTCAGGCGCCTTGAAGTGCTAGGAGTCGGGGCTGAATCAGGCGCGCTGCCCGGTTTCAGGGGCAACTGCGTACTTTTGTTGATCCACCTCGGTTGCGATCGTTTCCGAATTCTGATAAACCACCGTGTGAGTCCGCAGTACGGCACCTGGAGGATCCGCATGTTCGTTCTGAATAAAACCACACCTATTCTTGCAGCAACCACGCTAGCTGTTGGTCTGTTAATGCCAACAATATCGTTTGCCCGAGGTTATCAAGCGGGTGGCAAGAACCTGGCCGAGAAAAAAGAGGGGAAAGAAGGACACCCGGTCATAAAAGCCGCGATTCGAGAACTGCAACACGTCAAGATGCAGTTACAGACCAAGGCGGCCAGCGATTTCAAAGGTCACAAGGCAGCAGCCATCAAGTCTATCGATGAAGCGATCGAGCATCTAAATCAGGCCCTGCAATCGGATACCAAGTAGTGGGCCTGCGTTCGGTTTCTGCCAACGTTCTTTTCGCATGTGCGGAAAGGACCTGGCAATTTCCGCCAATGACATTTCACGTGTGAGTCGTCCATTGCGCCGAAGGCCGCTTCCGGGGAAAAGCCTCGCTAGTCCGCGGGCGCTGGCAGGAACAACTCAACATCCCTGGATTTTTGCTCCATTAACTTCTGGAGCTCCGCTCTAGTCCGGGCCATAACCTGAGCGGCAAACCGTTTCGCTGACTGCTGATGGTCTTTTCCCAAATCTGCAACGCGCAGCGCCAATAGGGGCTCATCTTCCTCTAGCCTTCTCAGCAAGCGTTGCGTTCTTTCGATTTTTTCGTCCAGGGGAAGCACGTCTCGCCACCAATCGAGAGAATTTACATCGTTCAGCCTGACACGAATTAGGAGTTCTGCAAGTCGCAAGCTGAATACCTAGCCATCAGCAGCCGGGCGGTTTTCGATCGGGCTGTTTGATAGCGGGCCAGTTTCGATGTAACTCGACGCTAATCCGCTTCGAAGGTGACCTGTCAGGGTTGCCCACTAGCCGACGTTCGAAAGAACGCGATTGCCGTTTGAGCGAACTGAGCCGCAGCGTCGAAGAAGACGGGCCCATGGCCGCCGTTTGGCACCACCCAAAGGGCGGACCGGGGAATTGCGCGATACATCTCTACGGCCATCTCGACCGGGTGGAGTGGATCGCGATCCCCATAGACGATCAATGTTGAGGCGGTGATTCTGGACAAAGAAGGCGGTGTGAAATTCATGTCGTCATAGCTGTCCTTCATGCCCCGCGTCCATTCCCAAAGAGCCACGATCTGCTGGTCCCCGAGCTTGTGACGTTTACGCATCGCTTCCCACTCTTGAGATGGCTGGTCGTCAGCTGGCGGGACCTGTCGCATGATCGCCCGGGCCTGATCCGGAAAATACATGGCTGCGCTGACGACAACCATCGCTTCAATTCGATGCGGTTGCAAGGTCGCCATGTGGAGAAGGATATTTCCCCCCATGCTCAATCCGATCGCCCGACATTTCCTGATGCCAAGACGATCCAACAGCGCGAGGGTCCTGCGCGCACTGCCGGTGTGTAATCGTCTTGTGGGGGTTGGTCGTTCGACCGTGACCGCGTGCGTCCGGCTTGATGAGGGTATATTCGCGCACAAACTGGTCGCGGCCGGCATGGATCCAATGTTCCTGGCAACCCGCACCGCCATGAAGAAGGAGGAGCGGGTCTCCCGTACCTTCAGTCTCGTAATACATCTCGATATCGTTGAGCTGAACGCTTTCGGCCTTCATGACGCGCATTATGGCTGCGGGCGGGTAAACAAACAATCTGGTAAATGCGCGTGATAGAATCCATAATCCGCGGACAGCAAGTACCGCGCCGCACCTGTGACCGCACCCCGCATTTCTATTCGAGCTGCCATGGGATAGCTCCCGTACCGTCCGCAATTGCCGGCTATTTATTCGGGGGTCTGGAAGGAATTGAGGGTCCCAAGTGGTTTCATTGGGAGTTGATGTCGTCCGCACTCGAATCCGTTTAGTAGTAGTGATTACGTGCGAGGTTCGATCAGGCTAGTGCTATACGTTGGCGGCAGATTCCATGCGTTGGGCCAACCATTGGTCCAGTTGATGCTGTGAGCTTTGCGCCACTTCGACGAAACGTACTCCGGCACGTCCCATCCCATCCGCCCAGGCAACCTCCGCTTTGAACTCCATCGATGGGTTGGTGCCGGGCAGAGTGAATTGAACCTTGGAAATCGACTCTTTGGCGAATTTTCCGCGATACGAGATCGCCATTCCGCCTTCGCTGATGTTGGTAGTCTTAGCTTTGAGTTCCTTCCCATTATTGAACAAGATGACAACTTCCATTTCCACGGGATGGCGGAAGTATCGCCGCTGCTCACGGTGCATGAAGCCCAGGGCTGCATTGAAGCAACGCGTAGCATTGAGGAGGGAGACCGGCTTCTGTAGAACAAAATTGGCGCCCATCTTGAAGGCTTCACTAGCGTCGGTTTTGCCATTCAAAACCGCGAATGCTACTGAATTTCTGTTACTGGCGCCCTTTCGCAAGGTTTGCAATACGCTAAGGCCGCCTTGGAGATCGTCACAGTCCAGAACTACCGCATCGAACTTCTCCGCCAGAAGGATTTCACTTCCCGCCTTTACTGCGCTGCACACTTCCACGCTGACCGACAATCGTTCCAGCACCGGCCGCAACACTTCAACCGTGGCCAAATCATGGCTAACGAGTAGTGACTTTAGTGCCATCTTACTGTCGATGTTAGCCGCCGATTCTTGTTTGTGAAAGTAACCAAAGTAAGTGTGACCACGAGACGGTTGGAAGCCCGCCCTTTCCGCCGCATTTCACTTTTTTCGGGAAAATTGCCATCATGGCTACGTGCGCAAATTGGTCTATCTTTCGCTTGGCTCCAACCTTGGCGATCGCGCGGCCAACCTGAACGATGCAATCGCGCGCCTCAAAAAGATCGCTGACATCGTTGCCGCTTCATCGTTTTACGAGACTGAACCAGTGGAGGTTACGGCGCAGCCGTGGTTTCTGAATTACGTCGTCGCTCTTGAAACCGAGAAGATGCCCAAGCAACTGCTCACCGCCATCCTTGATATTGAGCAGCAGATGGGGCGCCGGCGGAACCAGCAAAAAGGGCCCCGAATTATCGACATTGACATCCTTTTGTTTGGAAGTTCCATTGTTAATACCAAGAATCTCACCATTCCGCATCCCGCCTTGCACGAGCGACGGTTCGTGCTAGAACCATTGGCAGAAATCGCCCCGGACCTACGGCACCCGGTATTGAAGCGCTCCATGCGTGAGTTACGCAATGCCCTGCCATCGGGGCAATCGGTTCGTCGGCTTAGTTCGAAGTTGTAACTTTGAAGCTGCAGTTGTCTTCCAGTTAACTTCGGGAAGCCGAGCCCCTTCGGCGCCTTAACCCGCTAAAATCTCTCTGTGAATCTCGACGACACCATCGTGGCCATTGCCACTCCACCTGGACGGGGTGGCATCGGCATTGTCCGATTGGCGGGCCCGGAAGCTCGCGCGATTGCAATGCCGATGCTTCTCTTGAAACACGATCTTGAGCCTGGCCGCGCTATTTTCGGCGAAGTGATTGAACCAGGTTCCTCTGGCGCGGACAGGGCTTCGGCTTCGCTCACGGCAGGATTGGCCCGCGACATGAACTCTGCAGAAATCGGCTACGCCTCGGGCAACGAGCAATCGGCAGACGCGCTCATCAGCGTAGCCCCGCAAACCGCAAGAGAAGGACGCATTGATGAGGTCGTGGTGACTTTCTTTCAGAAACCTCACTCCTACACCACTGACGATATTGTCGAAATCTCGGCCCACGGTTCGCCGGTGGTGCTGCGACACATCGTCCAGCTCGCCCTGGCACGTGGCGCACGCCTTGCCGAGCCGGGCGAGTTTACTATGCGAGCTTTCCTCAACGGCCGAATTGATCTCACTCAGGCCGAAGCGGTCCGCGACCTGATCGAGTCCCAGACCTTGTATCAGGCCAAAATCGCGGCGCAGCAATTGGAAGGATCGCTCTCCCGGAGATTGCAGCCCATTAAACAAAGACTAGTTGAACTGATCGCGTTGCTTGAAGCCGGCATAGACTTTGCCGAAGATGATGTTTCTGTTCTGCCCGATGCCACTATTTTTGAACGCATTGCCGGCGTCAAAACGCCGCTGCAGGAACTTGCCGGAACTTTCGCCTACGGCAAGCTGGTGCACGAAGGATTGACACTCGCCATTGTGGGCCGTCCGAATGTCGGCAAGTCAAGCCTGTTCAATCGACTGCTCGAGCGCGAGCGCGCCATCGTTACCGCCACCCCGGGAACCACACGCGATCTGGTCAGCGAAACCGTGGCCATTGGCGGAATCCCATTCAAGCTGGTGGATACGGCCGGAATCCGCCGAGCCTTGGACGAAGCCGAAAGCATTGGCATCCGTAAGTCAATGGAAGCCCTCGCCGATGCCGACATTGTCCTGATAGTCCTCGACGCTTCTCAGCCGTGCGCTGCCGAAGACCAAGAGCTCCTGAATCAAGTGGCGCAGCCAGTTGCAGTGATTGTCGAGAATAAGGCAGATCTTTCCAGTACTCAGTTCCCAGCTCTCAGTTCCAGGCTGACCAGAATTCGAACCTCGGCTCTTACCGGCGAGGGCATTTCCGAACTCCGCGATGCGATTCTTCACCACATTGGCGGGGAGGCCGGCAAACAGTCGGAGAGCGGATTTCTTACCAGCGTCCGTCACCAGAACCTGGTGCGAGACTCGCTGACGGCACTAAATGCTGTGGAAGTCGCGGTCCATAACAAAGTTCCGCATGAAATGCTTCTGCTGGACCTCTACAGCGCTCTGCGTCCGCTGGATGAAATTACTGGTGCCACCACTACTGATGACATCTTGAACCTGATCTTCAGTACGTTCTGTATCGGCAAGTAAGTTTCGTGAATTGAGGATACGTCGCTCGTATCGTACGACCCATGCTGGCGATATGTTCGATATGTGCCGCAGACGGCGCAGCAGATTTGGAAAATTGCGTTGGGATTGGTACATTCTCCCCAACATGGTTGGTCCCGGCACCTGGGTAGTGTGAAAAACAGCTTGCCGGAAAATAGACAGAGGAGATTTCATGTCTCTTGTCGTGAAGCTCGAGGACGATCTCGGTGAGCGTAGCGAGTGGGTCATGCTGCATGGAGTAATTCCCGCCCTTGAGGAGTTTGAATTTCCCTTCCTACGCTGCATTGATCCTTTCGGGAAAACAGTATTCAACCATCTTCAGATGGAAACTTTTCTTGAGGAATGGGAACGCGTCCGCGACCGCGCCAAAGACGAACCACAGCAAGAGGCCTGGAAGAAAGTCAAGGAAATGGCCGAGAATTGTAAAGGCGACCGCGATTTGTATTTACGGTTTGTGGGAAATTAGGCCTCTTGTAAACCTTGCGGCTCGGCCCCCGCTACTTAGAGAGAATCCCTAGCGTCTCGCGAAATAGGCTCTCAAACGAGCCGGCAGTCTTACCGTTTTTGGAGACTGAAGCTAGTCCCCGTTCGGCGGCTGCCCGTTGGTATCCCAAATTTACCAGCGCTGACAACACATCTTCTTCCACCGGGGTTGCCGAAGACAAAGGCGTCCCGGTACTAATGCCTTCTCTGGGCAACTTGTCGCGCAGTTCGAGGACCATTCTTTCCGCCGTCTTCTTGCCGATGCCGGGAATGCGAGTCAGCCGCGGTACATCGTTGCCGCAAATTGCGCTCACCATGTCGTCCGCAGGCATGCCGCTGAGAATCGTAATCGCCAGTTTTGGGCCGATTCCGCTGACCGTGATGAGCTTCTCAAAAAGTTGCTTCTCAGCTGGCCGGAGAAACCCGTAGAGCGCGATCAAATCTTCACGCACGTGAGTGTGGATGTACAGCGCGACTTCGCTTCCCACATCCGGCAGATCAGAAAATGTAGGCACACTGATGGTTACGTCGTAGCCGATGCCGGAAGTTTCGACAACCACCTGGTTGGGGTGCTTCGCCAGCAGTTTTCCGCGCAGATGGGCGATCATGCTGCCGCCATTGTAGCAACGAGAAGGGACGACAGCGCGGTGCGACCCTAGACAGGCAGTTGTTCGCCGCCCTCGCTAGTCCGTGTGCTTGCGCGCCCTTCGCCAAAATAAAGGATTGACTGTCATTATGCAGGCTCTTAGACCTTTATTCCCCCCCTCGCACGCGCCTGCCCAGGCTTATTCACGTTTTTGGAGTGGCCCACATGACAAGCCCTACAGTAACTCCTACGCCGGCGCCCTCGGTATCTTCGACAAAAGCTCCCATGACTTTTCCCGGCACAGTTCTCACCCCCGGATCGAAAGGATCCGCGGTATTAGCGGTTCAGCAACGCCTCAATAAATTGGGATGTGGCCCGGTACTGGAGGACGGCACTTTTGGCGCCGAAACTCAGGATGCCGTGGAATTGTTCCAGACACGCTTCCAGGACACCTCTGGCGCGCCGCTCAAGATCGACGGTACTGTCGGGCCAATGACTTGGGCTGCGCTGTTTGGTGCAGCAACAACGCCGACCAACGCGACAGCACCAAGCCAACTCTTGGCCGCGGTACTTCAATTTGCTTCCGGCGAAGTTGGCATGATGGAAGATCCCTTGGAGTCGAACCGCGGCCCGCGCATTGACCAGTACTTGAGAGCGGTGGGGCTTGACCCTGCTGCGGGGAGTTTCCCCTGGTGCGCTGCCTTCGTTTACTTCTGCTTCCAACAGGCGGCCAACACACTGAAAGTGCCGAATCCTGCGATCAGAGACGCGGGCGTACTCGATCTTTGGAACAAAGCCGGATCGCAGAGTGTTCGACGGATTGCTGCCCCGGAGGCGGCTGCCACTCCGTCGGTTGTGCAGCCGGGATGCCTTTTCGTCATCACCACCGGCAGTGGGAACGGTCACACCGGTTTGGGGGAGCAAGTTGCTGGTGTTCGCTTAACAACAATTGAAGGAAATACAAACCTCGGCGTGTCACGTGAAGGTATCGGGGTGTTTCGCCGCACTGGACGAACCATTGCGCCCATTAACCGAGGGTTTATCCAGTATTAACTTGTACGGAAAAGTTCCGTGCGGTCAAACCTGAGTCAGAAAAGGGAACTCTGCCGCCGGTTGGGGGTGATCCCGAAATGCTCGTACGCGAGCTGTGTGGCAACGCGGCCCCGCGGCGTACGATTCAAGAAGCCAATCTGGATCAGGAACGGTTCGTAGATTTCTTCGATCGCATCCGGTTCTTCCGCCAGCGCCGCGGCCAGCGTGTTTACGCCAACGGGTCCACCCTGGTACTTTTCGATGATGGTCAGCAGCAGCTTGCGGTCGATCTCGTCAAAACCGTGGCGGTCAACTTCTAACATTTGTAGCGCAGCTTGCGCCGTCGGGAGATCGATCTTGCCGGCTCCCCGCACCTGCGCATAATCTCGCACCCGCCGTAACAAGCGGTTGGCGATTCGCGGCGTCCCGCGCGAGCGGCTGGCAATCTCCATCGCGCCAGCTTTATCCACCTCGACCCCCAGAATTTCCGCCGATCGCTTCACGATGATGAGCAGGTCGTCGTGACCGTAGAATTCCAGGCGCAGCATAATGCCGAAGCGCGAGCGCAGCGGCGCAGAGAGCAATCCGGCCCGCGTGGTGGCACCGATGAAAGTGAAGGGCTTCACATCCATGGTGTGGGTGCGCGCCGAGGGCCCCTGCCCGATGATGATGTCCAGCTTGTAGTCTTCGAGCGCAGAATAAAGAATCTCCTCCAGCGCGGGCTGCAGCCGATGCACCTCATCGATAAACAACACTTGTTTATCCCGCACATTGGTAAGGATGGCGGTCAGGTCACCCTTGATCTGCAAAGTCGGTCCAGAAGTCTGCTGGAAGGCGGCGCCTAGTTCGTTGGCGATGATGTTGGCAAGGGTAGTCTTGCCTAGCCCGGGAGGACCGGAGAGCAACACATGATCCAAAGCTTCACCGCGTGAGCGTGCCGCTTCGATCGCAACCGCCAGATTTTCTTTTACTTTGGATTGACCGATAAACTCCGCCAGCCGCTGCGGACGCAGTTTGAGCTCAAACGAAGAATCGTCTTCGACGGGCGCCGCTGAGACCAGCCGCTCGCGTTCCGGCGGAAGTTTAGGAATGTTTTTGAGGGTTGCCACAGCACGGATAGTAGAACGAAACAAGAAGCCAGGCAATTGCAGATTGTGGACGGGCCATCAATCCTCCCATTGTGGACGTTGGTGTCCTACTCTTCCTCTTCCTTCACTTCTCCTCTCGCCGCCTTCGCCTTCTCGATGATCTTCTCCTGCAACTGAGCCGGCACCACGTCGTAGTGATTCATCTCCATGTTGAAGCTGCCGCGACCCTGGGTCATGGAGGTCAGGTCGGCGCCGTAGGTGAGCATCTCGGACATGGGCACCTCGGCTTTCACTACCGTATTGCCTCCCTTGTTGTCCATTCCCTGAATGCGACCGCGCCGGCTGTTCAAATCCCCCATGATGGTGCCGGCAAACTCGTCAGGCACTGTGATCTCGACTGACATTACCGGTTCCAGTAGGGTGGGCTTGGCCTGTTCCATCGCTTTCTTGAATGCGATGCGGCCCGCCATTTGGAATGAGAGGTCGTTTGAATCGACATCGTGATAGGAGCCGTCATAGAGAATGACCTTGAAATCCACCACGGGGAATCCGGCGAGGTAACCTCGGGCCGCTGCGTCTTTGATTCCTTTTTCCACGGCAGGAATGAAATTCCTTGGAATCGCGCCGCCGAAGATGTCGTTGACGAACTCGAATTCCCCGCCACGCGGCAGCGGCTCCATCTTGATCTTGCAGTCGCCGTACTGGCCATGGCCTCCCGTCTGTTTCTTGTGCCGTCCCTGCACGTCAGCCCGTCCGCGAATTGTCTCGCGATACGGTACCTTCGGCGCCTTCAGGTTTACTTCGGTGTGATACCGCTTCTTCATCTTTGCGACGACTACCTCAATGTGTTGCTGACCCGTGCCTGCGATGAGGAATTCTTTGGTCTGCGGGTCGCGAAAGAAGCGCAGCATCGCGTCTTCCTCCATGAGCTTGTGGATGCCAGGACCGAGTTTGTCTTCGTCGGCGCGGCTCTTGGGCTCTATGGCGAAGGTGATTGCAGGCTCTGGCAAATGCACTTTGGGATATTGAATCGGGGCAGCCTTGTCCCCGAGCGTGTCGCCGGTCAGCGTCTCTCTCAGCTTGGCAACCGACCCAATATCGCCGGCATGCAACTCTGTAACCGGGACCGCAGTTTTACCTTGCATGATGGAAATATGTGCCAGTTTCTCCTGCGAGCTGCGCGTGAAGTTCTGCACCGTGGCATCATTCTTCACCACGCCCGAAAATACTTTGAAGTACGAAATCCGCCCCGCGAACGGGTCTGACACCGTCTTGAAGACATATAGCGAGACTGGCTCCGAGTCGGCGACTTTGCGCTTCGGCGGCTCGCCGTTTCCACTAGTGACTTCGCCCTCCACGGCTCCACGTTCAGTCGGCGCGGGAGTGTAATCCACAACGAAATCCATCAGTTCGTCCACCCCTACATTGCCCAGCCCGGAGGTGAAGAGCACGGGGAAAATCCTGTCCTCGCGGATGGCGTCGTGCAGCGCCGGAACCAGGTGCTCTTCGGGAATTGTTCCCTTCTCGAAGAATTCCTCCATCAGCTTGTCATCGCCTTCCGCGACCAGTTCGACCAGCTTCTCGTGGGCCTCCTGCGCAGCATCTTTCAAATCATCTGGAATTTCGCCTTCCTTGCCCTTGCCGTCGCCGCCCAGCTGGTAGGTACGGGCTTTCATTCGCACCAGGTCCACTACGCCGGTGAGATTCTTCTCGCGACCGATCGGCAGTTGCAGCGGTGTAACGGTGCGCCCAAAAGCCTGGGTGAGTGATTCCAGCACACGATTGGCGTCTGCGCGTTCGCGATCCATGCGGCTTACCACGATCATCCGAGGCAGCTTGACCTCGTCGCAGTAGCCCCACACGCGCTCGGTCACAACTTCCACGCCCGCAACGCCGTCGACGACGACGAGTGCCGATTCCACCACCGGCAGCACCGTCTTGACCTCGTGGACGAACATGTTAAACCCGGGGGTGTCCAGCAGGTTGATCTTCGTCTTTCCCCACTCGGCGTAAGCAATGCCAGTCGTGATCGACATTTTGCGAGCGATCTCTTCCTCGTCATAATCGGTCACTGCGCTACCGTCATCCACCCGGCCTTGTCGCTGGGTTGCGCCGGCGGTGTACAGCATCGCAGAGACCAGCGAAGTCTTCCCGGCGTGCCCGTGCCCGATCAACGCCACGTTGCGTATGTTTGCGCCTTCATAAACTTTCACGGATTCGCTCCTTTGGCAGGCTTCGGGAAGAACGTTCGGCCCGGAAGAAGGATTAGGACAGAGTACAGGCCAGCCCAACGTTGCCTGCGAAAACTTCGATGCTAACACAGTGGAAATTCACGGCTCAACTGGGGTGGAAGTGGTAGCATGTGCCGCCCGCCAAGTTGCTCGCATGTTTCTGCAACTTTTTAAATTCGCTGACGGCGGGCTGCTCCTGCTGCGAATCATGGTTGGCATCGTCTTCGTCCACAGTGGCTGGAGCCATCTCAAGAATCCAGAGGAACGAAGCAAGAGCATTTGGCATGAGCAAGGGCCTTACCATTTTCCTCGGCGCAGCCGAACTGGCGGGAGGCCTCGGAGTCGCGTTCGGCGTGCTTCCCCAACTTGCTGCGATGGGATTAATCCTGATCATGCTGGGCGCAATCCAGAAGAAGATTTTTGTCTGGCACACTGGCTTCTGGGGTGAGAAGACCTAGGGCTGGCATTACGACCTCATCTTTGTAGTGATGAATCTGGTCATCATCTTCACCGGTGGCGGACGTTATGTGCTGCTACACTAGGCCTCAATCCAGCCACTTTGAACCAGGTACGATAAAGCGGGGGAAAAGACTATTTCCAACGCGAAACGTGAACTGCTGGGGGAGTCCCGTGCCGGGCCACCATCCACGCCAGCCACGCTTGAACAGGAACGCCTTTGTAACCTATTCTGTATTCGTAAGTCTCTACTTTGGAGCAGCGTGGGCAAAGCGAAGCCAATGCATCGACGCACTGCCAGACTGTTATTGCTCGTCGCGCTTTTAGGAACGCTTGCACCGTTCGTGCAGGCGATTTCAGCCGATGCTCCTCACGCTTGCTGCTTGCGCAAGAAGCTACGTTGCCATACGTCCGCATCCTCCTCTGACAGGCCGGAGGTCGCCTTTCACTCTGCTACCTGTGGCCAGCACAAGTGCTGCTCCGCGCTCGCGGTAGCGCAGCGGGCCCACCCTCGGACGGCGGTCTTATCCCATTTTTCCAAGCATGCGGATCTGGTTCCAGCGCAATTCCAACCGATTTCTTACTCGGCTGACCTGAACGCCTTCCATTCCGTTCGCGCTCCTCCAGTCGCGCCTACCTCCTGATCGATCGAGCAGAGTATCAGCCGGCGCAGTTCGTCCTGCCCCGACAACCCCTGGCGGAGACGCGGCCTCGACTCCGCACGTAGCCAGGATGCGCTGCTTTCACGATGGCCTGCATTACTTGCATATTCGCCACTGGAGGCTCAATGAACTTGTCTTGTATCCCGCGGCTCGGCGGCCTGTTGCTGCTTACGGCCTTTGCGGGCGCCACTATTTTCGGTTCGGTTCGTGGACTGATTCATGACCCACAGCAGCGCCCGGTGCGAGGCGCGAAGGTCACCATCCATTCCACAAATTCTGGCTGGGCGCAAACTGCAACCTGCGACAACCAGGGCGGATTCCAATTCGACGCTGTGCCCATCGGCGAATATCTGGTTACGGTTGACATGCCCGGCTTCGCCCCGCAGGAACAAAAGATCACTTTGACTTCTGGCCGCGACGCAAAACTGCACTTCGGGCTCGCCCTTGCTGGCGCCATTGAGACAGTCAATGTCACTGACACACCGTCGGCAGTGAACCCGGAATCATCGACGACAAGCGGCGTGATCGGCCGACAGCAGATTGCTCAAACTCCAGGCGCCGACCAGACCAACAGCCTGAACATGATCACGGACTACACACCCGGCGCTTACCTGGTCCATGATCAGCTTCACATTCGCGGCGGACACCAGGTCTCGTGGCTGCTCGATGGGGTGCCCGTACCCAACACCAACATTGCTTCCAATGTCGGCCCGCAGTTTGATCCCAAGGACATCGATTATCTCGAGGTTCAGCGCGGCGGCTATAGCGCCGAATATGGCGACCGCACCTACGGAGTCTTTAATGTCGTGACTCGCTCGGGATTCGAGCGCAACCGGCAGGCGGAACTCGTCAGCAGCTATGGCAGTTATAACAACACCAACGACCAGATCAGCTTCGGCGATCATACCGAACGCTTTGCTTATTACACCAGCCTGTCCGGCTACCGCACCGATCTCGGACTAGAAACGCCTTCTACCCGTATTCTGCATGACCAAGCGGCAGGCCTCGGAGGTTTCGCCTCGCTGATGTTTAATAAGACCTCCGCGGATCAGCTTCGCCTGGTCACTTCGCTGCGTGGCGACCACTATCAGGTACCGAATGATCCCGACCAGCAAGCCGGTGGCATTCGCGAGGTTGAGAATGAGCGCGATGCGTTCGTAAATTTTTCCTGGCTGCACACCATCGGCCAAGGCACGGTGCTGACCGTCTCGCCCTTCTACCACTTCAACCGCGCCCACTATATCGGTGGGTCTCAGGACACGCCTGTTATCCCTGAAGACGACCGTGGCTCCAACTACGCTGGTGGCGTGGTGTCGCTTGCCGTCATTCGTGGCCGCCACAATGCGCGCGGTGGTATCCAATTCTTCAGCCAGCGCGATAATCGGTTCTTCTCTATCATCACCAGCGACGGCAGCATCCCCCCGCTTCGCCAGCGCGAAGTCGTCCGCGGCAATGTCGAAGCTGTTTTTCTGGAAGACCAATACAAACTAACCGATTGGCTTACTCTCAATGGCGGCGTGCGCCTCACCCACTTCGACGGAAAGATCAGGGAGAATGCCGCTGATCCTCGCATAGGCGCCGCCCTTCGCATTCCCAAGCTCGGCTGGGTCGCTCGCGCCTTTTGGGGACGCTATTACCAATCTCCGCCGCTGCTCACAGTTTCAGGACCACTGCTTGACCTCACCGCCCAGCAGGGCTTTGGTTTCCTGCCATTACGGGGCGAGCGTGACCAACAACGTGAGTTCGGACTGACGATTCCTTTTGCCGGCTGGACTCTTGATATCACCAACTTCCGCACCGGAGCGACCAACTTTTTCGATCACGACGTCCTTGGCAATTCCAACATCTTCTTCCCGCTCACCATTCAGCATGCCCGCATTCGCGGATGGGAAGCAAGCGTTGCCTCACCCCGTTTGGCCGGACGCGCTCAGTGGCATCTCGCCTACTCCCACCAGTACGCTCAAGGATTTGGCGGCATAACCGGGGGCCTTACCGATTTCTCGCCTCCCGAAGATAGCTACTTTTACCTCGACCACGACCAACGCAACACTCTCACTACGGGCCTCAATCTCGACCTGCCCTGGCGGGCTTGGACGGCGTTTAACGTTTCCTATGGCTCCGGCTTCCTTGATGGCAACGGGCCGGCACACTTGCCACCACACACCACGTATGATTTATCGTTTGGGAAATCCTTTGGAGAGAATTGGGGCTTGAGTTTCACCGCCCTTAACCTTGCCAACAATCGATACTTGCTGGATAACAGCAACACGTTCGGAGGCACGCATTACGCCAATCCACGAGAATTGTCAGTGCAACTGAAATATAGGTTCCGCTCCTGATCGGGTTGGAGGCCCTTAGTGATGAAGACTCAGCCTAATGACAGCGGCGGTCCGATTCGTTTAACATTGGCACCAGAGTGCAATCCACCGCACGTTTCGCATCTAAACATCTATGAGAAAGCGCATCCTCTTCGCCTTCGCTATCCTTTTCGTCGCGATATTGACCGCGGCTCAAGACACGACCAACTCCGTCCTCAAGCCACCTAAAGGCGCCCAAGTGGCGATCGTGGTATTTGAGGACCTCGAATGCCCCGATTGCGCTCGTGCCGCGCCGCTACTTGAAGAGGCAGCGAAAACCTACAACATCCCCGTCGTTCGTCACGATTTCCCGCTGCCCAAGCACCCGTGGGCCTTCGATGCGGCTGTGCTGGCACGCTACTTTGATACTCACTCCAAGAACGTTGGGAACGAATTTCGCGACGAGGTCTTTCGGCATCAGCTCGAAATCACGCCATTGAATCTGCACGCCGTCGCGGAGAAGTTCGCCGCGGATCACAAGCTTAATCTCCCCTTTGTGGTCGATCCGCAGGGTAAGCTCGCGGCCCAAGTTACCGCCGATCGGGACCTGGGCAACCGCATCGGCCTGGAGCATACGCCGACGATTTATGTGGTCAGTAACAAGACCCAGGGGAAGCCGTTTGTTGAGGTGGTCGATCGTAGCCAGCTTTTCGCCATGATCGATAACATGAAGCGGGAATAAAAGTGATGTACGAAGTTGCAAATTTCCGATTCGCCAAAATCCACTTACTTTTTTTTCATTCCAAGCTTGTGCAGGATGTCCAACGCAAACTCGCTCACCACGTTGATTGCGCTGCCGTAACCTACCTGGCTCAGCACAGAATGTCCGCCCTCTTGCCAGGCGCTACGCCGGCCGGGTAGCCACAGGCTCGACATCATTCCCGCAGTGAGTGCTCCGGCGTACAACGGCAATTCAGGACGTAGTTCCCGTTCTGTCCGGTTATAAGTGACGAAATTTCTTACGATGGCGTGACGCGTGCGAGGCCAGAAGCCGGTGCACTTACATAAGTCGTAACGGGGTTCGTAACCGAGAGCCGCATTGCCGGCTGCTTGCACAGTGCTTTGGATCACAAACTGCCCGTACAGCGAGCCGAAGCGTCGTCCATAGCCTTGCATTCCACCGCCCCAAGCGGAGGGAACGTCGCGCGCCTGCTCAACGCCCGCATTGAAAAGGCTGGCGACGTAAGAACCCGCGGTTAGGAACGTCTGCCGGAGATAGGCTTCTTTGCGCTCATCGGTAGTTAACGGTTGGAGCGGCCGGTCGCTGGGAACATAAGGTCCAATCAGCCATATGATCGGAAGATCGCGCATTTCGACCAAAGTGGTTTGTGGCTTTTCAGTATCGCCGGTATTTTTCTTCTTGTCGACCGTCCGATTGCCCTGCGCCTCGGATGCATGAGCAGCCTCTGCGTGCGCCAACCGATCCCGGTTCGGCTGCATCAGAGGCTCATCCCTGTTTTCTTCGCTAGCGAATAATCCGTCTGGTTCGTACGAGGATTGCGATGTTCCGATGTCATCGGATGCCGTCCTGTCCTGAGCTGGAACGATATGGCTGCTCTGCTGTGCCACGCAGGAACCCATCGCCAATAAAAGAATGAGACTAACGCGCCTTACAAAGTGAAATGGCAAAAGAATTCCCCACTCAGACCTTAGCATATTGTTACGAAATAAATGCCCCGCAAAGCAGACTCTATTTGGATTTCCTTCCGCGCTCGGCAGATACCAATACGGGAACGAGCCGGAAGGGGACGCTAAGTCCAACGCTAGATGTTCCCGGCTCCGTGAGGGACCGGGATCTGCGCCACCCGAAGATTTCCGCCACTACTCGCAGGTTCTGATCCAGTTCGACTCCGGCCGATAGCGGCGAGCGACGCACTCGTTCTGGGTCCTCATATCGCAAATCGCGAAAGCGGACTAGGTAGCCTTGGTTCAATTGCTCGGTCTCGGTGAGCGGATATTCCGCCCAGTCGAGGTACACGCGTCCCAGATAAGATCGCTTCGCTGCCAGAGTTACGGGTGTCTCTTCTGGTTTGTAATAGATTCGCATGTGTCCTTCCGGGTCAACGTCAGCCGTGGACGAGTCCACCAACGTGCTGGCGAAAAAGTTCCTGGTCTCAACCATGCCGTGCCAGAGAAAAGGATTAACCCACATGGGATACGCGGATACACGAATGGGATCGGCGCTCTCATACAAGCGGGCGCGTAGAACGCTGAGTGCCCGGCGATGCTCGTAATCACGCACTCCCCACACCAGCACCGTGCCTAGAAGGGCCAAAGTAGCGGCCAGCCGGCCATGAGGGCCTTTTCGACGTTCTCCAATTTCTTCGCTTATCAGGGAGAAAAAGGCGGGCAGCAGGAGAGCAAGTACAAGAAATCCTAAAATCGTGGGTTCCACAATGGAAACAATGTCCCACGAGTACCATTTTTCCGAAAACGGCCAGAAAGGGCGCACCCCATAGGCATTGGTGAAATCAAGCAGGATATGGCTGAACCCAGCTACACAGGCGTACAGAAATAGCACCGCCCAGCGTGGCGGACGATTGGGGTCTTTGATCTTGCGTCCGGTAAAAGCCCAGATCGCATAGATCAATGCTACGACGACCGCAGCAACCAATGGAACCCCAAGGAACGAATGCGTGAACCCGCGGTGATGAGCAAAACCGAAGACCGGTCCGCGAAAATTACCCAGCACGTCGATGTCGGGAGCTTCGGCCGCGAGTGTCAGCGTGGCCGTGGCCAGCGCCGTCTTGCGATTCAGCCCGGCGCGACCAAGACACGCGCCAGTCAGGAAATGGGTGACGGGTTCCAAATAGTCCGAATCTTATGTAACCGTGTAATCACAGACCGCATGCATTGTAAGTTGATCGCAGCGTTGAGTCATCGAAGTATTAGACAAACCCCCAGACTGCGGGATGCAAAATCTCAAGGGATTAGTAACGTCAAGGCATCAGGCACGACGCTGATCTCCGCGGGAAGCGTGCCGAGCAATTCGCCGTCAGCTTCCACGAAAATTCGGGAATTTACCCGTGGGTTGCCATTTCTCGGCAGGCTTGCAGGCAAACACTGGCAACTAATCTTGTCGCTGTGCGCCAGATCGATTCCCCGAATGTTCCACTTCTGCCGCAGCAATCCTTTAAGGACGTAAAGCAGGTAGAAAAATCGATTGGAAGTTCGAAATAGCACCAGCCGCAGATCATTGCGCTGGAGCGATGCTCCGGGTGCCAGTTCCTGCAATATTCCCCCGAAGTTCCGGATGCGCACCGCTAACAATTCCGAAACCAGGATGCGACGGTGTTGGTCCACATTGGGTTCCCGAAACTCAGCCAGGAAAGACTCCATTCTATGACTGAGCCAGAGATGGGTAGCTTTGCCGTAGTAGGCTCCCATACCTACTCTCTGCTTTAGCGGCGCGCTCAACGCATAGAACAGGTGTGCGTCTACGCCGACGCCAGTCACAACCAGGAAATAGCGCGATGTCTGATTTCCGCTGAAGTCGAGACAGTTTACTTTTCCCACCGCGATTCGATGGGCTGGAGCGGTCAGCGCGACACGCGCTGCCAAGGCCGGATTTTGGGGAAGCCGCAAGTCGTGTGCCAGCGAGTTGGCGGTTCCCAGCGGGATGATGGCCAGTGCAGCTGCAGTGCCCACCATGCCCTGCAACACGTCGTGGATTGTCCCATCACCCCCGCAGGCAAAAACAGTGTCGCAACCGGATTCAATCGCTTCCTGCGCCTGCTCACCCGCTCGTGCGCCCGAGTGTGTTGCCGCGGAAATGGCTTCTACGCCCGCGGCTCGCAACACAGTCAGAGCCGCTTCGACATCGGCCAGACGGCGCTTCCGCCGGCGGCCAGCGAGCGGGTTGTAGAGAAGAATTGCCTTGTGCACGGATTAGGGTCCAGAACTGCCAGCTTACCAGCGCCGACATTATTGCGTATCTCTCGGAATTTGACTAAGCTATGCGCACTCGGGTTTTTAAAGCATTTCCTTCCTTGGCTCTGTTGGAATCAATTTCGATACTTCGATCTCAGGAGGACTACCTCGTGAAATACCTGTCATCAATTCTGTTCCTTACTTTACTGGCAGCAACAACGCTAGCGCAGGAGCATGCGTCCCCTGGCCGGCCGAAGGCCGCAACGTTAATGTCGGGATTAGGAGATCTTCATCATCCGGTTTCGACCAGCAACCCTCAAGCACAGCAGTTTTTCGATCAGGGACTACGCCTCATCTACGCTTTCAATCACGACGAAGCAGCACATTCGTTCCAGCGCGCCAGCGAACTGGATCCCAAGCTCGCTATGGCATATTGGGGAATCGCTGAAGCAGTGGGACCAAACTATAACGATTCAGCGAGTGATGATCGTTTCAAACAGGCGCATGAAGCTATTCAGAAGGCCGTAGACATGTCGGCCAACGCTTCCCCCAGCGAACGCGATTACATTCAGGCACTGGCAAAGCGGTTTCCGCCCGAGCCGAACTCAGATCGGAAGAAGTCTGCCGAGGAATACCGCGACGCAATGCGGGAGGTAGTCAAGAAATATCCTGATGATCTGGATGCGGCCACGTTATTTGCGGAATCCGGCATGAATTTGCACCCTTGGGGACTGTGGCACCACGATGGCAGTCCAGAAGTGGGCACAGAGGAAGTGGTATCGACTCTGGAATCGGTAATTCGCCGCGATCCCAACCACATGGGCGCCGTTCACTACTACATTCATGCCGTGGAAGCTTCACCCAACCCGGAGCGTGCCTTAGCTGGCGCCAACAAGTTAGCGTCGCTCGCACCCGCGGCCGGACATATCGTTCACATGCCTGCGCATATCTATATTCGCACCGGGGACTATGAGTCGGCAGTGAAAACCAACGAAGAAGCGGCAGCAGTCGACCGAGCCTACATCAAGGCGAGTGGGGTGCAGGGTATTTACCCGATGATGTACTACAGCCATAACCTGCACTTTATCGCCGCGTGCTCAGCTATGAAGGGTAACTATCCGGAAGCCAGGAAAAATGCTGACATGCTGGCCGCCCACGTGGGTCCGCACGTCAAGGATATGCCGCCGCTCGAGGGCTTTATGACAATCCCGTTGGCAGTAGACGTTCGTTTCCACAAGTGGAACCAGATCCTCGCTCTGCCACAGCCGGACCCTGCTATGAAGACGACGACTACGTTCTGGCATTTCGCACGAGGCATGGCATTAGCCGGAACGGGCAAGGTAAGCGAGGCCGAAGCAGAATATAAGGCAGTTGCTCAGGCGGAGCAGAATACGCCTCCTGACGTTATCTTCGCCATGCCTGTCAACAACAAGGCCAAGGACATCTTGAAAATCGCAGAGAACATTTTAGGCGCCAAGATTGCATTGGCCAAGAAAGACAATAACAACGCAGTCTCAATGTTGCGCGAAGCGGTCTCGGTTCAGGACTCGCTAAAATATGGCGAACCGCCAGATTGGTTTTTCCCAGTGCGTGAGTCATTGGGGGCGGCATTGCTGATGAATGGAGATACGGCGGGAGCCGAGAAAGTTTTCCGCGAGGATCTCGACCGTAACCCACGTAATCCACGTTCATTGTTCGGTTTGCAGCAAGCTTTGAAGTCAGAGGGACGAACCTACGACGCTGATTTTGTCGAGAAGCAGTTCCGAACTTCCTGGAAAGATATGGGAACGCAGCTCAAAGTGGAAGACCTGGTGTAATTTACCGCACGCAATTCTGGTTTTCGGGCTGGTGAATCTCACCAGCCCGATTTTGTGAAAGACTATTGCTGCGCGCCGACTGCGGCCCTGGGATCATCCTCGGCCGTCGGACCACTATTTCCCCTGATGCCAACCGCGACTAAAGATATTCAGAAGAAGATCGACGCTTTACGGGACAAAATTCGCCAGCACGAATACCGCTACTACGTGCTCGACGATCCCGAGATCAGTGACGCCGAGTTCGACAAGCTGATGGAGCAACTTAAGCATCTGGAGGCAGAACATCCGGACCTCATCACGCCAGATTCTCCCACCCAACGCGTCGGCGGGAAGCCCCGCGAAGGTTTTCTCAAAGTTCGTCACTCCTCGCCGATGCTCTCGTTGGACAACACCTATAGTGAGGTCGAGTTGCGCGCCTGGGAACGCCGGGTGCACGAACTGAGTGGCCGCAAAGATATCGAATACGTGTGCGAGCTCAAGCTGGACGGCATGTCAATGGCGCTTCGCTATGCCGGCGCGCAACTGGAACGCGGCATCACTCGTGGCGACGGCAACGTGGGCGAGGACGTTACGTCCAACGTGCGCACCGTACGTTCCGTACCGCTTTCTATTTCCAAGGAGAGGCTGAAGAAAGCGGGTCTCCCATTGGACTTCGAAGTACGTGGCGAATTGCTGATGCCACTTTCAGGCTTCCAGAAAATGAACGAAGAACGGGAGCGGCAAGGCTTGTCGAAGTTTGCCAACCCGCGCAATGCCGCCGCCGGCACTGTCCGCCAGCTCGAACCCAGCATCACGGCGCAGCGACGGCTGGACTTTTTCGGCTACTCGCTGCTTACCAACGGCCGGACTTTGTTAGACCGGCACTCTGAAACGCTGGACGCTCTGGAAGCTGCAGGTTTCAAGGTAAACCCAAGCCGCAAGCTGGCGAACAATATGGAAGAGGTCTGGACATTCATCCAACAATGGGAAGGAAAACGCGACAATTTGCCGCATGAAATCGACGGCATCGTGGTCAAGGTAGATCGCAGGTCTTTACAGGAAGAGCTGGGCTACACCGGCAAGGCCCCACGATGGGCGATTGCTTATAAGTACGCTGCACGCGGTGGCACCACTAAAGTCGAGGACATCATCGTGCAAGTCGGCCGCACCGGAAAGCTCACGCCGGTTGCCATGCTGAGGCCGGTCCCAATCGGGGGGACAACTGTTAGCCGTGCCACGTTGCACAACATGGATGAGATTGAGCGCCTTGGCGTAAAGATCGGTGACTGGGTTGAAGTCGAGCGTGGCGGGGACGTGATCCCCAAAGTCGTACGAGTGGTTGACGACAAAGATCACCCGCGTGGGCACAAGAGTTTCCACATGCCGGAAAGATGTCCGGTATGCGGGGGCAAAGTCGTACGCACACCGGGTGAGGCCGATCATCGCTGCGTGAATGCGAATTGTCCCGCTAAACTGCGTGAAACTATTTTGCATTTTGCGGCTCGCAGCGTGATGAACATAGACGGCATGGGAGACGCGCTGGTGAACCAACTCACCGAGCGCCGTCTGGTAAACAATGTTGCTGATATTTACCGGATCACCAAAGATGACTTGCTGAAACTGGAACGCATGGGCGATAAATCCGCCCAGAATGTGCTGAACGAGATTGAGGCCTCCAAAAAACTGCCGCTTCAGCGGGTGATTTATGGTCTTGGAATCCGATTCGTGGGCGAACGCACCGCGGAGTTCCTGGCGGAGCACTTCGGATCGCTCGACTCGATTATGAACGCCAGCGAAGAAGAGCTTGAGCAGGTTAACGAGGTCGGGCCCCGCATCGCACAAAGTATTGCGGAGTTCTTTCAGGAACCACGGAACCGTGACCTGGTGGAACAACTCCGCAACGCAGGGCTCACATTAAAAGGAAAAAGGAAAGAGCGCGGGACGAAACTTGCCGGCCAAACCTTTGTATTAACCGGCACTCTGGCGCACTATAGCCGGGATCAAGCCAAGAAAATGATTGAGGATGCGGGCGGACGCGTAGCGTCCTCGGTAAGTAAAAAGACCGATTTCGTAATCGCCGGGGCGGATGCGGGTTCCAAACTGGACAAAGCCAGGGAGCTGGGGGTGAAAATAGTCGACGAAAAAGGAATGAAGGCACTTCTCGAAAACTGAGTCGCATCGCCAGCGCAAACTGTTCCACTGAAAATCACTCCTGTTTCCGCATTTTTTGACACCTGCCTGCACCTCGCCGGATAATCCGAGGCGTGGCGGACCCTACCATTTCTGAATCTTCTGCTGTCTCAGCCGTTCTCCGCCGATCATTCCGCAAATTATTTCCCGCCGCCATACGCGGGGAAGGCGTCCATGTCTGGGACTCTGAAGGCAAACGATATCTCGACTTTTCTGGCTCGGCGGCGGTGAATTTTGTCGGCCATGGGGTGGCGGAGATCTCGGCGGCCATGGCTGAACAGGCTACGAAGCTAGAGTTCGTGCACAGTAGTCAGTTCACGACCCCGGTGGCGGAAAAATATGCCGAGGAACTGCTGGAGTTTGCGGGAGAAAACTTCCGCGGCGGTAGCGTGTATTTCACGAGCGGTGGCTCCGAGTCGGTAGAGACGGCGCTGAAACTCGCCAGGCAATATCAGGTCGAGATCGGCCGGGCTCGACGTTACAGGATTGTGAGTCGGCAGCAGAGCTATCACGGGTCCACGCTGGGCGCATTGGCGGTGTCCGGGAACAAACGGCGCCGTGAAATATACCTTCCGATGGTGCGCGAATTTGAGCACGTTGGATTTCCTTATTGCTACCGCTGCGCCTATGACTGCAAAGATGGCTGCCAAAACTGCGGACAGCAGTACGCCGAGGAGTTGGAGCGAGCGATAAAGGCGACCAATGGCGAGGCGGCGGCATTCATTTTTGAGCCGGTCAGCGGCGCGACCCTCGGCGGGGTCCTGCCTCCGCCGGGGTATCTACGGGCAGTAGCCGAGATTTGCCTTCGGAATGGTGTTTTGCTAATCGTCGATGAAGTGATGAGCGGTATGGGGCGCACAGGGCGGAACTTCGCGGTCGAGCATTGGGGAGTGGCTCCGGATATTCTCGTTGCCGCCAAAGGCCTTTCCAGCGGGTACGCGCCCTTGGGGGCAGTGATTGCGAGTAAAAAAGTCAGAGACGCGATCGCCGCGGGTTCGGGATCCTTCATACACGGTTTCACCTTTAATGCGCACCCGATCTCGATGGCAGCGGGACGAGCTGTCCTGCACCTGATTCAATCGAGAAAACTAGTGCAAGCAGCGGATTCGGGTCAGCCCGGAAGCGTCGGCGAGCAACTGCGGCTAGAGCTCGATAGTTTGCGAAATCTCCCCTCGATAGGTGACGTAAGGGGCATCGGACTGCTGTGGGGCGTCGAATTCGTCGCCGACAAGAGGAGCAAGCAACCGTTTCCTCCGGAATTGAATTTTGCAGCGCGTGTGGCGCAAGCGGCACTTGATCGCGGGCTGCTCGTTTACCCAGTACAGGGCTGCGTAGATGGAACCTCCGGTGATCATTTGCTGATCGCGCCGCCGGCAGTGGTCACAGCAGAACAAATCGCTTGGTCTGTGGACCAACTAAGATCAGCAGTACAGGAATCGGCTTCGCAGTAGCGCGGCGACAGTTCTCCACTGCGTCTTGCTTACGATTTACCTCTCCTTTCATCCATAGCATTTGCAAGGATTTACAGGTTGATATTCCTTTGTGCTGCGATTGATCCGTAGTGCATTGTGTGGACGGAACTTCATAGGCAAATTGGCGCTCATGGAGGGATGTCTATGGCGAGTCAAACTATGGGGAGTTCGTTAAGCGAATACTGCGAGCAGACCGATCCCGGAATTTTGGGCGAAGTACGGCGCGGAGGATCCGGATTCTCAAATGCCCGGCGCGTCCAACAGAGTTTTGTGGCGTCAGCGGAAAAACGCGCATTGACCTGGATGGCGGAGCGCACACCAGGCTGGATCAACTCAGATCATCTGACCGCGCTGGGATTTCTGGCACAGATCATGGCTGGGGTTTTCTACGCGCTGTCCCGCTGGAATCCGCACGCCCTACTCGGGGTCGTATGGTGCTTGGCGATAAATTGGCTGGGGGACAGCCTCGACGGCACCCTGGCCCGAGTGCGGCAACAGCAACGTCCCCGTTACGGGTTTTATGTCGACCACATGATCGACAGTTTCGGCGCGCTGTTCCTGATGGGAGGCTTGGCGTTCTCGGGATATATGCACCCCTACATCGCGATCGGTTTGCTGGTCGGGTTCCTGCTGCTTTCAATTCAGTCTTATCTCGCGACGTACACACTGGGTGAGTTTCACCTCTCATTCTGGCGTCTCGGACCCACCGAGCTTCGTTTGCTCTTAGCGGTAGGCAATGTTGTGGTTCTGTTCCGTCCCATTGCACTTGGCGGGCGTTATCGCCTATTCGACATCGGCGGAACCATCGGGCTCCTCGGCATGAGCCTCATATTGATGTTCTTCAGCGCTCGTAACGCACACCGTTTGTATATGGAGGAGCGGATTCAATGAAAGTCCACGCCAATCAGAATTTGGACGATTGGATCAGCCGAAACCAACGCACGGAAGAGCGGCGCCGGATAGGTATTCGCTGGCTGAAATTCAATGCCGTTGGGGGTATTGGAATTATTGTGCAACTGCTCGCTCTGGCCACGTTCAAAGGATGGTTACAACTGGACTATTTGTGGGCTACGGCGCTTGCGGTCGAAGCGACCGTCATTCATAATTTCTTCTGGCACGAGCACTTTACCTGGTTCGATCGACTATCCCGACAACCAGCGCCAAGCGACGCCTTCACGCGTTTTCTGAAGTTTAACCTGAGCACGGGAGCCCTCTCTATCAGCGGCAACTTGCTGATGATGTACTTGCTGGCAGGCGTGGCACACTTTCACTATCTAGTGGCCAACATAGTCACCATAACAGCGTGTTCGATCATGAATTTCCTGGTAAGCGACCGTTGGGTGTTCCAACCGTGATCTCAACCTCAACAAGAAAACTGTCAGTCAAATGTTGGGCCTTCGGAGGTTCTTGCTAGTCTCCGTGGTTATGGTGGTGCGCTTGCCGCTCGACCGACCAGATATCGGCCGGCTTCTGCTCGAACGGATACATGTGCACCATCCATCCGAAAACCTGGGGCACGAATTTGCCACCGGCGGCATCACAATCTTCTTTGGTTGAGATTGAACCGGTAAGTCCAAAACTCGTGTGCGGCCCCCACAATTCCCGCTTCCGATCTGGAGGCGGCATGCACAGATTCACGTGGGCGTGCCATTGGGCAATACTGAGCGGGATTCGCTGGTCAAGTTGATCTTCGCTGGCATTTTTGGGCGCGGTATACATGACACCGATCAGCTTGTAGTCGTCACCGTTTTTCTGGTAGAGCAGCGATGTCGGATGTTCGGGGTTAAAACGGAACACGGCTTCAAAGGCGTACCGGTTGTTCGTAAAGTGATATTGCCTTTGCGGCAGGTTGGGCAGGAAGATCTTGTATCCGTCTGCCAGAGCAGCTTGATAATCCTTGTACTTGTCTGCGGTTTCCCGGGCAGCCACGGCGATCTGATCCGCGCGATTTTCATCCCCGGGGTTCGGATCGCGCAGTGTCGTTATTATCATATGCGGACCCATATTCAGGTGATGGTCTTGCATGGAATTCATGGCGTGTGCACTGCCCTCACTGCTCATGGTCAGCGTATCCTTCATCGGGGACGTGTCTGACGCGGAGTCGCCAGACATAAGCATGCCCGCCATATCGCCTTGAGTTCTCTGGGATTTTTGGTTCTCCTGTTGTCCCCAAGCCAGGCAAACTAACAAGATCGTGAGCGATAAAATCGTGCCACTCCGGACGCGCATCAAGAATCTCCTCGACTTCTCGATCACTAATAACACGCGCGTGCAGAGTTTGTTTCTGCACAGTATTTGGTTACTCGGGTTACGCAGGTAATGGTCAAGCAGTCTGAGAGACCTTCGCCGCAGGTTCCGTTGTAGCTAAACCGAGAGAAGCGAATACATGCAAAACGGCGGACATTCCTGAGCGAACACAATCCGGCACACCAATGCCATCGTACCCATTACCGGCGAGAGCCAGACCCGGAAGTTGGTTTCGGAGGTTCTTGA
This sequence comes from Acidobacteriota bacterium, assembly GCA_003225075.1. Lineage (GTDB taxonomy): Bacteria > Acidobacteriota > Terriglobia > Terriglobales > Acidobacteriaceae > Gp1-AA124. The sequence goes on along the minus strand of QIAP01000061.1, from coordinate 9,695 downwards.
TGCGTTCCAGTCGTTCGAGATGTCCGACTTCGTACTGCGCCATCGAACTCTTCCATCTGTAGACGCGCGACAGTAAAGGCGCGGCGTGGATGCCGAGGATCTCTCGCAATTCGTTCCGCACGATTTGCACGATCTCTTTTTCTGAAATCTGGAGTATATCTTCGTTGCTCGTGCCCCCGAGAAAACATCGGATCAAGGCTTGGCCCTCGGGAGCGCGATAAGGGAACTTCTGGTGTACGAATGTGGTGGCGAGGAGAGATTTGCCTTCGCTGCGAGGCACAAGAAAGCCGAACCCCGGCGGCAGGTAAGAGCGGACTTCCTGATCGTACCCCAAGGCTACGGTAACGGAGGAACCGTAATGGATACTGGCCAGCTCCGAGGCGAGTTCAGGGCTGTTCGCCTGCAGCAGTCTAGCCGCCGCTTGCGCAGGAATTGCAACGACTACAGCATCGAAAGTATCGGACTTCGCGCCCGCTGATACGAGCCAATCAACTTCCCGTCTGTGGATTGCGTCCACCCGCGTGTTGAGACGGGCGGTAGCCGGCAAAAGATCGTTTACGATGGCATCCACCATTTGCTGCATTCCGCTCTTCAAAGAAGTAAACAAGGGGCGTGCAGGAGTGCTTTCCGCTTTGCGACGTGACGCCAGCATTGCACGGCCCAGGCTTCCATGTGTACTCTCCAACTCCACGAAACGCGGCAAAACGGCCCGAACGCTTAGCTGGGAAGCCTCACCGCCGTAGATCCCGGAGAGCAATGGATCGGCGACTCGTTCAACCATTTCTCGACCATAATGACGTTCGAAGAAGGCGGCGACCGTTTCATCTAGGTCGGCTTTCCGTCGAGCTTGAAAGCACTCGCGTGCTACGCGCAGCTTCGTTCCCAAAGAAAAAAGAGGGGAGAAGACGGTGGGCAGAATCTTGGTCGGCACCATGAACATCAGTCCCTCAGGAATGGCGACCAGCTTGCCTTTGACCAGGATGTAAGTCTTACGTTCCGCATCATTCGATGTGATGAGTTGATCGGCGAGACCGACTCGACGGCAGAGGTCCGCGGCGTATTGCTTTTCTGTAAGGAAGGAATCAGGCCCTGCTTCGATTACGAATCCGTCGACGCGCTCGGTAAGGAGGACACCCCCGAGCCGAGGGCTGCTTTCGTAGAGTACATATTGGATCGGAGCACCGGCGCGGCGATTTTGTTCAAGACTAAAGGCCGCGGACAGGCCGGAAATTCCTCCGCCGATGACCGCTATACGTTTCATGTTTGGACGCAGCCCACAGCTACGGTGGATGCTCCCAAGTTTCTACATTCCGCGTGTTGATGAAAACATCGGTTGGTGTTAGATGTCACACAAGCGCTTCCGCTAGCTCTTCCCTTTCCCGCGCTCGACCCGGGAACGAACCAAGTCGGCGAGGGCCGCAATCAGCTTCGGTGAGTCATTCAATGACTCCGCCCGCCACAATCGCATTCCGTGTTTGGTCGCGAAGTCTTGGAATGCGATGTCAATATCGTAGAGCACTTCAACATGGTCACAAAGAAATCCTACCGGCTGAATAAATACTCCGCGGTGTCCTTTTTCTTTCAAGCGCAGAATAGTATGTTCCACGGTTGGTCCAATCCACGGGCCTCCGGACACTCCCTGACTTTGGAATGCGAAACTCCAATCTTCAGCCGCGATGTCCGCCACCGAGGCCACCAATTCCGCAGTTTCACATGCCTGTTTGTCGTATGGATCACCGGCCGCGATGGTCTGCTGGGGGACGCTGTGCGCCGTGAAGATAATGGGGATTTTTACCAGCGAGTCGCGGCATGCCATCTCCCAACCAGCCCGCAGTCTGTCGGCGAATGCCTCCGCCAATAGGGGGTGATCGTGCCACGATTCAATAAACTCGAGCGCGAAAGGGGTACCGTTGTCGCCCACCACTGCACGGCGGTAAAGTCCGACGCTGGTTCGCGAATTCTGCGGGGCCATGCAGATCGCAATCGTACGTGCAACGCTGTCCGCCGCAATCCTCTTGACCACGTCCGCGATGAAAGGTTTCCAATTGCGCATACCGACATACACAGGCAGGCCTACCTCCCGCTCCAGCGCTTTCGCCTGCTGCATAGTTATCTCGTTCAGCGGAGATTGGCCGATCACCCCGTATCGGCGCTTGATCTCTTCGACAGACTGCGGTGGTAGAGGACGCCCTCCGGTGACGTACCGTAAGAATTCGGGAACATCGTCCACCAACTCCGGAGTGCCGTGAGCCAGCAGCAGGACCGCTGTTTTTTCGGCTTTGGATCGAGTAGACATTGGATGGTGAATTGGGCCCACAGCATTAGCCGGAAGTCACAGCGATTTTCGCTGAACGTTCGCGTACGAACTCAGCCAGGGCCTTCACATTCTCGACTGGCGTCTCCGGCAGAATGCCGTGACCCAGGTTAAAGATGTGTCCCGGACGTCCGGCTGCGCGACGCAAAATTTCCTCCGCGCGCGGCTGCCACTCCTTGCAATCAGCGAATAGCGCTACAGGATCCAGATTCCCCTGAACCGCGCCCTGGAAGCCTATGCTGCGCCAACCGTCGTCGAGAGGGATGCGCCAGTCGAGTCCGATGACTTCGGCCCCAGTTTCTTTCATCGATGGCAATAGTGTGGTGGTTTCGGTGCCAAAATAAATGACCGGTACACCGGTCCTCCGCAGTCGTTTTACCAGTTCAGTGGTATGTGCGAGAACGTATTGCCGGTAGTCCCCAACACTCAAGCATCCTACCCAGCTATCAAATACCTGAATAGCATCTGCCCCTGCCGCCACTTGCTGCGCTGTATATTGAGATAGCACTGCGACCAGCTTGCACATTAGTTCATCCCAGGCTGAAGGTGAGGAGTACATCATCTTCTTCGTATTTGTGTAATTGCGCGACCCTCCGCCCTCGATCATGTAGCTTGCCAGCGTGAACGGAGCGCCGCAAAAGCCAATCAGCGGCAAGCGGTTTTCGAAGTGTTTAGAGACCAGGCGAACTGCTTCGGACACATATCCGAGGTCAGAGGCGTGGTCAGTGCCGAGGCGCCCGATGGCAGTGATGTCGCGAATGGGATGTTCAATTACCGGTCCTTCCCCAGCCGAGAAATGGAACGGGAGGCCCATGACTTCCAACGGAAGTAACAGGTCGGCGAAGATAATTGCCGCATCCACGCCCAGAACTTCGGCGGCGGTAATCGTTATTTCAGCAGCGAGCGCCGGGTTTTTGCAGATCTCGATCAGTGAATGTTTCTTGCGAATCTTTTGGTACTCGGGCATGTAGCGTCCGGCTTGACGCATGAACCACACTGGCGTGGTATCCACAGGTTGTGCCCTGCAGGCCCGAACAAAGCGCGATTGGGGAGCGGCCATCGAATTTTACTGTAGCATTTTTGGCACTCGCGGGGGTTCGCAGGGGCGCGGGAACGTCAGTGAAGCGTGATAGTGGGCGGGCCTGCTGGGCGAATCGGAAAAAAAGGAACCGAGCGTGGGTGCAGCCATCTAAATCGGTATAAACATGGACAGTGTGATCTTGTTCATACGTCGCGATCGTCTCGCGCTTGGGAGTCGGTTGCATGGGAATGCGTGATGATGTGTCAGAGCTAGAAAGCAAGAGAAGTGAGTTCCGAGAGGACGTTCATCATGATTTTCGGCATGACGACATCCGTTGCTGGTGCTCGCGATTGCAATCCTTGCGCGCTACGTGTTCCATCTCGCCGGGGCTTGGCGTCGGATCTACGATATGATGCCGACTTTATGGGAGGGCAAGAGGTGGTCGAACGGGAAGCCGAACCCGGTCACACTCGTTGCCACTGTAGTCGCCAGAAAAAGGGCGGTCCAGCCGTTGAGTCGCTTCCCGGCGAGCAGCCCGACGTGGTCAGCACCTCAGTTGCGCTCTATCTCAATGTCTTCGTCGGGGTGGTCCAGGCCTTCGAGAAAGTGCCGGCACTGAAAGAGCTGGCGCCAACGCAGAAAGAGCCACCATTCCTGGTTGCGCAGCTCGTTGTTCTGGTGATTTTCGTCGCGCTTACCATTCTCGCAACGAAAAAGTTCCGGAACGAACCTGTGAAGACGGCTTGATCGGTCGTATTTCCTGTTTGCCGGCCCGATGAGAGGAGGTCCGGCGCGGCTTCAACTTCTACCAACCAAAATCTAAGGAGAAATCTTATGAGCACGATCACGACAAAAGATGGCACGCAGATCTATTACAAGGACTGGGGCAAAGGACAGCCGGTAGTCTTCAGTCATGGCTGGCCACTGAGCGCGGACGCGTTTGAAGACCAGATGCTGTTCCTGGCCGACCGCGGCTACCGCTGCATCGCGCACGATCGCCGCGGCCATGGCCGATCCGGCCAGCCGTGGGACGGCAATGAAATGGATACCTACGCCGACGATCTCGCAACCCTGGTTGAAACGCTTGACCTGAAAAACGCGATCCATGTCGGTCACTCTACTGGTGGCGGCGAAGTCGCCCGCTATATTGGTCGCCACGGCACCAAACGTGTCGCCAAGGCCGTGCTGATCGGCGCGGTGCCGCCGTTGATGCTGAAAACCGCCGCCAATCCCGGCGGCCTGCCAATGGACGCATTCGACCAGATTCGCGCCACAGTCCTCACCGATCGTTCGCAATTCTTCAAAGATCTCAGCGCGCCGTTCTACGGCGCCAACCGGCCAGGCGCCAAGGTCTCGCAAGGTTTGCGCGACTCGTTCTGGTTACAGGGGATAATCGCTGGACACAAAGCTGTCTTCGACTGCATTAAGGCTTTCTCGGAAACGGATTTCACGGAAGATCTCAAGAAGTTCGATGTGCCAACGCTCATCCTCCATGGGGACGACGATCAGATCGTGCCCATCGGTGCCTCCGCCATGCTCTCGTCCAAGATTGTTAAGGGAGCTACACTGAAAATCTATCAGGGGGCGCCACACGGCATGTGCTCGACCCTCAAAGACCAGGTCAACGAGGAACTGCTTACCTTTTTCAAGCGCAGCGCGAAAGCAGCAGCGTAACCGAGTGCCTGGCCTTTCGCGTTTGTTGCGAGGCCGGGGAGTTCGTTTATCACAGTCAGCGGGCAGCAGTGTCTTCAAGCGAGGATGCCATGATCATGGAAGAAGCCGCGCTCTCACCGCTTGCGCGTTGGGAAAGTTTCTATGTCATAGTCGGCTCGTCGGCCGGAGCATTGACCGGGCTGCAGTTCGTAGTGATCGCTCTGGTCGCTGAAGCGCAATCGGCGGGTGGCATGCTGGAAATTCGCGCCTTCGGTACGCCGACGGTGGTACACTTCTGCGCCGTCCTGCTGGTCTCGGCGGTCTTGAGCGCGCCGTGGCAAGCGCTCTCCAATGCTGGGTTCGTCTTGGAGGCCTGCGGAGCGGCGGGAGTCGCGTACGCGATCGTGGTCATCAGGCACGCGCGGCGGCAGACCAGCTATGCCCCGGACGCCGAGGATTGGTTCTGGTATGCCGGACTCCCCCTGGTCGGGTACGCAGGATTGCTAGCGGCAGCGATCCTGCTCGCGTGGCATCCCACGGCGTCTCTATTCGTGATTGCTACGACCTCGCTCTTGCTTTTGTTCGTCGGGATTCACAATGCCTGGGACACGGTCACTTACATTGCTGTGGAGCACCGTCAAAAGCGAAGAGAAAAAGGGCACTAACGAACATTCCCGCGACTGGGATCGAGTTTCCGCCGCCCCGAAACGTGGCGTCAGTAAAGCCACGACTATCTCTCTAACAAAGGATTTTTTCATGAAGCGAGCTTTGAAACATTGCGTAAGCCTGGCCGTCTTCAGCTTACTTTTTCTGGCCACCCGACTGTTTGCCACAACATATGCAAATCCCGCAGGCACGACCATCTCCTCGCGTGACGCAGAGGTCGATGGTGTTAAGTTGCACTACCTGACTGCTGGCCACGGCACGCCGCTCATTTTGCTGCACGGTTATGCCGAGACCTCGCTCATGTGGAAGCCGATCATCCCAGGACTCGCCGAACGATTTACCGTGATCGCGCCGGACCTGCCTGGGATAGGAGATTCGGCTATCCCGGCGGATGGCCTGGATATGAAGACGTCCGCCATACGCATTCATGCGCTTGCCCGCTCGCTCGGCGTCCAGAAAGCAGAAGTCGTCGGTCATGATATCGGCCTCATGGTCGCCTATGCCTACGCCGCACAATTCCCGGCGGAGGTTCAAAAACTTGTTGTGATGGACGCCTTTCTTCCGGGCGTGGGTGAGTGGGAAACTATTTACAACGATCCTGGCTTCTGGCACTTCCGCTTTAACGGTCCTACACCCCAAGCCCTGGTTCAAGGTCGCGAGCGCACATACTTCGAGCACTTCTGGAACGACTTTGCCGCCGATAAGACGCGCTCCCTTCCTGAAGCGGATCGGAAAGCCTACACCGCGGCCTATTCCCGGCCCGGACGGATGCGCGCTGGGTGGGCCTACTTCGTTTCGTTCCAACAGGCCGCAAAGGATTTCGCTCAGCTCTCTCAGACCAAGCTGCCAATGCCGGTGCTAGTGATTGGCGGCGAGAAAGCCCTCGGCGAAGCGCTAGCAAAACAGATGAAGTTAGTCGCTTCGGATGTAACCGTCGTAGTGTTGAAGGATACCGGACACTGGGTGCTGGAAGAGCGGCCTAAGGAGACGACGGAGGCTCTGCAGAAATTTTTGTGAGATCCGGCCAACACGCTCCTTGCGTTGATGCGTAAAGCTAGAACGCGAGGGGTCCCTCAATGTCTATGAGATTGGTTATCGCCGCCGTGTTTCTATCAGCACCTTCTGCTGCAATCTCTCAATCTCTTCCCGAGATGCGCATGACGCCTCAAGAAATTCGGGCGAGCGCGCTCGACAGCAATCAGATCGGGAGTTCCGGCCTCCCCGGGGTACATACGAAAGTGGTCTTCGGTGATCCTTCAAGACCGAACTTTTACACGATTCTGTTGTTCGTTTCCCCGCACACCACGATCCAGGCACATTCGCACCGGGACGATCGCATAGCAACAGTTGTTTCGGGGGAGTGGCACTTCGGCTATGGCGATCATTTCGATGCCAAGTCTCTGAAGACGCTTCCCCCGGGAAGCGTGTACTCGGAACCGGGTGGCATAGGTCACAATCACTTTGCGCGCACGGACGCCGAAGCTGTAATTGTCGAAATTTCCGGCTATGGTCCAACCGACACGCACTACTTCGACGCCCGGAACGATCCGAAATCGAGAGAGAGCAAGTAAAGGACACCAAAGACCTTCTGAGTTTTTCATAACCTCAAAACCGAAATAAGTAGGACACCTTCACGAAAAACTGCCGGCTGTCGTTGATGAAGGAGTCTCGCGTGCGGACCAGGTTTCCGTCGGGATCGAGAGCCAAGCTGTGATCCAGGTTTTGAAGGTTGCTGTTATAGCCGACATATACTGCGGTGCCGGGGTGGACGAGATAAGAGATGAGAAAATCCGCATTCAGGTTCTTTGTAGTGGCCAGGCTGGTGAAGGCCGGATTAGCGAGTACGGCGGAATACTGCATAATGATGCGGGCCGAGAGCTTGGGCGTGAATTGGTAATTCCACTTTGAGCGAATGATGTGGTTGTTGAAGGCAGCACCACGGTCGTTGAAGTCACCAAGGCGAAACCAAAGGTAGGTGTTGTCGATGCGCAGGTGACTGGTGGGAATGATGCTGAGATCGGTGGTCACGCTGTTTCGTCGCGCCAGGAACGGATCGACGCCGGCCGGCGGCGCGTAGTTGATGCGGCGACCCCAGCGCCAGTCGATATCAAAGATAATTTGCTTGGTGGGCGCCGTGCGGAAGAAGAAGAGCTTGGTATTGCGGAGAAAATCCTTGTTTTGCGCCAGCACTGAGAAATCGCGCGGACGGAGAAGTTCGGCTTCCTCAGCGTAGCCCAGGGTTAGACGAGTCTGTCGCGGCATCTCGAAAAAGAATTCCGGAATGTAGCCCCAATTCAGGCGATTGCCTTCATGATCGTCGATACGATAAGTCTCAAACTGCGGTCCCCAGCGCAGAAGATACTTTTTGGGCCAGAAGTTGTAAGAGACGAAGAGGTCCTCGTTGTGAATATCGGGCTGAGGATCGAAGCCGGTCTCGGTGCGGAAGCCGTCGCTGCGCCCCCTGTAGTGAAGATCGGCGTTGAAGCTGTGCCCATTTCGGCTGATGTCACCTTCAAATGCAGGGCCGGCTAGATATGTGCCGTCGGTCTGCAGGGTGGAACTCTCGACCGCCTGGAACCTGCTGACCACAGTCTTCGAGAGCCGGATGGTGGCGTCCACACCACCGACGCGGTTGAAACTGCCATCAAACTCGCGATCGGTGTACATCAATCCGATGTTGGAGTCCTTCAGGATGTCGCGGCTGATCCGCCCAATGGCGAAATAGGCGCGTTTATTGGCTAGCGGATCGTTATCTGGAACCAGCAATCCGGGCGAACGGTCGTCGGCCAGCAGAATGCCCAGCGAGTATTTTCCTATCTTGCCGGTGAGGCGCGATCCAACCTGCGGGTGAACAATGCGGCGCGTAAAAAATAAATTTATGGGCGTATCGAAATAATTCGAATTCTCCTGAAAAAACGGCCGCTTCTCGGGGAAGAAGACTTCAAAGCGCTGGCTGACGGTCACTTGCGGTTCGTCGGATTCAACCTGGCTGAAATCTGGTTCGATGGTAGTGTCCAGGACCAGGCTGTCCTTGATGATGAACTTAGAGTCCAGGCCGCCATCGAACTTTGCCGCACGCGAATTGAATCTTGGAACGTTAGGATCCCGTAGATCGAGGCCACGGAAAGAGCGAAACAGGCCATAGGGTATGAATTGCATATTGCGCCCAGGCGAAATATTTTCCAGTCCTCGTATCTCGCCATTCTGGGAGATGATTCCTTCTTCGCGATGCGTAGTATATGGCCAGAATGATTTCTCGTTGGCGCGATGGATTTCGCGCTGCAGAGTGATGCCCCATGTCTGGACTGGAGCTTTGGTGAAGCGCAGCGATTTAAACGGGATGGCGAACCAAGCGACCCATCCCTGCTGGTTGATCTGCCCGCGTGAGTCCCAAACTGTGTCAAAGCTGAAGTCTTCGCTGTTGTCGGTGGCGAGGCCGTCCCCTTGCAGGCCCAGTGGATTGACCACAAACTCGTAAGCGCGGCGGTGATCGTGGAAGCTATCAATCCAGATATCCACAAAGTCGTCGTCCCAGATGTCGTCACGATGACCGAGGTGAGCGCGTATCTTGCCCGGCTCGTTATCAAAACAGACGAACACCGCATAGAAGTTCTTGTCGTCGTACGCTAAATAGGCGATGGTGCGCTGGCTTACAGGCTGCCCATCGTGGGGGGTCCATTGCCGAAATCCCTCGATCCTTGCCATTTTGCCAGCTATACGTGGGCTGGGCTCCATGGTGAGGAAGTCCTCGAGTGTCGGTGGCTGTTGTATCCGCGGGATCGCTGCTGACCGATCAGGGCTGCCAGGGCCATTCTCCGCGAACAAAATGGGGACCAGCGCCAGTAGCAGGCAGTAGCGGAGTACAAGGTAGATGATCGATCTCATTCTTCGAGCGCAGCCTCACCAAGCCAGTTGCAGATTGGACGGTTGCGCGCGACAAACGAAAGCGTCAAATCGCCATCGCCCAAAGCCATTGCAGCGTTGCACTCGCGTAGGCTTTCCGTCTAAAATTCCGTGACGTAGCACACGAAACGCATGCAA